>NZ_JAAAFU010000025.1:0-142637 GCF_019352905.1 Pseudomonas sp. Xaverov 83 | reverse complement strand
GACAGCATATCCGCGCGCAGGCCATTGCCGAGGCGCTTGGAGTCGACCTTGGTGTCGATGATTTCACCCACCGCGAGAATGTCCGCCGAGGTTTCCACCAGGGTCACCATGACCACGATGCACATGGAAATGATCGCCGCCAGATGAAAGGTTGGCATGCCGAAATGGAAGGGCGTGGGAAAGCCGAACATCGGGCCCTGGGTCACGCTGGAGAAGTCAGCCATGCCGAGGAACACCGCGATCACTGTGCCGATCACCATTGCCAGCAGGATCGACAGTCGCGAGATGGTCGCGCTGCCGATCTTGCTCAGCAGCAACACCAGCACCAGAGTCAACGCCGCCAGACCGATGTTCGGCATGCTGCCGAAATCCGCCGCGCGGCTGTTGCCGCCCATGGCCCAGCGGGCGGCGACGGGCATCAGGGTCAGGCCGATGGTGGTGATCACAATCCCGGTGACCAGCGGCGGGAAGAATTTGGTTATTCGTGAGAACACCGGGGTGATCAGCAAGCCGATCAAGGACGCGGCCATCACCGCCCCGAGTATCGCCGGGATACCGCCCGCGCCGTCGCTGCCGACGATCGCCACCATGGTCGCCACCCCGGCAAAGGACACCCCTTGCACCAGCGGCAACTGGCAGCCGAAGAACGGCAACCCCAGGGTTTGCAACAGCGTGGCCAAGCCACCGGCAAACAGCGAGGCGGCGATCAGCAGGCCGATATCGGCCGGGGACAACCCGGCCGCCTGGCCGACGATCAACGGTACGGCCACGATGCCGCCGTACATGGTGAGCACATGCTGCAGGCCGTAAGCCATGTTGGCCGCGACGCCGAGATTCTCGTCTTCTGGCCGCTGCGGTGACGCCTTCGGGATAGTCATGGTGAGGGGTTCTCTGTTTTTGTTGTGCACTCACTGTATGCAATAGAAAGATTGGATGTCCATAGAGTTGTATACAATCAGTTTCACAAAGAGACCACCAACGGCGTTACAAAAATCCATTCAGCCGCCCTGCCCCGTGGCTCGAAGTGCTGCGCACAAGGACTTGAAAAAAATGCTCAACCGCAAGCTGCGCATCCACGCTCCGGCGATTTACTACTTCGACATGGTTCGCCGTTGCCACTCGATCCGCGAAGCCGCACGCCGCCTGAATGTGGCGTCTTCGGCGGTGAACCGGCAGATCCTCAAGCTGGAGGACGAAGTGGGCGCGGCACTGTTCGAGCGCCTGCCCGGCGGGCTGCGCCTGACCGCTGCCGGTGAGATCCTGACCCGCCACGTTAGTGTCCTGTTGCAGGATGTGGAGCGCGTGCGCGGGGAACTCGATGGCTTGAACGGCGTGCAGACCGGCCATGTGGAAATCGCCACGGTGGAAGGCGCCACCGTGGAACTGCTGCCCGCCGCCCTCAAGCGCATGCGTGAGCGCTATCCGAAAGTGACCATTGGCGTCACGGTGCAAGGTTCGCAGTCGATTCCCGGCGCAGTGGTCAACGGCCAAGCTGACCTGGGGCTGGCTTTTGCGTTACCGCGCAGCAGCGAAACGATCCAGGTGTGTGTCGGCCATTTCCGCTTGGGTGCGCTGATGGCGCCGGGGCATCCATTGGCCGGCGAGGCGTGCGTGAGTTATGCACGTTGCAGTGAACACGGGGTGATCCAGGCCAAGAGCGAACTTTCGGTTCATCACCTGATCGCGCCGCTGCACAAGCGTTCGGCGGCGAACAAGCCACTGCTGCAGAGCAACTCCATGGAACTGGCCCGGCAACTGGCGCGCCAGCAACTGGGCATCGCGTTCCAGACGCGCATTGGCGTGGAGGCCGATTTGGCCCGTGGCGAACTCTTGCACATCCCACTCAGCGACCAGGGCGGGATCTTCAGCGACCTCGGCTTGTACGCCCGCAAAGATCGGGACTTGCCGATGGCGGTACAAGCGATGGCCCATCTGCTCAGTGAAGAAATCAACTTGCGCGAACATCAGGAAACGCCCTCGGCGCCGCGTATTTCCTGACTCCCAGGCCAGCTTCAGTGCTGCCGTTTCGGCATCGGCCCAGGCGAGATTCTGTTCTTTGGAACCCACATCGGATGTGCCGATACTGCGCCCGGCGCCCCTTGCGCGGTCGCCATGAGCCAAAACGCCAAAGGAATTAAAACAATGAAAAAGGCACTGCACGGCGCAACCGTATTACTCACCCTGTTCGGCGGCGGGGAGGCTGTCGCGCTGGAATGGATGAACAACAGCGTAGGATTTCGCTACGGCCAGCAGTTCACCAATCCGAACAACCCGGATGAATTCAGCAAGCGTATCTACAGCTTCACCCACGCCAGCGGCTACCAGTACGGCAGCAACTACCTGAACCTCGATGTGTTCCTGTCCGACAGCCGCGACCCGCGCAAGGGCACCGACCACGGTGGCAGCGAAGTGTATGCCGTGTACCGGCACCAGCTGTACGCCTCACGGGTATTCGATGTACCGCTCGGCACCGGGGTGATCAAGGATTACGCCCTCACCTTCGGCTTTGATGCCAACCGCAACAACAACCTGGCCTCGGCGAAAAAACGTGCGCTGGTGATTGGCCCGACCTTGAAGTTCAACACCGTCGGCGTGCTGGACCTGAGCCTGATGTACTACAAGGAAAGGAACCATTCCGGCATCCCCGGTGCGAAAGAACCCGACCACACCTTCGACGATACCTACATGCTCAACCTGACCTGGATGCGGCCTTTCGAGATCGGCAACCACGGGGCGAAGTTTCAGGGGTTTATCAATCACGTCGGGGAAAAGGGCGAGGACTTCCATGGTCGCGATACGGCGCCGGAAACCCTGATGCGCGCCGCGCTGATGGTGGCGGTACGCCCGGGAAAGAGCGTCAAGCCGAACCTGTATCTGGGGGTGGGTTACGAGTATTGGCATAACAAGTTCGGCGTGGACGGCGGCCGGGGTAGCCGCACGTCAACGCCGACGGTGAACATGGAAGTGACTTTCTAGCGGGCGCGCACCAGGTCGGCATCGCCATCGTCGACCTTCGGTCGCGCCAGCCAGTAGCCCAACACGGCCAATGGCGCGGTCGCCAGCATCACGATCGCAGTGATCAACAGCGGCTGGTCGATCATCGACGACACGATCAGGCTCGCCAGGAAGCACAACCCCAACTGCAAGGTGTTCTGCAATGCCGCCGCCTTGCCGGAATTTTCTGCAAACGGCATCAGTGCATTCGCCACCACGATCGGGTAGCTGGCGCCATTGACCAGGGCCATCAGGCAGAACGGAATCAGCAAGGTGGCGAGCGTCGGCACGGTCAAGGTCGCGACCAGGTACAGCGCGACCATGCTGATGCAGTACGCCAGCAGCAACCACGGCAACAAGGTCTTGCCCTGGAACCGCTGCAACGCGCTGCGGCAACTGTAGCCACCGATCAGGAACGACAGCGTTGGCAGCACGTAGCTCAAGCCGATGTCATTGGGGCTGTAGCCCATGCCGCCGAGGATGAACGGCGAGGCGGTGAGCCAGGCAAAGAAACTGGCCGAGCACGCGGCAAAGATCATCACGTTGCCGGTGAACACCCGCGACTTGAGCAATTGCCCATAGCCGAGTCGGGAACGTTCGGCATCGGTTGTCAGGCGTTTCGGCAGCGGTCTGAGAAACAACGTAGGCAGCAGCAGGAGCAACGACACCACCAACAACACACCGAAGATCGCCTGCCAGCCCCAGTGATTCAACATCAGCGCCCCCAGCAGCGGCGCCAGGGCCGGTGATAGAGACATCAGCGGCATGATGCCGGCGAACACACGATGCGCCTTGTCCGCCGGGTAGCGGTCGATCACCAGCGCCTGCCAACTGACAGCGGCGGAACACACGCCAATCGCCTGGACAAAACGCAAGGCCAACAGTTGCGGTGCGGTCTCGACCCAGAACATGCCCAGGCAACCGAGCACAAACAGGGAGAGGCCAGTGAGCAGGACCGGCTTGCGCCCGAGCCGGTCGGACAGCGGCCCCCACAGCAACTGCCCGACAGCGAAGCCGGCGAGGAAAATACTCAGGCTTGCGCCCACTGCGCCGGGGGAAATCTGCAGTTGCTCGCCCATGGCGCCAAACGCCGGCAAGTACATATCCATGGCCAGATAGCCGAGCATGCTCAGCCCCGCCAGGTACCAGGTGAATCCAAAAGAATTTTTCATTGAAGCCTTGTATAAACTGCCATCAAACTATTTGCTGACTGGCGCCTATTATGAAGCTGAGCATTTCCCTGTGAAGCGATAATAATTGAACACTCTTATCAATATTTTTGAAGGCAATCCCCATGTGGTCTGAATACTCCCTGGATGTCGTGGATGCGGTGGCCCGCCACGGCAGCTTCAGCGCCGCCGCCCAGGAACTGCACCGCGTGCCATCGGCCATCAGCTACACCGTGCGGCAAATCGAAGAGTGGCTGGCAGTGCCGCTGTTTGTCCGACGTCATCGGGACGTGGAGCTGACGCCCGCCGGTAAATTGTTCGTCGATGAAACTCGTGGCGTCATGAAAAAAATGCTCGGTACCCGCCGGCTGTGCCAGCAAGTGGCCAATGGCTGGAGTGGCCAGTTGAAGGTCGCGGTGGATTCCATCGTTAAACAGCAGCGCTGTCGGCAACTGGTGCTGGATTTCTATCGGCAGTTCCCGGAGGTGGAATTGCTGATGGAATACGAGGTGTACAACGGTGTGTGGGATGCCCTGGCCGATGACCGCACCGATATCGTGATCGGCGCCACCAGCGCGGTGCCGGTGGCCAGTCAATTCACGTTTCGCGACATGGGCCTGCTGAACTGGCTGTGCGTGGTCAGCAGCCGCCATCCGCTGGCGGCGGAAGAAGGCCTGCTCAGCGATGACCAATTGCGGCCCTTCGCCTCCCTGTGCATGACCGACACCTCGCGCAACCTGCCCAAGCGCGACACGTGGACCCTGGATAACCAGCGTCGCTTGGTGGTGCCGCACTGGGCTTCGGCGATTGATTGCCTGCGGGACGGCCTGTGCGTCGGCATGGCACCGGCGCACCTGGTGCAGCCATGGATCGACCGCGGCGAGCTGAGTGCCCTGCAACTGTCCCGGCCCTTCCCCGCCAGCCCGTCGTGCGTGGCGTGGGCGCAGAACAAACTGTCTCCGGCCATGGCCTGGTTGCTGGACTACCTGGGGGATACCGAGACCCTGAATCAGGAATGGCTGAACGGGGTGCAGGTGGGCTCCGGCTACCCCGTTTGAGGATCGTTCCCACGCTCTGCGTGGGAATGCAGCCAGTGACGCTCCGCGTCAGCCTCATCCATGTCTAGTCCAGCAACCGGGAAAGTGCGCGCACGATCATTTCCACTTCCTTGGCATCGAGGGTCAGCGGCGGCAGCAGGCGAATGATCTTGCCCCGCGTGACGTTGATCAGCAGGCCATGCTCTTGCGCCGCACGCTGGGCCAGGTCGCGATGCGGGCTTGCCAGCTCGATGCCGATCATCAGCCCTTGCCCGCGAATCGCCAGCACCTGGGGATGCTCACTCAATTCCACCCGCAGGCGCGCCAGCAGCCGCTCGCCCTGTTGCGCCGCATTGTCCAGCAAGCCTTGCTCTTCAATGATTTCCAGCACCGTACACCCGACGCGACAGGCCAGCGGGTTGCCGCCAAAGGTGCTGCCGTGGCTGCCGGGGGTGAACAACTGCGCAACGGAGGCCCGCGCCAGGCACGCGCCAATCGGCACCCCGTTGCCCAGGCCTTTGGCCAAAGTCATCACGTCCGGCAAGATGCCTTCATGCTGGAAAGCAAACCAGCGACCCGTGCGGCCGATCCCGGTCTGGATCTCATCAAGCATCAACAACCAGCCTTGCCGGGTGCAGTGCTCGCGCAAGGCTTTCAGATAACCCGGCGGCGCGACCTGCACACCGCTTTCGCCCTGGATCGGCTCCAGCAGCACCGCCACAATCCGCGCACCAAACTTCTGGGTCACGGCTTCCAAGGCCTTCAAGTCCCCAAAGCCAACCTTGATAAAATCCCCCGGCAACTGTTGAAACCCTAGCCGCACGGAAGGCCCGTCGCTGGCGGACATGGTGCCCAGGGTGCGCCCGTGAAAGGCATTCTCCATCACCACCACCAGCGGCTGTTCGATACCCTTTTTCCAGCCATGCAGCCGGGCCAGTTTCAGTGCCGTCTCGTTGGCTTCGGCACCGGAGTTGTTGAAGAACGCCTGGTCCAGACCAGAAAGCTGGGTCAGTCGTTGGGCCAGCCGCTGCTGCCAGTCGATGCTGTAAAGGTTGGAGGTGTGCAGCAGCAAACCCGCCTGCTCACTGATGGCCGCCACCAGCCGTGGGTGGGAATGACCGACGTTGGTCACCGCCACACCGGCCACCGCGTCCAGGTATTCACGGCCCTGCTGGTCCCACAGGCGCGTGCCAAGGCCACGGGTAAAGCTCAGGGGCGACGGTTGATAAGTGGTCATCAGGCAGGCGGCGGTCATGGCATCAGGCTCCAGTGCATCGTAGTGATGGCACCAGTATCGTTAGCCACCTGAGCTGGATAAACTGCACAACACTGCAATCACTTTAAATCAGGGCTTGATAATGGATCTGTTCCAGGCGATGACGGTGTACGTGAAAGTGGTGGAAGCCGGCAGCATGACGGCGGCGGCGCAGGTGTGCGGCATGTCCACCACCATGGTCGGCAATCACCTGCGCGCCCTGGAGCAACGCCTGGGCGTCAGCCTGCTCAAGCGCACCACCCGCAAGCAAAGCCTGACCGAGTTTGGCGGGATTTATTACCAGCGTTGCCTGGAGGTGCTGGGCCTGGTGGCCGACTCCGAGCAGATGGCCGAACAAGCCAACAGTGACGTGCCCAAGGGCCTGCTGCGGATCACCGCCCCCCCGGCCTTTGGCACCGAACGCCTGGCACCGGCGCTCAGCGAATTTTCCCGGCGCTACCCACAGATCAAGCTGTACGTGGTGCTGAGCAACCAGCGGATGGACATGGTCGACAGCGGCTTCGACGTGGCCATCCGCTTGGGCGAGCTGGACGCTCCAAGCCTGATTGCCCGCCCCATGCAGGATTACACCATCACCCTCTGCGCCTCTGCGGAGTACCTGGCGCGCCGTGGCACACCTCAACGCCCCGATGATCTGCAACAACATGACTGCCTGGCGTTCGCTTACCCGGCGACCGACGATTGGCGCAACGCCGACAAGTTGTGGCGAATGCGCGGCGCAGAGGGCGAAGTGGAAATTCCGGTTTCCGGCTCATTGACCATCAACAGTTCGCAGGCCTTGCGCCAGGCTGCCCTGGAAGGCATGGGCATCGTGATGTTGCCTGACGCCCTGGTCGAGCCAGACCTGCGGGCCGGGAAACTGGTGGCATTACTGACCTCCTACCAACTGCCCAGCCGGCCCATGCATTTGCTGTACGCCCAGGATCGCTATCGCCTGCCCAAGCTGCGGGCCTTTGTGGATTTCGTCATGGAGAAATGGGCGCGCTAGAGGCTCACCCCCAGTTCGATCAAGCGCTCACGGGTCTGCGCGGCAGATACGTGGTGAACCCCTTGCCAACCAAGCGCAATGGCCGCCTCGATATTGCCGGCTACGTCGTCAATAAACACCACTTCACCCGGCTGGATATCCGGCAGATGGGCGCGCACCTGAGCCAGGCTGGCGTGGTAGATCGCGGGATCGGGCTTGATCAACTTGATTTCGCCGGACACCACGATGTCGCGAAAATATTGCAGGAACGGGTAGTTGGCCCGGGCATAGGGAAAGGTTTCGGCGGACCAGTTGGTGAGGCCGAACAGCGGCATCTTTGCCTCATGCAAGGCTTCGAGGATCGCCACACCCTCCGGCAATGCGCCCCGCAGCATCTCGTGCCAGCGGTCGTAATACGCCTGGATCAAGGGTTCGTGCTGTGGATGCTCGGCAATCAGCGTGCGGGTCGCCTCGGCCAGGCTGCGCCCGGCGTCCTGCTCGGTGTTCCAGGCCTGGGTGCAGACCGTGTCCAGAAACTGCTGGCGCTCATGGTCGTCGGCAATCAGCTGGCGGTAGAGATGGTGCGGGTTCCAGTCGAACAGGACACCGCCGAAATCAAAAACGACTGCACGAATCGTCATGTAGATCCTCCGTTAGCGTGGGTGTGATAACGGCCGCAGTCTGGCATGACGCGCACAAAAAAGCGGCCCCTGGAGGCCGCTTCTTCGTTACCGCAAGCGCTTAAGCCTGAACCAGGCCCTTGATCTTCACGGTCGGATTGACGTCAGCGTCGTAGTCCACGCCGTCGATCTCGAAACCGAACAGGCGCAGGAACTCCGCCTTGTAGCCGGCAAAATCGCTGATCTCGTTGACGTTGTCGTCAGAGACCTGATTCCACAGGGCCGCTACCGCGTCCTGAACCTTCGGCTCAAGTTCCGCGAGGTCCGCACGCAGGCGGCCGTCGGCGTCGAGCTTGGGCTCTTTGCCATACAGGCTGTCCTTGAACAGGCCGTAGACCTGCTCGATGCAACCTTCGTGGGTACCCTGCTCTTTCATCACTTTAAACAGCAGCGACAGGTACAGCGGCATGATCGGGATCGCCGAGCTGGCCTGGGTCACTACGGCCTTGAGTACCGACACACGGGCATCGCCCTTCAGTGCCGCCAGGTTTTCGCGCAGGGTCAGGACTTTCTTGTCGAGGTCCTTCTTGGCTTCGCCGATGGAGCCGTTCCAGTAGATATCCTGGGTCAGCTTCTCGCCAAGGTAGGTGAACGCAGTGGTCTTGGCGCCTTCGGCCAACACGTCGGCGTCACGCAGGGCGTCGATCCACAGCTGCCAGTCTTCGCCGCCCATGACTTTCACGGTGCCGTCGATTTCTTCCTGGGTGGCCGGCTCAAGGGTGGTGTCGACCACGACGCCCTTGTCGGTGTTGATGCCGCGCAGGGTCACGGCCTTGCCGATCGGTTTCAGGGTGGAGTTGTGCACCACGCCTTGCGGGTCTGTACGGCGTGGCGCGGCCAGGCTGTAGACCACCAGGTCGATCTTGCCCAGGTCTTTCTTGATGGTTTCGATGGTCAGGCGCTTGATCTCGTCAGAGAACGCATCGCCGTTGATGCTCTTGGCGTACAGGCCTTTTTCCAGTGCAAACTTCTCGAACGCGGCGCTGTTGTACCAGCCGGCAGAGCTGAGCTTGCCTTCTTCGCCTTCTTTCTCAAAAAACACGCCCAGGGTGTCGGCGCCGCAGCCAAAGGCAGCGCTGATGCGCGCAGCCAAGCCGTAGCCGGTGGAAGCCCCGAGGACCAGCACCTTTTTCGGGCCGCCTTCAATGGCACCGTGTTCGGTCACGTAGTCGATCTGCTCTTTGACATTCGCTTCACAGCCAACCGGGTGAGCGGTCACACAGATAAAGCCACGAACCCGCGGTTTGATGATCATAAAATTTCTGCCTCTTCCAAGGTGCCGAAGGCCAATGGTGGCCATTACAGCGTCAATCGTACCGGTCTATGACGCCCGGAAAACCGAAGCGTCACGATAGTCGCAAATCTTCTGTTCACAAAATGCTATCCGCAACACCGCCGACCTGACCATCCGCCGAGGCATTTTAGGGGGACAACGGTAAAAATCTGTGCTGCGACTTCACAAATTTCCAGCATTTAAAACGCCACGTGAGGGCGATAACACCCTATCATGACCATATTATTTCGATATGTTTCGGCTCGGGCATGATGCCCACGGGTTGACTGACTCCTTTGCCTGGCCTGCCAGTCAACCGCGGACGGTTCTGAAGCAATCGAAAACCGTCCGATGGAGCCCAGTTTCATGAGTAAGAGTGTCATCCGCAAACGCCTGGCATCCGCCGCTTGGGTCCTTGGCGTATTGCTGTTCATTTATTGCTTCCCGAAGACCACCCTGGTGTTTCTGCTGCTGGTGGTGTTCTGTGGGCTGTATGACTTCCTGCGCAATGGCCTGTACGACAGCGCGACCATCAAGAAGTATTTCATCGGCAACGGGCGCAATACCTGGCTGCTGGCACCGTTCAACACGCTGTTCGATTTGTTGAGCCAGCGTAATCGCCACGTTTATAAAATGAACGACCTGCCGCCGGCCTGGCGCGAAGACCTGCAAAAGGTGATCGACGACGCCATGGCCAACAAAGACGAGATCATCCAGTACCTGGATGAGCGCATGGCCGAGAAAAAACGCGGCATGCTGTTTTTCCAATGGTACGGCCGCCCGATCGAGACCACCCTGGATATCCCGCAACTGCGGGAAAAACTGCCCTACGTGAAAACCATCGGCGTGTCGGTGTTCAACGAAAACCGTTCCACCTCGTTTCACTTCGGCCCGCTGCGCATGATGTTCCGCGTGCTCTACAACATGGCACCGGCGCCCCATCACGACGGCGTCTATATCCAGGTCGGCAAGCACAAGCACTACTGGCACGATGACCCGCTGTTTATCTTCGACGACACGCTGATGCACGCCTCCTTCAACAAGAACGACGCCAAGCGCTACTGCCTGTTTATCGATATCGTGCGGCCAACCCTGGTGCCGTCGTTGCTCAACGGCCTCATCGCGGGCTTTGCCGGAGCGGTCTTTACCTTGCGGCGGTTTTTCTACAAAAACTGGAAGCTGATTCAGTAACTTCTGCGGCATGATGGTGCGCGACGGTGTTTGCGCTCGGCTCCAGTGCCGGGGAAAATGCCAGTCCAATGCGACCGAAAACGGCGCGCACTATCCTCAAGCCACTGGCTATGCATGGTCCGGTGGCCGTGCTTTCAGGGAATCAGAATGCCCCAAAGACAAGTCATCAATGCCTCCGTAAGCCCTAAAGGCAGCCTTGAAACGCTGTCGCAACGTGAAGTCCAGCAACTGAGCGAAGCCGGTACCGGCAGCATCTACACCCTCTTCCGTCAATGCGCCCTGGCCATTCTCAACACCGGCGCGCACATCGACAACGCCAAGACCATCCTCGACGCCTATAAAGATTTCGAAGTGCGCATCCACCAGCAGGACCGTGGCGTGCGCCTGGAACTGCTGAACGCCCCGGCCGACGCCTTCGTCGATGGCGAAATGATCGCCAGCACCCGGGAAATGCTGTTCAGCGCCCTGCGTGACATCGTCTACACCGAAAACGAACTGGACAGCCAGCGCATCGACCTGAGCAGTTCCCAGGGCATCACCGACTACGTGTTCCACCTGCTGCGCAACGCCCGCACCCTGCGCCCGGGCGTCGAGCCGAAGATCGTGGTGTGCTGGGGCGGGCACTCGATCAATACCGAAGAATACAAATACACCAAGAAAGTCGGCCACGAACTCGGCCTGCGCAGCCTCGACGTGTGCACCGGCTGCGGCCCCGGCGTGATGAAAGGCCCGATGAAGGGCGCGACCATTTCCCACGCCAAGCAACGCATTACCGGCGGGCGCTACCTGGGCCTGACCGAGCCCGGGATCATCGCCGCCGAGGCGCCGAACCCGATCGTGAATGAGCTGGTGATTTTGCCGGACATCGAAAAGCGCCTGGAAGCCTTCGTGCGCGTCGGCCACGGCATCATCATCTTCCCGGGCGGCGCCGGCACAGCCGAGGAGTTCCTGTACCTGCTGGGCATCCTGATGCACCCGGACAACCACGACGTGCCGTTTCCGGTGATCCTCACCGGGCCGAAACACGCCGCGCCGTACCTGCAACAACTGCACGCGTTTGTCGGCGCAACCCTCGGCGAAGCGGCCCAAGCCCACTACCAGATCATCATCGACGACCCGGCTGAAGTAGCACGGCAGATGACCGTCGGCTTGAAAGCGGTCAAACAGTTCCGCCGCGAACGCAACGACGCGTTCCACTTCAATTGGCTACTGAAGATCGACGAAGGCTTCCAGCGCCCGTTCGATCCGACCCATGCCAACATGGCCAGCCTGCAACTGAGCCACGCCCTGCCGCCCCATGAACTGGCGGCCAATCTGCGCCGAGCGTTCTCGGGGATTGTGGCGGGCAACGTCAAGGACAAGGGCATCCGCCTGATCGAGCAGAACGGGCCGTATGAGATCCATGGCGACCCGGCGATCATGAAGCCGCTGGACGAGTTGCTGAAGGCGTTTGTGGAGCAGCACCGGATGAAACTGCCAGGCGGCGCCGCCTACGTGCCGTGCTACCGCGTGGTGCAGTGAGTCAGCGCTGAACCGCTACGCACTTGATCTCCAGCAGCAAGCCTGGATTGGCCAGTTCTGATACGCCAATGACCGTCCAGGCGCACAACCCTCGGGGGAACACGCGGTTTTTCACTTCACGGAAAACCGCCATGTGTTCACTCAGGTTCACGTGGTAGGTGGTCATGTCGACCACGTCTTCGAAGGTGCACCCACCCTCCTCCAATACCAGCCGCAGGCTCTCCCAGGCTGCGATGAACTGCGCCTCGGGGTCGGTGATGACTTCCAGGTTTTCCGTGCGGCCGACCTGGCCAGCGCAGTACAAGGTCTTGCCGACTTTTACCGCCGGGACGTAGCCGGCGCGTTCGACGATGGGGTGCATGGAGGTAGGGATGATGAGGTGGCGGTCGGTCATATGTTGTATCTCTTTGAGCAGCAGTATTCGATGCCGGGAAGAAAGCGGTTGGGCTATCTTTTTACCGCCTGGCGCTACTCAGCGCATCCAAAACTTTGCCCAAGGCACCTGGTCAATGAACAACAAACCTGAGCCTCAACCCACAACAGTCAGCGTTCAAGCGCTGAAAGGTCTGATTCGTTGCCTCGACAAACCGATCAGCATTGATCAGATGACACACGCCTGCGCCAAACAGGCATCAAAATCCTCCTGGCTGGCTGGAACTCTCTTTCACGGTTCGCGTAACCTTTGGCCTATCCACGTCATATGCATGACGACTGACCCAAATCTGGAAGAACCAAAGTGCGCAAACTTCCGCTACTTTTCCTGACGCTGATGCCCTCCCTCGCCGAAGCCATCACCTGGCCCGACCTGCCCGACACCTGCTTCGTCAGCGGGCGTTCCGCTACCAGTCAGGATGTGGACACCGGTTGTGCGGCGTTTCTGATCAATGTGAAGGGCAAGGCGGCAGGCACGCCGATCAAGCTGGATATCCCGCAGTACGCCATGCATGTCGACGAAGGCACCGGCAAGGAAACACCAGTGATCCTCATCCAGGCGGAAGAGAATGGCGATGTTAAAGCTGTAGGTTACAAGGAGCTTGGCACCGGCCAGTTAGGCGCGGCGCTGCTCAGGGAAGTTCGGCTTCTGGGTACGAAGAAGCCGATTTAAATTACGGAAAAACGGTCAGCGAACCCAACCGCCGCCTTGCCAGTGATAGCCGTCATTGCGCTGTACCCAATGCGGATGCACATAGCGATAACCCGGGCGCTCCGGCTCCCAGTGACCATGCACCGCCACATAGCGCCCACCTTCCCAACGCCAGTAGCCACGCGACCACACATAGCCTGGCCGCCCTTCGGGCTCGACCTCAATGACCTGCACCGGCGGCGGTTGCGGCGCGACGACTTCTACATATTCACGCTGCACCGGTCGTCGATCATGCACAACCCGCTCCTCTACACACCCGGAAGCCGCGACGACCAGAGCCGCCAATGCCGCATAACGTAACAACATACAGAATCCTCGGGCGTCACCGCCCAGCGTTTACACCAAAAAAATGCCCCCTTGTTCCAGCCGCGCTCCTGCTTGGCTATAAGACTTTTTAACAGGTGCCAACTGTCAGCTTGCTGAACCCACGGGCGGACGGCAGGTAAAGAAAAACTGACCTTTTCAGGATGTACACGCTGCGACCGGTTGCTTCAAACGCACCAAAATCAGCCCCGCCACCACCACGGCGATTCCTATATACGTCGATGCATAAATCACATCGCCAAACATGAGTGCAGCCCACACCAGTGTCACCGGTGGCTCCAGGTACACCAGGGCCGCCACATGGGTGGCTGTCATGACCCGCAGCAACATCCACAAACTCAGGTACGCCACGAAGGTTGAAAACACCGTCAGCCAAATGATGGAGACCCACACATCGGGAGCCCGGGGAATGCTCAGCGTATCGGTGTAAAGCACTGCCGCCGCAAATCCGATCAAGGTCAGCAATGACTGAATAAACAGCGCCAGGCCGAGGTCACCGGACTGAGTTTGGGCCGACCGGCGTTCGTACAGCGTGGCCAAGGTCAGACCGAGCGCCGACACCAGGGGCAGTAAATACATGACCAACCCGACTTCGACCCCGCTGTTGCGGTACTGACCCGCGATCACAATCGACACGCCGGTAAAACCGATCATCAACCCCAGCCATTGCCAGCCACCACTGCGCTCGACCACGCTGCCCGATGACAGCGCTGCCGTCATCAACGGCTGCAATGCCGCGATGATCGCCGCTATCCCCGGCGGCAAGCCGTTCTGGATCGCCACGTAGACACAGGTCAAATACAGAAACTGCGAGAGGAAACCAATCACCACATGATGGCGGATCTGCGCCCAGGAAATTTTCAGCAGCCGCACGTTCAAAAACAGCGCCAGGCACAACGACACCAGTAAAAAACGCCAGAACAGCACATTGAAAATGCCGTCACTCTGGGTCGCCAATTTCGCGCCGATAAAGCCCGAACTCCAGGACAGGACGAACACCATCTGTAACAGCAGCAGCCCTAAGGACGATCGTTTCATTGAGCCTCCGGTTCGCTTGATTGACCAAAAGGCTAAGGGCCGCGCATGATTCTGTATATTTGAATAAGCTGCACCACTAATCCTGAAAAGTGGAATCATGAGCAAACAACTGAACATCGATCTACTGCGTACCTTCCACGCCGTTGCCCGCTTTCAGCGATTCAACGAAGCGGCCAATCACGTGCACCGCAGTGCTTCGACGGTGACCACGCAAATCAAAAAGCTCGAAGATCAGGTCGGCCAACGCCTGTTCAGCCGCAGCAACCAAGGGGTTGAGCTGACCATGTACGGCAGGAAACTTCTGGGCGAAACCACCGAGTTTCTCAAGAGCCACGACCGCTTGCTGGCCTCGCTCACACCGCAACGCATGCAGGGCAAAATCCGCCTGGGTCTACCTGATTCATATGCCCCGGACTTCATGCAGGAATTTCTGCCCCGCCTGGTCGCCGACAACCCACTGTTGGAGCTGGAGGTAGAAGCGCGCTCGAGTGGCGAACTGCTGACGTTGTTCAGCAGCAAGCAGCTGGACCTGGCCCTGATTGTCAGCGCCCAGCCCTTGGAGCAAGGCGAGCGCCTGGGGGAAATCCAGCCGCTATGGGTCGCCGCCGAACACTTCAGCTATCCACCGCAGGCGCCCCTGCCGATTGCCGTGCAACTGTCAGGTTGCCCCTATCGCGCCGCAGCGATTCGGGCCCTGAAAGAGCACGGCACTTACTATCGGGTGCTGCTGGAAAGCGCGAGTTCGCCGGCCGTTGAAGCCTGCATCCGCAGCGGGATGGCGGTGGGTTTGGTGGAAGAGAGCCGGATGGGCAAGGGATTGACGCGGGTGATTGCCGGGGCCGAATTGCCGCCGTTGCCGGTGCATCATCTGTATTTGCTGTGCGATAGCAGCAACCTGTTGGCGCTGCATGTGCATGAGCAGGTCAAAGCCAGCTACAGCGTTTAGGGCGGGCCGAAACGCAGCAGCACCGCGTCGACAAATCGCCGCAGCTTGGCGGTGCGCTGGCGGTTTGCCGTGTAGAGCAGATGCATCTGCCGGCTTGGCGCTTCAAACTCTGGCAGCAAGCGCACCAGTTCGCCACGCTTCAGAGCCGAGCGTAAAAAATCTTCTGGCCCCAGGACAATCCCAAAACCATCCAGCGCCGCAGTCATCAACGCCCGACTTTCATTCACATGCAGGCGGCTGGCGACCTGGGCCTTGTGCAAGGTGGAGCCTTGGTAGAACGACCATTCGCGATCAGCCGGGCGTGACCAGTAGGCGTATCCCAGGCACTCGTGGTGTTCAAGGTCTGCGGGCGTCACTGGCGTGCCTCGCTCGGCCAGGTATTCCGGCGACGCGCAGACCACCAGGCGATAGGGCTGCAGCGGCCTGGCGGTAAGACTGCTGTTCGCCAGCGGGCCGATACGAAACGCCACCTCGTAGCCCTCCTCCACCAGGTCGACAAACCGGTCGGTCAGGTGCAGGTCGATTTCCACCTCGGGGTTGTCCCGTAAAAATTCGGTTACCAGTGGCATCAGGCTGTAGGAGCCAAAGGTCACGGGCGCGCTGACCTTGAGCTTGCCCCGTGGCGTGTCGTTCATGATCTGCGCGAGGGAGTCCGCCGCCTCTGCTTCCGTCAGGATATGTTTGCAACGCTCGTAGTACGCGCTTCCCAGTTCCGTCAGGCTTTGCCGGCGCGTGGTGCGATTGAGCAAGCGCGCGCCCAGCCGCTGCTCCAGGGCCGCCACATGCTTGGCCACCATCTGCGGCGACATTTCCAGGCGCTCGGCGGCCCGGGCGTAGGACCCCAGCTCGGCAGCCATCACAAAGGCACTCATGCTTGAAAGGCGATCCATCATTCACCACTCCCAGTAACAACACCCAGACCAGAACGGGCATTTATCCCCATCCAGTAGCCAATCATCATAACGGCTCTCTCAACGAAGGAGCACCGACATGAAAATTGGCATCATCGGAGCAGGCTTTATCGGACGCGCTGTTGCGCAATTGGCGTTGGCCGCCGGCCATGAAGTGATGTTGAGCAACTCCCGTGGCCCGCAGACCATGAGCAGCGTGCTGAGTGGCATTCGCGGGGTTCAAGTGGGCACCGCGCAAGAGGCGGCGCAATTTGGCGAATTAGCGCTGCTGGCCATTCCGTTCGAGCATTACCGCAGCGTGCCGGCGCAGTGGCTGGAAGGCAAAACCGTGATGGATGCCAACAACTACTACCCGAATCGCGACGGCCATATTCCCGTGCTCGACCGTTTTGAAACCACCACCAGCCGATTGGTGGCTGAGCACCTGTCGCAGTCGAGTGTAGTGAAAGTGTTCAATGCCATCCTGGCGCCGGACCTGACTCAGGACGCCCGCACCCGCGGTGCGCCGGACCGGCGTGCGCTCCCGGTCGCAGCGGATGACCCGGCGGCCAAGGCGCAAGTCATCGCCCTGCTGGACGAGATCGGCTTCGACGCCGTAGATGCCGGCGGACTGGATGAGAGCTGGCGGTTTGAACGCGCCAAGCCGGCGTACTGCATACCTCTGGATAAAGAAGGACTGAAGGCAGCGTTGGCGGCTGCAGAGCGCCAGGTCGAGTTGCCCGCGCGCTGGTAACACCTGCAAAAAAGCCCGCTGACCGTTACCGGTTCAGCGGGCTTTTTTTACATCGGGTTGATCCTGAATCAGGACCTCGCCAACGTCTTACAACGCGATGTCAGAAGCTGGCTTGCTCGGCTCAGCCGCAGGCTTGGCAGCCTCGGTGGCTTTTGGAGCAGTCAGTTGCGGAATCGCTGGCGGAGGCGTCAGCTGCAGAATGTTGGCGGTGTAGGCCCATTCTTTAGCCACAGCTTCCGGGCTGTCGTTCAGCTTGGTGCCGTAGCTAGGCACGATCTGGTGCAGCTTTTCCTGCCAGGCCGGGGAAGCAACCTGTTCCTTGAACACTTTCTGCAGCACGGTCAGCATGATCGGAGCCGCGGTGGACGCGCCTGGCGATGCACCCAACAGGCCTGCAATGGTGTTGTCAGCCGAGCTGACCACTTCGGTACCGAGTTTCAGGACGCCGCCCTGCTCTTCGTCACGCTTGATGATCTGCACACGCTGACCGGCTTGCCACAGGCGCCAGTCTTCTTTCTTGGCGTTCGGGAAGTACTCTTGCAGCGCCTTGAAGCGGTCGTCATCCGACAGCATCAGTTGGCCAGCGAGGTACTCGACCAGTGGGTATTCGCGGATACCGACTTTGGTCATTGGCCAGATGTTGTGGGTGGTGGTGCTGGTCAGCAGGTCCAGGTACGAGCCTTCTTTCAGGAACTTGGTCGAGAAGGTCGCGAATGGGCCAAACAGAATCACGCGCTTGCCATCCAGCACGCGGGTGTCCAGGTGCGGAACCGACATCGGCGGTGCGCCAACCGAAGCTTTACCGTAGGCCTTGGCCAGGTGCTGCTCGGCAATCGTTGGGTTATCGGTTACCAGGAACGAACCGCCCACAGGGAAGCCCGCGTATTCCTTGGCTTCAGGAATGCCCGACTTCTGCAGCAGGTGCAGTGCACCGCCGCCCGCGCCGATGAACACGAACTTGGCGTCGGTTTCAGTCTTGGTGCCATCTTTCAGGTTTTTGTAGCTGACGCGCCACGAACCGTCGGCGTTCTTGGTGATGTCCTGCACTTCGCTCGACAGTTTCAGGTCGAACTTCGGCGTGGTTTGCAGGTGAGCGACGAACTGGCGGGTGATCTCGCCGAAGTTCACGTCCGTACCGATCGGGGTCCAGGTGGCCGCGATTTTCTGGTTCGGGTCACGCCCTTCCATCATCAGCGGAACCCATTTGGCAATTTGCGCAGGGTCTTCGGAGTACTGCATGCCGGCGAACAGCGGGCTCGCTTGCAGCGCTTCGTAACGCTTCTTCAGGAACTTGATGTTGTCATCGCCCCACACGAAGCTCATGTGCGGAGTGGAGTTGATGAACGAACGCGGGTTCTTCAGGACGCCCTGCTGAACCTGCCAGGACCAGAACTGACGGGAGATCTGGAACGCTTCGTTGATCTCGACCGCTTTCGGGATTTCAACGTTGCCGTTCTTGTCTTCCGGGGTGTAGTTCAGCTCAGCCAAAGCCGAGTGACCGGTACCGGCGTTGTTCCAACCGTTGGAGCTTTCTTCGGCCACGCCATCGAGGCGCTCGACCATCTCCATCGACCAATCCGGTTGCAGCTCATTGAGCCACACACCCAGGGTTGCACTCATGATGCCGCCGCCGATCAGCAGCACATCGACTTTCTTTGCCTCTTCCGCGTGAACGGAAGTGATCCCCATCGACAAAGCCAGCCCCAGCAGGGCAGTGTTTACTTTTTTAAACATCAGTAGCACCTATGATAAAACGCCATCCGCCCCACCGCCCCTGATCATGGGCAACCCTCAATCACGCTGCGCCAGGCAACGCACCGCGGGGTTTGCACATTCATTCGGGGACCGCAGGGTGGGCACACAAGGCCGACGTATCGACCTCACTTTTATGTCCCTTCTGCGCTGACTTCTTATCATTATTGGCTTCAGCTACCTGGGCGACAGCCAACCGCCGGGACGTATACGGGTGTACGCACCGGAGAAAGACTAGACCAAGACGGCGCGCAGAATATCACGGCAAACAGCCGGTATGCGCTGTTTGGCCAATTGACAGCTCTAAATCGCGGGTTTTAACGTCCCAGTGTCAAGCCCGACAGGCGCGACGTGGGGTCACAGGGAGGGAACTCTGCCGAAAAAGGCTGTTCTAGACACCTTCGTCGCTGCTTGCGTAGCATCGGCGGCTCTCCACCGTGTCATCCATCCAAACAGAGCGATCCATGTCTATCCACCAAACACCCGGGCACGTGCTGCCCGCGCGCAGCGCCGCCAAAATGGAAGCTGCCATGGCCGTGGGCGCGTTCGCTATCGGCACCGGCGAATTCGCCATCATGGGCCTGATGCCCGACATCGCCCACAACCTCAACCTCAGTGAGCCGCAAGTGGGCCATGCCATCAGCGCCTATGCGTTGGGCGTGATGGTCGGCGCGCCGCTGCTGGCCATCCTCGGCGCCAAGTTGCTGCGCAAACACATGCTCCTGCTGCTGATGGGGCTGTATGCCCTCGGCAACCTGGCCACCGCGTTTACCCCAACCTTCGGCTCGCTGGTGGCCTTCCGCTTTATCAGCGGCCTGCCCCACGGCGCCTACTTCGGCATCGCCGCCGTGGTCGCCTCCAGCATGGTGCCCAACGACAAACGTGCCGGCGCCGTCGCGCGGGTGATGATGGGCCTGACCCTGGCCATGCTGCTCGGCAACCCCATCGCCACCTTCCTCGGTCAACACCTGGGCTGGCGCTCGGCGTTCGCACTGGTCAGCGCCATTGCCCTGTGCACCATCGCGCTGGTCTGGCAATTCGTACCGGATCGCCACGACGAACCCCGCAGCGACCCGCGCAAAGAACTGCGCGCTTTCACCAAACCACAGGTGTGGATGGCGCTGTCCATTGGTGCTATTGGGTTTGCCGGGATGTTCTGCGTGTTCAGCTACCTGGCGCCGACAATGCTCGAAGTGACCAAAGTCTCGCCGCAGTGGATTCCCTTCGGTCTGGCCGCGTTTGGCGTAGGCGGCATCATCGGCAACATCGCCGGCGGCAAACTGTTTGACCGCCTGCAATTTCGCGCAGTGGGTTGGATCATGGTGTGGTCGATGGCCGTGCTGATCTTCTTCACCTTCGCCGCGAGTTCGCTGTGGAGCGTACTGCTGGGTATTGGCCTGGTCGGCACCATGATCGCCATGGCCGCGCCGCTGCAAATCCGCTTGATGGACATTGCACATGAGGCACCGAGCCTGGCGGCGGCGTCCAACCACGCGGCGTTCAACCTGGCGAACGCGCTGGGGCCGTGGTTTGGCGGGATGGCGATTACAGCCGGGTATGGTTGGACTAGCACGGGCTACATTGGCGCGGCTACGGCGCTGGTGGGCCTGGGCATCTACCTGCTCGCCCGACGTATGAAAGGCGGTCACTAAAGCCCTCCCACGATCCAATGTGGGAGCGGGCTTGCTCGCGAAAGCGGTGGGTCAGTCACTGAGTAACTGGCTGCCCCACCCGCTCACTCAGTCATCATGCATCAACCCCGAACCATACTCCCCGTAACTACTCCCCAGCGCATTGCCCCCAAAATTCATCTTGGCGGCCTTGCTGGGGCTATGGTCCCCAAACGCCTGGCATCCCCCTGAAAAACAAGGGTCGCTACTCACGTCCGACGACCCCGTCGAACAAGCGGCCAACAGCAACGTGCCGGCGACCATCACGACTTTGACGAGATTGGAGATCATTTTTCAGTTCCCTTTGGGCTTATGGACTGAGCGTAGGCCTCAATGCCGGTGGGAATTATGAAACTTTGCCGAGGGACAGGATCGGTTCAGGTTGATGTCGTTTTGGCGACGAATTATCCCGGCACATATTCTGATTGGCGATATCACCAGCTAGCCCCTACATATTAAAGCCGACCAGTTATCAATTCAGATGAACCGGCGGTCTACGTAGAGGGAAGCTCAAGTAATGGCTAAAGACGAAAAAACCAGTGAAAGCGTCGCTTCAAAAGCAGCCAAGCTGCTGGCGGATCCAACCACTCCGCCGGATGTGAAGTCGGTGGCGGCTTCAGCGCTGACGCAAGCGCCCGACAAAAAGAAGAAATAAGCTGAAAACCGTGCCAGGGTGGCTGAAGCTCTGGCACTGACCACCACGGGACCAGGACCATTCCTGTTAAACTGTCGGCCCTTCGCCTTATCCATTTCAGATCCTAATGTCCTCACCTATAGCACCAACGCCATCGCTTTCCCGTCGCTTCTCTGTTGCTCCGATGATGGATTGGACAGACAGGCACTGCAGATACTTCCTGCGCCTTCTCTCCAAAAACGCCCTCCTCTACACCGAGATGGTCACCACCGGCGCAATCCTCCACGGCGACCACGAACGCTTCCTGCGCCATAACGAGGCCGAGCATCCACTCGCCCTGCAGTTGGGCGGTAGCGTCCCTGCGGACCTGGCCGCCTGCGCCCGCATGGCCCAGGACGCCGGCTACGACGAGGTGAACCTCAACGTCGGCTGCCCCAGCGACCGGGTGCAAAACAACATGATCGGCGCGATCCTGATGGCACATCCTGCGTTGGTGGCGGATTGCGTTAAGGCGATGCAGGACGCGGTCTCGATCCCGGTGACGGTGAAGCACCGCATCGGCATCAACGGCCGGGACAGTTACGCCGAGCTGTGCGATTTCGTTGGCCAGGTGAAGGACGCGGGCTGCACCAGTTTTACCGTGCATGCGCGAATCGCCATTCTGGAAGGGCTGTCACCCAAGGAAAATCGGGATATCCCGCCCTTGCGCTACGACGTTGCCGCCCAGTTGAAGCAGGATTTCCCTGAACTGGAGATCATCCTCAACGGCGGCATCAAGACCCTCGAACAGTGCCAGGAACATCTACAGACGTTCGACGGTGTGATGCTGGGCCGCGAGGCTTATCACAATCCGTATCTGTTGGCCGAGGTGGATCAGCAGCTGTTTGGCAGCACGGCACCTGTGATCTCCCGCGCCGAGGCGCTGGCGCAGTTGCGTCCTTATATAGCCGAACACCTTGCGACAGGTGGCTCGATGCATCACATCACGCGCCACGTACTGGGGCTGGGGACGGGTTTCCCGGGGGCGCGGAAGTTTCGGCAGTTGTTGTCGGTGGATATTCATAAGGCCAGTGATCCGCTGGCGTTGCTGGATAAGGCCGGGGAGTTGTTGGAGGGGCGGTGATTTGGGTGTCAGTGGGTTTATTTGGCGGCTGACACGACGCCTTCGCGAGCAAGCCCGCTCCCACATTTGGAGGGGGGGATGTCAGGAAGATGGGGGGTGGCTGCAGAGGGAAGGCTGCTCTCACCGTTTGATCGGGTGGTCATCGGGCAGTTGGGTTGAACCTGCCGGCTGTTTTGGCCTCCTATTCAGCATTGGCCGGTGATTCAAACGGCTGTTTTCAGGTTGTTGCCCTCGCAAACGATCGAATGCATTTGCGCCCTTGAGCGGCTGTCAGCGCTCGGGTAATGTCATCAGACCCACAGGACAGAGCACGCCCATGACTTCCAAGCTGGAACAACTCAAGCAATTCACCACTGTAGTAGCCGATACCGGCGATTTTTCTACCCTCGCCAAGCTCAAGCCGCAAGATGCCACTACTAACCCTTCCCTGCTGCTCAAGGCCGCGTCGATCCCAGGCTATGCCAAGCTGCTGGACGAGGCTGTTGCCGACTGCAACGGCGACGTAGGCCTGGCGAGCGACCGTTTTGCGGTAGCCGTCGGCCAGGAAATCCTGAAAGTGGTGCCCGGCCGCATTTCCACCGAGGTGGATGCCCGTCTGTCGTTCGACACTGACGCCGTACTCAAGCGCGCGCATCGTCTGATCGACCTGTACGACAAGGCCGGCGTTGGCCGCGACCGCGTGCTGATCAAGATCGCTTCCACCTGGGAAGGCATCCGCGCCGCCGAGCAGCTGGAAAAGGAAGGCATCCAGACCAACCTGACGCTGCTGTTCTCCTTCGCCCAGGCCGTGGCTTGCGCTGAAGCCGGCGTGTTCCTGATTTCGCCGTTCGTGGGCCGTATCTACGACTGGTACAAGAAGGCCAACGGCAACGACTACACCGGTTCCGACGATCCGGGCGTGCAGTCGGTGACGCGCATCTACAACTACTACAAGGCCAATGGCTACAAGACCGTGGTAATGGGTGCGAGCTTCCGTAACCTGAGCCAGATCGAAGAGCTGGCCGGTTGCGACCGCCTGACCATCAGCCCGGACTTGCTGGAAAAACTGGCTGCCGACAATGGCAAGCTGGAGCGTAAGCTGGCGCCAGGCCATGCCGGTGAGGCGCGTGTGCACCTGACCGAAGCGCAGTTCCGTTGGGAATCCAACGAAGATGCGATGGCTACCGAGAAACTGGCCGAGGGCATTCGTCAGTTCGCCCGCGACCAGGAAAAACTCGAAGCGCTGTTGGCCGCCAAGCTCTAAAAACGGCGGCGACAAAAAGGGCGGCACCTGTGAGGGTGCCGCCCTTTTTTTGTATTAGCCGATTTCGAGCCGAACTCAGTTAAAAATGTGGGAGGGGGCTTGCTCCCGAATACAGGCCGTCAGTCGCTACATTCACTACTGACCCGCCGCTTTCGGGAGCAAGCCCCCTCCCACACTTTGACAGTGTTTCATCTGGAAATTAGTGCCGCTCCAGCGCATTCACCAGGTCGTGGAACGCCTCACGGTTGGAGTCGTTCAAGCCCATCAGGATCTTGTGGGCTTCCAGCACCTTGACCCGTACCACTTCCTCGGACTGGTCCTGGGATGGCAGGTCGGTCAGGCATTCCGGGCACGGGATCGGGCGGTCAACGATGTTGAACACTTGATCGAAGCCCATGGACTGCAACAGACGGGTGATGTCTTCGTGGGTGGTGACGACGGTCGGCAGCAGTCCGACCTTCTGCCGAGACAGAATGGACAACTTGGCCAACAGCCCAAGGGTGGTGCTATCGATGCTGCGGGTTTCGGTCAGATCAATCACGATCGCCGAGAAATTCAAGGCTGTGAAGATCCGCTCAATCGTCGCATCCAGCGCCGAACACAAGGTCAGGCGCACTTCACCGACAAACTTCAGGACAAACGTCCCGTCTTGCTCGGCGAATTGGATTCTTCCGGTACTCATCAAAGATTCCTGCTCAACACCAATAGGGCGATATCATCCGGCATCTCCCCTAGCGTGGCCAATCCAAAAACCTGCCGCAGGCCATCCAGGCTGCCGCCCGCCGACCTGACCCGTTGGGGTAAGGCGGCTTCTTTCTCTTTGAGTGTAGGCTCTGGCAAAAGGTCCAGGATACCGTCGGACATCAGCGTCAGGCTGAAGGTCGGCGGCAATTCCAGGATGTGGTCTTCGTAGGTGGCTTCATTGAACAAGCCCACTGGCAAACCACGCCCTTCCAGGTAGCGCACACTGTCTGGAGTGTATAAAACCGGCAATGGCAGGTGACCGCCAATGCTGTAGGTCAACAGACCTGTTTCTTCATCAATCACGCCGCCGACCATCGTCACGTGCTTGCCCAGCTTGCAGCTGATCAGGCCCCGGTTGATGTGGCCCAGCACTTGCGAAGGGGTGAACTCCGGCAAGGTGCCATTGCGCTTGGATTCGAACAACAGCCGTGTGGTCATGAACTTCAACAACACGGTCACGAATGCAGAGGAGGCGCCGTGGCCGGAAACGTCGGCCAGGTAGAACGCGACACGCCGCTCATCAACGCGGAAGTAGTCGACGAAATCACCCGACAGGTACAGCGACGGGATGATCTGGTGGGCAAACTTGAACTCGTCGATGCTCCACGGGCTCACCGGCAGCATGTTCATCTGTACCTGGCGACCGGCGTTCTGGTCTTCCTGGAGCAGGTTCAGGCTGGCTTCGAGTTCGCGGTTGGCGGTTTCGAGCTTTTCACGGTAACGCTGGTTTTCCAGCAGCAACCGTGCACGATCCAGGGCACGGCGCACCGAGTGCTCCAGTACGGCCAAATCTTCCAGGGGCTTGATCAGGTAGTCGGCGGCGCCCAGGCGCAAGGCCTCGACCGCATCATTCATCACACCGGCACCGGACACGACAATCACCGGCGTCTGCGGGGAAAGGTCAGTCACCTGGCGGATCAGCTCAAGGCCGCCCACTTGCGGCATGCGCAGGTCGCAGATCACAAGGTCGGGCTTGTCGCGCTCGAATACCTGGAGACCCTGGAGGCCGTTGCTGGCCTGCAGGACGCTGAAGCCACTGTCTTCCAAATAGGCCGCGAGACTCGCGCGCACTACTTCGTCGTCATCGATTATCAGCAGCGTGGCACTGGTTTTCTGCATGTGGGCAAACGGCGCCAGAATTAGGTTGGCGTAGGCAGCTCGACAATGGCCGGGCGTACTACTGGATTCGCTTTCTAGCCTCTCTGTCCTACAAAGTGCCGGGATATTGCCCATGCACAAAGGTAAAGCAGAGGTGCCCTTCTAAGGCGCAGACGGTACTCCCATCCGCCAGGGGATTCAAGCTCATGGCGATGGTCGCCGGGCGTCTTTACATCGCAAATCACCGGTAGTTATAAGAACGTATAAAACCGCGACTTAAAGTAAGGACGTAACCCACGGATAAACCTCAAATCCTGCCCACGAAAAAGGCGACCCGAGGGCCGCCTTCTTCATTTAAGCCAGAAGCTTAAAAATCGTCTACAACCTTGCCATCCTTGACCTTGAACTCGCGGTTCTGCAGGTAGGCGTTACGGATGAAGGTGTATTTGTCGCCGCTGATCAGCTTCTCGGAGGACAGCAAGCTGGCACGTGTATCGACGATATTCAGGCCGAAGGTGCTGTTGCGCCAGCCGATATCGTTCATGTAGCGGTACGGCTGGGTGTAGCTGTCCACATACTTGGACGGTGCGTCACGCAGGGTGCTTGGGCCCAGCAGTGGCAGCATCACGTAAGGGCCGCTGCCGACGCCCCAGTGGCCGAGAGTCTGGCCGAAGTCTTCGTCGTTGCGTTGCAGCCCCATTTTGGTGCCCACATCAACGAAGCCCAGCACGCCAAACGTGGTGTTCATCAGCAAGCGGGCAGTGTCGACGCCGGCGGCATGAGGCTTGAGCTGCAACACGTCGTTGGCGAAGTTGCCGACGTCACCGATGTTGCGGAAGAAGTTGTGGATCCCGTCCTGCACGAACTGCGGGGTCACGAACTGATAGCCTTGGGCCAATGGCTTGAGGGCGTAGGTGTCAACGGTATCGTTGAAGGTGAAGATAGGACGGTTGACGCTTTCCCATGGATCGTCTTCCGAGGCCGCCTGGGCCACGAAAGGCACCAGCAAAATACTCGCACATACCGATAGCTGAGCTAGACATTGGCTCCAGCGCATAGCTTGAACTCCTTGAATGGTCTGTCATGGGCGCTATGCCCTGAATGAGGCCGTCAGTATATGCCGGAAGTGCCAGATTAGGCAGCCTTGCAGAAATGTCATTCAGCAAATGCACAAAATTCCTACAAATGCCGCAGATGTAACTTGCTTGTCATCCGCGTTCGATAGCGTCACTGCTATTTCAGGGACGTCGAAATGCCACACGCCGAAATTGTTACTGCCAGCGCCCCGTCCCTGACGGCCGTACTGTTCGGGCTTAGTGGCTGCCTGGTGGACTTTGGTTCCCAGGCCCGCGCCGATTCCGCGCCTTCAAGCGACACCCATGCCACTGTCGGCGCCCTGAAAATCCTGCGCAGCCTCGAAGAACAGGGCGTGCCTTGTGCATGGCTGGATGAGCTGCCGGCGTCCGTTTCCAAGCCCCTGGCCGCCGGGCTACCCCGCTGGATCAAGGCCACCAAGCCCTCCTCCACCCGCTGGCCGGCACCCCACGCCTGCTGGCAGGCCTTGATGGAACTGAATATCGAACGCCTGGAAGGCTGCGTCCTGGTCAGCGGCGAACCCCGCCTGCTGCAATCGGGGCTCAACGCCGGGCTGTGGACCATCGGCCTGGCGTCTTGCGGCTCACTGTGCGGGCTGTCCCCGGAGCAATGGCAAGCACTTACCGAGAAGGAGCGCGAGCATAAACGCGCTAAAGCCACCGTCGCGCTCTATGGCCTGGGCGTGCATTCGGTGATTGACCACCTTGGCGAACTGCACACCTGCCTGGCCGACATCAGTCTGCGCCAGCTCAAGGGCGAGAAGCCCTGATCGAGATCATGCACAGTCGGCGCCAGTGGATTAATCTACAGGTCAGCCCATAGACCTTTCCCGGCGTGCCGCGGTCTATGCCAGTGCCTATCGATAAAAGGAAGAACGCCATGCCTGCCCGCGAACAACTGCAAGAACAGGTCAAAATTTTGCGCGAGCAATTGGATCAGAATCCAGAAATGCCCCTCGAAAAGCGCGAAGAGCTGCAAACATTGATCGCTGAACTGGAAGTTCAGGAGCCGCTGGAAGGTGCTATTCAGGACCCAAGTATCGCCGACGGTGTGAACCTGGCGGTAGAACGCTTCGAACTGGACCACCCGGGCATTGCCGGGACCTTGCGCAATATTGTGGTGACCCTGGGTAACATCGGGATTTAACAGCCCGACACCTCTCAAATGTGGGAGCGGGCTTGCTCGCGAATGCGGTCCGTCAGCTGATAAATAGGCTGGCTGATACACCGCATTCGCGAGCAAGCCCGCTCCCACATTTATTTTGTGTGAAGGCTACTGTCGAGCCAGGCGCAGGTTCTGGAACTGCAGATCTTCAGTACTGCGGTACGGGTTGATATCCAGCCCGCCGCGACGCACATACCGCGCATACACCGTCAGCTTTTCCGGCTTGAGCAAGCGTTGCAGATCGAGAAAGATCCTCTCCACGCACTGTTCATGGAAGTCCGAATGCTGGCGGAAGCTCACCAGGTATTCCAGCAGGCTGGCATGATCCAGCGCCGCGCCGCGGTACTCCACCGCCACACTGCCCCAGTCAGGCTGGCTGGTCACCGGGCAGTTGGACTTGAGCAGATGGCTGTGGACGCTCTCCTCCACCACCCGCGAATCGTCGCAACGCAGCAGCTCCGGACGCGGGTGCTCATAGTTGCTGACGGTAATGTCCAGGTCATCAATGCACACACCCGGCAACGCGACCACGCCTTCGGCTTCAACCTCGCTCAGGCTGCGGATGCGCACGCCAACCGGCTTGCCGGCAGCGGCACTCAGGTCAGTGCGCAAGGTGGCCTCAAGGCTTTGCACATCGACAAACGCAGTCTGGTTCAGCGAGTTGAGGTACAGCTTGAACGACTTCGACTCAATGATGTTCGGCGAGTCGGCCGGGATGCTGAACTCACCGATGGCCACCACGGGCTTGCCGGAGGGCAGGAGCCAGGACAGTTCGAAGCAGTTCCAGAAATCCACGCCTTTATACGGCAAGGTCTCGGCGCTCAGGCCAAGCTCGGCCCACTTGGCGGCGCGGGGAATCGGGAACAGCAACGACGGGGTGTAGGTGGAGATGTATTCACTGGACTTGCCCAGCGGCGAATGTTCGGCTGCGGGATGCATGGCGGAAACCTGGCTAAATAAACGCGCCTATTCTACCCGCCTTTGCATCCCAGTTGCTTACTGGCTGACCGTCAGCTTGCCCACCATGCCCGCCTGATAGTGGCCGGGGATGTTGCAGGCAAACTCCAGGCCGGTGGCCTTGGTGAAGGTCCAGGTCAGTTCGGCGGTCTTGCCCGGCTCTACCAACACACTGTTGGGGTCGTCGTGTTTCATGCCGGCCATGTCGCCGTGGCCCATCGCACTGTGGTCCATTTTGCCCATGCCGGTAGGCGTCAGCATGCCGCTGGCCTGCATTTTGAGCATTTCTTGCTGATGTGCGGCGTGCATCGCAGCGTCACCGAGGTTGAACTCGTGGAGCAACTGGCCTTTGTTGATCAATACGAAGCGCACAGTCTCACCGGCTTTTACATCGATGGCCTTGGGCGAAAAGGAAATGTCCTGCAGTACCACTTCCACGGTGCGCGTGGCCTTGGCAGCGGGCGCGGCCTCACCGAAGTCAAAGGTTGCAGCCGGGGATGCCAGCACCGGAAGACTCAGCGCCATCAGACAGCCAGCCAACAGCCAGGATTTACGCAAAAACATGGTCACACTCCAAAGGTTCGGAATCAGTCTGTGGGACACTTTACGAACGCGCCGCTGCCAGCCAGCTGACGGCCAGATTACAACTTTGTCAGCTTGAGCCTGCCGTAGGACCTGCGCTGTATAAAGTCTGTGTTTACGTAAAACCATGAGCCGCCCATGAAACTGCTGATCGTCGAAGACCAACCGAAAACTGGCCACTACCTGCGCCAGGGCCTGGCCGAGGCTGGGTTCAACACCGAACTGGTGGCTGACGGCACCAGCGGCCAGCATCTGGCGCTGACCGGTGACTACGACCTGTTGATCCTCGATGTGATGCTGCCGGGTCGCGATGGTTGGCAGATCCTCCAGGCCGTACGCAACGCCGGGCTCGACATCCCGGTACTGTTTCTTACCGCGCGGGACGCCGTGGAAGACCGGGTGCATGGCCTGGAACTGGGCGCCGACGATTACCTGGTCAAGCCCTTCGCCTTCTCCGAACTGCTGGCCCGGGTGCGCAGCCTGTTGCGCCGTGGCAGCAGCCCGCCCCAGGAAACCAGCCTGCAACTGGCCGACCTGCGCATGGACCTGATCCGCCGCCGGGTAGAGCGCGACGGCCAGCGCATCGACCTCACGGCCAAAGAGTTTTCCCTGCTGGAACTGCTGCTGCGCCGTCAGGGCGAAGTACTGCCCAAGTCGCTGATTGCCTCTCAGGTGTGGGACATGAACTTCGACAGCGACACCAACATCATCGAAGTCGCGATCCGCCGCCTGCGCCTGAAGGTCGACGATAACTTCCCCAACAAATTGATCCATACCGTACGCGGCATGGGTTACGTGCTTGAGGAGCGGTTCGGTTGATGAAACGGATTTCCCTGACCAGCCGCCTGGCACTGCTGTTTGCTGGCTGTACCGCCGTGGTTTCATTGCTGGCAGGCGTGCTGTTCAACCATGCCAGCGAGGCGCACTTTATCGAGCTGGACCAACAACTGCTCGACGGCAAGCTGATCGCGCTGCGCAGCACATTGCAAGGTGCCGACACGCCCGAACGATTTGCCTTACGAGAAACGAAGCTGCGGGAGGAACTCAATCGCCAGCCCGACCTGGCCCTGCGCATCACCGCCGGCGATCAGCGCTGGTTCGACGGTGCTCCCGGCATCGCCTTGCCCCAGGCGCCTGGCCTGTACAGCGTGCAGAACGCCGGCACCGATTACCGCGTGTACAACGCGCCACTGATTCCTGGTAACGCTGACTCGCCACGACTGACGCTGATGCTCGACATCACCCACCACCAACATTTCCTGCAACGCATGCAGCATCTGATCTGGTTGACCGTCGGCCTTTCCGCCCTGGCCACTGCCCTGCTCGGCGCCTGGGCCGCCCGTAGCGGGTTGCGGCCACTGCGGCGCATGAGCGAAGTCGCCAGTGGCGTGTCTGCCCACTCCCTGACCCAGCGCCTGCCCCAGGAACAAATGCCCGTCGAACTGGCGGAACTGGCCCAGTCCTTCAACGCGATGCTTGGTCGCCTGGACGATGCCTTCCAGCGGCTCTCGGCATTTTCTGCCGACATCGCCCATGAACTGCGCACGCCACTGTCGAATTTGCTGACACAGACTCAGGTCATCCTCACGCAGCCACGGGCGCTCGAAGACTACCGCGAGGCCCTGCACAGCAACCTCGAGGAACTGCAATGGATGGCACAGTTGGTCAATGACATGTTGTACCTGGCCAAGTCGGACCATGGGCTGCTGGCGCCCAAGCGCGAAACTCTGGTGCTGGCTGACGAAGTGGATGCATTGCTGGAATTTTTCGCGCCGCTGGCGGAGGACGTCCAGGTGCGGTTGGTTCGGGAAGGTGGCGCCAACACTTCAGGTGACCGCAGCATGTTGCGCCGGGCGATTTCCAATCTCCTGGATAACGCGCTGCGGTTCACACCACCGGGTGGCGACGTCAGCGTGAGGATTATCGAAGGCATGCAAGGCGTGACGTTAAGCGTGGAAAACACTGGGGAAGGTATTCCGGAGGCGTTGTTGCCAAGGTTGTTTGACCGGTTTTACCGGGCAGATCCGGCGCGTCATGAAGGGAGCAGCGAGCATGCGGGGCTGGGGCTGGCGATTACCCAATCGATTGTGCGAGCCCATGGAGGGCGGATTTTCTGTGAGTCGGGGGCGGGGTGGACGCGGTTTGTGATGGAGTTGCCGCGAGGGTATTGATGCAAGCTGCACCGGCCTCATCGCGGGCAAGCCCGGCTCCCACATTAGACTGAGTTGTTCTGGCGAACGCGGTCAAATGTGGGAGCTGGCTTGCCTGCGATAGCGGTCTTAAGAATTACGAATACCTGAGGGCATGCGCCGGCTCAATCTTCGCCGCCCGATACGCCGGATAGATCGTCGCCAAAAAGCTCAACACAAACCCCGCCGAGCAAATCAGCAACACATCCCCGCCCTGCAGTTCCGAAGGCAGGTTGCTGACGAAATACACGTCCGAACTGAAGATATGCTGCCCGGTCACCCGCTCCAGCCAACCCACCAGTTCACTGACGTTCAGCGCCGCAATCACGCCCAGGATGCCGCCGATCAAGGTACCGACGATCCCGATCACCGTACCCTGCACCATAAAGATCGCCATGATCTGCCGTGGCGTGGCGCCGATAGTGCGCAGGATCGCAATGTCGGCGCCCTTGTCGTTCACCACCATGATCAAGGTCGCGATGATGTTGAACGCGGCCACCGCGACGATCATCAGCAACAGCAGGCCGATCATGGTCTTTTCCATCTTCATTGCGCTGAACAGGCTGCCCTGGGTGTGAGTCCAGTCGTCAGCCTTGTAGTCGGCGCCGAGGCTGGCGGCGATATCCGCCGAGACCTTGGGTGCGGCATACAAGTCTTTCACCGCCAGGCGCACGCTTTGTACCTGGTTCGGTTCCCAATGCTGAATCTCGGCGGCGTCGGCCATGTGGATCAAGGCCATGGAGCCATCCAGCTCAGCGCCTACCTTGAACACACCGACCACGTTCAAGCGCTGCATGCGCGGGGTGATGCCACCCGGTGCGCTGCTGATTTCCGGCACGATCAGGGTCAGCTTGTCGCCAACGTTCAGGCGGAAACGCCGGGCCGTAATCTCACCGATCACCACACCGAACTCGCCCGGTTTCAGGTCTTCAAGGTGGCCCTGGACAATGTGCTGGGCCACGATCGACACCTTGCCTTCCTGGGCCGGATCAACACCACTGATCTCGATCGGCTGCATCGCGCCCTTGTAGGAGAGCATGCCGTCCATCTGTGTGAACGGTACGGCAGCGGTGACTTCCGGATTCTTCATCGCCGCAGCCGCCACCGGCTGCCAGTCGCTGATGGGCTTCACGCCAACGATGGTCGCGTGGGGCACCATGCCAAGAATGCGTGAGCTCATTTCTCGCTGGAAACCGTTCATTACCGACAACACCACGATCATCGCCAGCACGCCCAGGGCGAGGCCAATCATCGAGGTCATCGAGATAAACGAAACAAAACGGTTGCGGCGCTTGGCGCGGGTATAGCGCGTGCCGATGAAAATCGATAACGGTCTGAACATTCGCGGGCACCGTTGAAAAAATAGAAAACCCGGCGCCGGGCGCCGGGCTTGAAACAGGTCAGATGGCGACCAGATGACCTTCCTGCAGGTGCAGCACACGGTCCATCTGGCGGGCCATGCTCATGTCATGGGTCACCACCAGGAACGCGGTGCGCATCTGGGTGCTCAGTTCCAGCATCAAGTCCTTGATGCCCTGGGCGGTGTGGGAGTCGAGGTTGCCGGTGGGCTCGTCGAGCATCACCAGGCCCGGGTTGTTGACCAGGGCACGGGCAATTGCCACACGCTGGCGCTCGCCGCCGGACAATTCGGCCGGTTTGTGCTCCAGGCGATGGCCCAGGCCGACCCGCTCCAGCAGCGCCTTGGCACGCTGACGCGCCTCGGGAATCGCGGTCTTGCCGATCAACAGCGGCATGCAGACGTTTTCAAGGGCGGTGAACTCAGGCAGCAAGTGGTGGAACTGGTACACGAAACCCAGCGAACGGTTGCGCAACTGTCCACGGGCCTTCTCGCCCAGGGCCGACAGTTCTTCGCCGGCCAGCCAGACGCTGCCCTGGGACGGCGTATCAAGGCCGCCCAACAGGTTCAGCAAGGTACTTTTACCGGAACCGGAACTGCCGACGATCGCCACGCGCTCGCCCGGGTGCAGTTCCAGTTGCAGGTTGGACAGCACCACCACGGATTCCGGGCCTTCCTCGTAGGATTTGCCCAGGTTGCGGCAGCTCAGGATTGCTTTTTCACTCATGCCCGATTCACTCATAACGTAAAGCCTGCGCCGGCTGGGTACGTGCCGCGCGCCAGGCTGGATACAGGGTGGCAAGGAAACTCAGGACCAACGCAGCGGCGCCGACCATCAACACGTCCTGGCTCTGCACCTGGGACGGCAAGTAGTCGATGAAGTAGACGTCGGAGTTCAAGAATTTGTGGCCGATCAACACTTCCAGCCCGGCGATGGCGGCACTCACGTTCAGCGCGGCGAGAATCCCCACCGCGGTGCCGATCAAGGTACCGACCACGCCGATCACCGTGCCCTGGACCATGAAGATCGCCATGATCTGCCCCGGCGTGGCGCCAAGGGTGCGCAGGATGGCGATATCGCCCTTCTTGTCATTCACCACCATTACCAGGGTGGAAATGATGTTGAAGGCGGCGACGGCGACGATCAGCAGCAACAGCAGGCCGATCATGGCTTTTTCCATGCGGATGGCCTGGTACAGGTTGCCGTGGGTGCGAGTCCAGTCGCGAGCGTAGTACTGGTTTTCACCCAGGTGCTGGGCGATTTCCCACGAGGTGCGCGGCGCGTCGAACAGGTCGTTGAACTTGAGGCGCAGGCCCTGCACTTGATCCGGCTTCCAGCGATGCAGGCGGGCCAGGTCGGTCAGGTTGGTGAGGCCCAGGTAGCCGTCGATCTCACCGGCGCCGACATGGAAGATGCCGACCACGGTAAAGCGCTTCATACGCGGGAACATGCCGGCCGGGGTCACGGTGACTTCCGGCGCAACGAAGGTCAGCTTGTCGCCGATGCCCACGCCGAGCTTGGCCGCGGCCTTGTCGCCGATAGCGATGCCAAAGCTGCCGGGCGACAAGTCGTCCAGTTTGCCCTGTTGCATGAAGTTATCGATGATCGAGACGTTGCGTTCCTGCGCCGGGTCGATGGCATTGAGCAGGACTTTCTGTACCTTGCCGTCGTTGGTCAACAGGCCCTGCATCTGGGTGAAGGGCGCAACCGCCAGCACTTTGGGGTTCTGCTTGACCTTGGCGGCCAAGCTTTGCCAGTCGCTGATGGGCTCACCCGACTCAATGGTCGCGTGGGGCACCATGCCCAGCACGCGGGTGCGCATCTCATGATCGAAGCCGTTCATCACCGACAGCACCACGATCATCACGACAACGCCAAGGGCGAGCCCGATCATCGAGGTCAAGGAAATGAACGACACAAAATGATTGCGACGTTTTGCACGGGTATAACGCGTGCCAATAAATACGAAGAGAGGTCTGAACATGTCGGGGCTTGTTCGGAGGAAAAGAAGACGTCCTTGTGGCGGGGTCAGGTAAGCAGCTTTACACTCAGACCATCACCGCTGCCTTGGGTTCGCCATGTCGACATTAGATGAAGAAGATCGCCGCGAATACTACCGTATCGAGGACATGATCGCACTGGAAATTACCCCGCTGTCGGGCCCGGAAGCGCTGAGCAAGGAAGTGTTGCTGGATGATTCGCCGCTGTTCAATCTGCTCAGCGAGTTACACCTGAGTGAATTCGAATCCCAGCACCTGCTGCGCCAGATCGGCGAGCGGGACCGAACCCTGGCCGCCTTCCTCAAAGTGCAGAACAAACGCATGGATTTGCTCAGCCAGATCATGGCGCAAAGCCTACTGGGCGAGATCGGTACGCCGCAACCCGTGGTCATCTCCGAAGGCGGCATCGAGTTCCTGAACCCCACGGCAATCCAGCCCGACAGCCACCTGGCGGTCAAGCTGGTGCTGATGCCACAAGCCTTAGGCCTGCTGCTGAGGGCCAAGGTGACCCATTGCGACGCCAAGACCGGCGGCTACGAAATCGGCACCGAATTCGAAGCCATGACCGATGCCCAGCGCCAATTGCTGGCGCGCTATATCCTGCAGAAACAGGCCCAGGAACGGCGTCTGGCGCGGGAAAAAAGCGACGAATCCGACACCTGAATACGAACACTGAATGGCGCGTCGCGTCATCCATCCAGCCAGCAATCCTGGCGTAAAGGAGCAACTGTGACCCTGATTTATGGCCACCGCGGTGCCAAAGGCGAAGCACCGGAAAACACCCTGACCAGCTTCCAGGAATGCCTCAAGCACGGCGTGCGCCGTTGCGAACTGGATTTGCACCTGTCCATGGACGGCGAGCTGATGGTCATTCACGACCCTACGCTCAAGCGCACCACCGACCGGCGCGGCAAGGTGGTCGAGTATTCCGCCGCCGACCTGGTGAAGATGGACGCGCGCAAAGGCGGCCCGGGCTGGGTCAATCCCTGCCCGATCCCACGCCTGGAAGAGTTGTTCGAAAAATGCGATTTCGACCACTGGCAACTGGAAGTCAAAAGCGCATCGCGCACCCGCGCGGCAACTACTGTGCTGGCGATCCGGGAAATGGCTCAGCGTTTCGGGCTGATGGACAAGGTCACCGTGACCTCAAGCTCGCGGGAAGTGTTGAAAGCAGCGCTGGACCTCACCCCGGACCTGTCCCGCGGACTGGTAGCCGAATACGCCTGGCTCGACCCGTTGAAGGTCGCGGCCAACTATGGCTGTGAGATTCTGGCGTTGAACTGGACGCTGTGCACCCCTGAGCGTCTGGAAAAAGCCCAGCGCCAGGGTTTGCACGTGTCCGTGTGGACGGTCAACGAACCCGCGCTGATGCGCAGGCTCGACGACTTCGGCGTAGATAGCCTGATTACAGACTTTCCCGGTTTGGCCACTGCCACCCTCGGGAATTACTGAAATCGGTCTCCCCGGCCGGCTCAGGCCACCGGCCGGAGCCGCTCAAAAAAGCCGGTTGAGGCCGTCGTAAGCCGCTACCCGATAGGCTTCAGCCATGGTCGGGTAGTTGAACGTGGTGTTGACGAAATACTTGAGGGTATTTTGCTCACCCGGCTGGTTCATGATCGCCTGGCCGATGTGCACGATCTCCGACGCTTGATAGCCGAAGCAATGCACGCCGAGCACTTCCAGCGTCTCGCGGTGGAACAGGATCTTCAGCATGCCTTGGGGCTCACCGGCGATCTGCGCACGCGCCATGCTCTTGAAGAACGCCTTGCCGACTTCATAAGGCACCTTGGCCTTGGTCAGTTCATGCTCGTTCTTGCCGATCGAGCTGATCTCGGGAATCGTGTAGATCCCGGTCGGCACGTCGTTGACGTAGCGCCAGCTGCCGTTGTCGACGATGCTGCCAGCGGCCGAGCGGCCCTGGTCGTGGGCGGCACTGGCCAGGCTCGGCCAGCCAATCACGTCACCGGCACCATAGATGTTCGGTACGCAGGTGCGGTAGTTCTCGTCCACCTCGATCTGGCCACGGCTGTTGACCTTGACCCCGATGTTTTCCATGCCCAGCTTGTCGGTGTTGCCGGTACGGCCGTTGCACCACAGCAAGGCGTCGGCCTTGATCTTCTTGCCGGACTTGAGGTGCAGGATCACACCGTTGTCCAGGCCTTCGACCCGCTCGTACTCTTCGTTGTGGCGCACGGTGATGTTGTTGTTGCTGAAGTGGTAACTCAACGCCTGGGAAATTTCCGAGTCGAGGAAACTCAGCAACTGGTCGCGGTTATCCACCAGCTCGACCAATACACCCAGGCCGCTGAAGATCGAGGCGTATTCACAGCCGATCACGCCGGCGCCGTAGATGATCAGTTTGCGCGGGGTGTGGCCCAGGCTGAGGATGGTGTCGCTATCGTAGATACGCGGGTGGTGGAAATCGATATCCGCCGGGCGATACGGACGCGAGCCGGTAGCAATGATTATGTGCTTGGCTACCAGCTTCTCGACCACGCCGTTGGCGCAGACCACTTCGACGGTTTGCTCGTCGGCGAAGCTGCCGGTGCCGAAGAACAGGTCGACCCGGTTACGGGCATAGAAGCCGGTACGCGAGGCCACCTGCTTGGAAATGACTTTTTCAGCGCTCTTGAGCACGTCCGGGAACGAGAACCAGCGCGGCTCACCAATGGCCCGGAACATCGGGTTGGTGTTGAACTGCATGATCTGGCGCACCGAGTGACGCAAGGCCTTGGACGGGATGGTTCCCAGGTGGGTGCAGTTACCGCCGACCTGGCGACGGCTATCGACCATCGCCACCTTGCGCCCTGCTTTGGCGGCGTTCATCGCCGCACCTTCTCCAGCTGGGCCGGAACCCAGTACCACTACGTCGTAGTTGTAGACAGCCATGCGTACTCCTCAGAACAGGCCAGGGCGCACGGTTGGACGCCTGGCTAAATCATGCCGCGGCCAGCGGTCATGAAGGATCAATGTGGCTCAAGTGTGTGAGCCGGGGCACAGTCTATAGAACGCTCAACGTCGCGCACATTAACCCTTGGTCGCGTCGTAGGCCAGTTTTGCCTTTACTACAGGGTGTTCGTAATTGAATTAACCTCTAGGCAAGCACCTTTCAGGACGGGCCATTATGCGACATGTGATTGTTTGTTTATTGCTGATGTTGTCGGTCCCGGTGCTGGCGAATGAGGCTGATCGCCTCAAACAAGCCAATTTTCCGGCGCAATCTCATCAACTGGTGCTGAAAAACCAGGCCGTCCTGACCTATCTGTGGGCAGATGTGTATGCAGCCGCACTCTTCGCCCAAGCTGACTTGAGCGCCAAACAGGCGCTGGACCGGCAAAAAGACCTGCGCCTGGAGCTGTATTACTTTCGCGATATCGATCGCAACGATGTCATCAAGGCCGCCACCGCCACCCTTGAACGCCAGCAAACACCCGCCGCCCTCGCCCGCCTGAAACCTGAACTGGAGCAATTGCACAAAAGCTTTCGCGACATCCGCAGCGGCGACCGTTATGCGTTGGACTTCCAGCCTCAGCGCGGCCTGAACCTGGAAATCAACGGCACGGTGGTGTTCAGCAGTCGCAATGACGAATTGGCCAAGGCTTACTTGGGAATCTGGCTGGCACCAAAAGGCTTGTCCGACAGCCTGCGTAATACCCTCCTCAACTGATCGCAAAAACCCTATGGGAGCAGGCTTGCTCGCGAATGCGGTGTATCAGTGACTCATTAGCTGACTGACACACCGTTTTCGCGAGCAAGCCCACTCCCACATTGGATTTTCATCGCCCGGGGGCCTGCGGCAATTTGCCAGCTTGCCATCGGTTTTTTGTTGCCTGTGGTGGCTTATACACATATCGTTACAAAACTGTTCAGCGCCAGCCTCGTGCCAAAGCTTTAACAGCAAGGACGGTTGCGACCAGGGATTACTAATAAGATAGCCAAAATGAGTGCATGACATGTCCACTACAACGGGCAAGGGCAAGGCGATCTTTCGCGTTGTCAGCGGTAACTTCCTCGAGATGTTCGACTTCATGGTCTATGGCTTCTACGCCACGGCCATTGCCAAGACATTTTTCCCCACCGACAGCGCGTTCGCGTCCCTGATGCTGTCCCTGGCGACCTTTGGCGCCGGGTTCCTGATGCGTCCGCTGGGCGCGATTTTCCTCGGTGCCTACATCGACCGTCACGGCCGTAAAAAGGGCCTGGTGATCACCCTGGCACTGATGGCTGCCGGTACCGTCCTGATTGCCTGCGTTCCCGGGTACGCCACCCTGGGTGTCGCGGCGCCACTGATCGTGCTGTTCGGTCGCCTGCTGCAAGGCTTCTCCGCCGGTGTCGAGCTAGGGGGCGTGTCGGTGTACCTGGCGGAAATCGCCACTCCAGGCCGCAAAGGCTTCTTCGTCAGCTGGCAGTCCGCCAGCCAGCAAGCCGCCGTGGTATTCGCCGGCCTGCTGGGTGTGGGCCTGAACCACTGGCTCAGCCCGGAAGAAATGGGTGACTGGGGCTGGCGCGTGCCGTTCCTGATCGGCTGCCTGATCGTGCCGGTGATCTTCGTGATTCGTCGCTCCCTGGAAGAAACCCCGGAATTCCAGGCGCGTAAACACCGCCCTACCCTGCAGGAAATCGTCCGTTCGATCGGCCAGAACTTCGGCATCGTGATCGCCGGCATGGCGCTGGTGGTGATGACCACCGTGTCGTTCTACCTGATCACCGCCTACACCCCGACCTTCGGCAAGGCCGAATTGCACCTGTCGGACTTCGACGCGTTGCTGGTAACCGTGTGCGTCGGCATCTCCAACTTCATCTGGCTGCCGGTAATGGGGGCTGTGTCCGACAAGATCGGGCGTAAACCCCTGCTGCTGGGGGCGACGATTCTGGCGATCCTCACCGCGTATCCGGCGCTGTCCTGGCTGGTGGCCAACCCGAGCTTCAGCCATCTGTTGATCGTGCTGCTCTGGCTGTCGTTCCTGTATGGCTCGTACAACGGTGCGATGGTTGTAGCGCTGACCGAGATCATGCCGGTAGAAGTGCGCACCACCGGCTTCTCCCTGGCCTATAGCCTGGCAACGGCGACCTTTGGTGGTTTCACACCAGCGGCCTGCACCTACCTGATCCACGTGCTGGACAACAAGGCGGCACCGGGCATCTGGCTGAGCGGCGCAGCGGTGCTGGGCCTGATCGCCACACTGATCCTGTTCAAGGGCAACCGGCATGAACTGCGGACCGCGCAGGCTTCGATAGTCGGCGGCGCTTGATAGGTCGCTATCGCAGGCAAGCCAGCTCCCACATTTGAATGTATTCACACATCAACATGTGGGAGCTGGCTTGCCTGCGATGAGGCCGGTACAAACAATACAAAACCCACAGACATAAAAAAGCCCCGACTCGTCGGGGCTTTTTCATTTACCGCTGATGCTTAGCGCGGGAATGCTGGCGGGTTAACCCCGGCCATGTCTTCCATCACACGAACCACCTGGCAGCTGTAACCGAATTCGTTGTCGTACCAAACGTACAGAACAACGCGATTGTCTTGGGTAATGGTCGCTTCAGCGTCCACCACACCGGCGTGGCGCGAGCCAACGAAGTCGGTGGACACCACTTCCTGCGAGTTGACGAAGTCGATTTGCTTATGCAGATCGGAGTGCAGCGCCATGTAGCGCAGGTACTCGTTCATCTCTTCACGGGTGGCGGCTTTCTCAAGGTTCAGGTTGAGAATGGCCATCGACACGTTCGGCGTCGGAACGCGGATCGCGTTACCGGTCAGCTTGCCGGCCAGCTCAGGCAGGGCCTTGGCAGCAGCAGTGGCAGCACCGGTCTCGGTGATCACCATGTTCAGCGCGGCGCTACGGCCACGGCGATCGCCCTTGTGGAAGTTGTCGATCAGGTTCTGGTCGTTGGTGTACGAGTGAACCGTTTCAACGTGACCGTTAACGATGCCGAACTTGTCGTTCACGGCTTTCAGCACCGGCACGATGGCGTTGGTGGTGCAGGAAGCGGCGGACACGATCTTGTCGTCAGCGGTGATTTCACCGTGGTTGATGCCGTGCACGATGTTCTTCAGCTTGCCCTTGCCAGGCGCCGTCAGGACAACGCGGTCGATACCCGGGCACGCCAGGTGCTGGCCCAGGCCCTCGGCATCACGCCACACACCGGTGTTGTCCACCAGCAGTGCGTCCTTGATGCCGTACTGGGTGTAATCCACCTCAGACGGGTTCTTCGCGTAGATCACCTGGATCAGGTTACCGTTGGCGGTGATGGTGTTGTTTTCTTCGTCGATGACGATGGTGCCGTTGAACGGACCGTGTACCGAGTCGCGACGCAGCAGGCTCGCACGCTTGGTCAGGTCGTTTTCTGCACCTTTACGAACAACGATGGCACGCAGGCGCAGGCCGTCGCCGCCACCGGTTTTTTCGATCAGGATGCGCGCCAGCAGACGGCCGATACGACCGAAGCCGTAAAGCACAACGTCGGTGCCTTTGCGGGCAGCAGCGTTTTGCTGGCCAACCACGTCGGCCATTTCTTCACGCACGAACTGCTCGGCGGTACGGCCAGCACCTTCCTTGCGGAATTTATAGGCCAGCTTGCCCAGGTCTACCGAGGCCGCGCCGAGCTTGAGCTCGCTCATGGCTTTAAGCAGGGGGAATGTTTCGTGGACGGAGAGTTCGCTGTCGTCGGCGGAACGATGGCGAGCAAAGCGATGAGCCTTGAGAATCGCGATGACTGATTGGTTGATCAGGCTGCGGCCATAGATCGAGCTCACCACGTTGTTATTGCGGTAGAGCTGACCGATAAGCGGAATCATCGCTTCAGCGAGTGCTTCACGGTCGATCCATTCACCAAGACACTGGTCGGGCTTCTGAGTCACGGGAACCTTCCACATGTAGGGGCAGAAAAAAGGGGCTACATTATGCCGCCCGACTGCCCTCGGAGCAATGCGCGACCCGCAACAAAACTCCTTGCAAAAAAATATCGCCCCGCTGGAGCCCAGTAAATACGTGGCTTCCAGCGCACCCCCTTCTGAGCCATTGTGACAAAGTGTCCGTAACCCTCCGAAACATACACCGATTTCGGCACTACATAATGAGTCAAAAGGCGCCTTTGTTTGTCTTAGCCACTACATTTCCTACAAACCGTAATAGGCTCAGTCAGCAACTGACAGGCGGCACTCCGGGCCGTTACAATTACCGACTTTGTCGCAACGCTTGGAGCTCAACCTTCCGTGCCCGTTCTGCGTCTACCGCTTCTCCCTGCCGCGGCAGGTAAACAGCACTGGGGCAATCTGCCCGGTGCCGCCCTGAGCCTGGCCATTGCCGAGGCTGCCAGCGCTGCCAAGCGCTTTACCCTGCTGCTCACCGCCGACAGCCAAAGTGCCGAGCGGCTGGAACAGGAGCTGAGTTTCTTCGCCCCCGATTTGCCGGTACTGCATTTCCCGGACTGGGAAACCCTGCCCTACGACCTGTTCTCACCGCACCAGGACATCATTTCCCAGCGCATCGCCAGCCTGTACCGCCTGCCGGAACTGGCCCACGGCGTGCTGGTGGTGCCGATCACCACGGCCCTGCATCGCCTGGCGCCGACCAAGTTCCTGCTGGGCAGCAGCCTGGTGCTGGATATCGGCCAGAAGCTCGACGTGGAACAGATGCGCACCCGGCTTGAGGCCAGTGGTTATCGCTGCGTCGACACGGTGTATGAGCACGGTGAATTCGCTGTGCGTGGCGCGCTGATCGACCTGTTCCCGATGGGCAGCAAACTGCCCTACCGGATCGACCTGTTCGACGACGAAATCGAAACCCTGCGTACCTTCGATCCGGAAAACCAGCGTTCCATCGACAAGGTCGACTCGGTCAAGCTGCTGCCGGCCCGGGAATTCCCGCTGCAAAAAGACGCGGTCACGCGCTTCAAGGCGCGTTTCCGCGAGCGCTTTGACGTGGACTTCCGCCGCTGCCCGATCTTCCAGGACTTGAGCAGCGGGATTACGCCCGCCGGTATCGAGTACTACCTGCCGCTGTTCTTCGACGAAACCTCCACCCTCTTCGATTACCTGCCCCAAGACACCCAAGTGTTCTCGCTGCCGGGCATCGAACAGGCGGCGGAGAACTTCTGGAATGACGTACGCAACCGTTATGAAGAACGCCGCGTCGACCCGTCCCGTCCTTTATTGCCACCGGCCGAACTGTTCCTGCCCGTGGAAGATTGCTTCGCCCGCCTGAAAAACTGGCCGCGCGTAGTCGCCAGCCAACAGGATGTGGACGCCGGCGCCGGCCGCGAGCGCTTCCCGGCGCAAGCACTGCCGAACCTGGCGATTGAAGCCAAGGCCAACCAGCCGCTGGAAGCGCTGTCGAGTTTCCTCGGTGACTTTCCCGGCCGCGTGCTGTTTACCGCCGAGTCCGCCGGGCGCCGCGAGGTGCTGCTGGAGTTGCTGGAACGCCTGAAGCTACGGCCGAAAACCGTCGACAGCTGGCCGGACTTTGTCGCGAGCAAGGATCGCCTGGCGATCACCATCGCACCGCTGGACGAAGGCCTGCTGCTGGACGACCCGGCCCTGGCACTGATTGCCGAGAGCCCGCTGTTCGGCCAACGGGTGATGCAGCGTCGCCGCCGCGAAAAACGCGCCGACGCCAACAACGATGCGGTGATCAAGAACCTCACCGAACTGCGCGAAGGCGCGCCAGTGGTGCATATCGACCACGGTGTGGGCCGTTACCTGGGCCTGCAAACCCTGGAGATCGATAACCAGGTGGCTGAATTCCTCACCATGGAATACGCCGAGGGCGCCAAGCTCTACGTGCCCGTGGCCAACCTGCACCTGATCGCCCGCTACACCGGCAGCGACGACGCCCTCGCGCCGTTGCACCGCCTCGGCTCCGAGACCTGGCAGAAAGCCAAGCGCAAGGCCGCCGAACAGGTACGCGATGTGGCCGCCGAGTTGCTCGACATCTATGCCCGCCGTGCCGCCCGCGAAGGTTATGCCTTCGCCGACCCGAAAGCCGACTACGCAACCTTCAGCGCGGGCTTCGCCTTCGAAGAAACCCCGGACCAGCAAACCACCATCGACGCCGTGCGCGCCGACATGCTGGCGCCCAAGCCAATGGACCGCCTGGTGTGCGGCGACGTGGGCTTCGGCAAGACCGAAGTGGCGATGCGCGCGGCCTTTATCGCGGTGCACGGTGGCCGGCAAGTGGCGATTCTCGTACCGACCACCCTGCTCGCCCAGCAGCACTACAACAGCTTCCGCGACCGCTTTGCCGACTGGCCGGTGACCGTGGAAGTGATGAGCCGCTTCAAGTCGGCCAAGGAAGTGAACGCAGCCATCGCCGACCTGGCGGAAGGCAAGATCGACATTGTCATCGGCACTCACAAGCTGCTGTCGGATGACGTGAAGATCAAAAACCTGGGCCTGGTGATCATCGACGAAGAGCACCGCTTCGGTGTCCGTCAGAAGGAACAGCTCAAGGCCCTGCGCAGTGAAGTCGACATCCTGACCCTTACCGCCACGCCGATCCCGCGCACGCTGAACATGGCGGTGTCGGGCATGCGTGACCTGTCGATCATCGCCACGCCGCCGGCGCGTCGGTTGTCGGTGCGCACCTTCGTCATGGAGCAGAACAAAAGCACGGTCAAGGAAGCCCTGCTGCGTGAGTTGCTGCGCGGCGGCCAGGTGTACTACCTGCACAACGATGTGAAAACCATCGAGAAATGCGCCGCCGACCTCGCCGAGCTGGTACCGGAAGCAAGGATCGCCATCGGCCACGGGCAGATGCGCGAGCGCGAACTCGAACAGGTGATGAGCGACTTCTATCACAAGCGCTTCAACGTGCTGATTGCCTCGACGATCATCGAGACCGGCATCGACGTGCCGAGCGCCAACACCATCATCATCGAGCGCGCCGACAAGTTCGGCCTGGCGCAGTTGCACCAGTTGCGCGGCCGGGTCGGGCGCAGTCACCACCAGGCGTATGCCTATCTGCTGACGCCGCCCCGCCAACAGATCACCTCCGACGCCGAGAAGCGCCTGGAAGCGATCGCCAACACCCAGGACCTCGGCGCCGGCTTTGTGCTGGCCACCAACGATCTGGAAATCCGTGGTGCCGGCGAACTGCTGGGGGACGGCCAGAGCGGGCAAATCCAGGCCGTGGGTTTCACCCTTTATATGGAAATGCTCGAACGGGCAGTAAAAGCCATTCGCAAGGGCGAACAACCGAACCTCGACCAACCGCTGGGTGGCGGCCCGGAAATCAACCTGCGCTTGCCGGCGTTGATTCCCGAAGACTACCTGCCGGATGTGCACGCACGCCTGATCCTGTACAAGCGCATCGCCTCGGCCACCGACGAAGACGGCCTCAAGGACCTGCAAGTGGAGATGATCGACCGCTTCGGCCTGTTGCCGGAACCGACCAAGAACCTGGTACGCCTGACCCTGCTCAAATTGCAGGCCGAGCAACTGGGTATCAAGAAGGTCGACGCCGGGCCGCAGGGCGGGCGTATCGAGTTCGAAGCCCAGACGCCGGTGGACCCACTGGTGCTGATCAAGCTGATTCAGGGCCAGCCCAATCGCTACAAGTTCGAAGGGGCTACGCTGTTCAAATTCATGGTGCCGATGGAACGCGCCGAAGAACGCTTTAATACACTGGAGGCGCTGTTTGAGCGCCTCATCCCGAAATCTGCTTGAAGGACGCCCCAATGCGCCTGTTCCGCATTTTGAGCTTGTTGTTGGTGGTCGTTGCGCCTTCGGCGTTTGCCGACAGCCCGTACCTGGTGGAGATGATCCTGGTGCGGCAGAACGCCGAGCCGGCGATCAATAGCCGTGCGGCGCCGGAAAACTGGGACGCGGGCGCGCCGCGCCTGGGGACCGACAAAATGAGCCCGCCGCGACTGGGCAATATTGTCGAGAAGCTGCAAGCCAGCAGCGACTACACCGTGCTGCTGCACAAGTCCTGGGAGCAGAATCTCGGTGAACAACCGGTGAAGCTGGCCATCAGCGACGGCCAGGAACAGTTCGGCCAGTTCCCTATCGAAGGCACCCTCAACCTGCAGCTTGGGCGCTTCACCGATATCGACGCGGACTTCTGGGTCAACCAGTTCGACGCCAACGGCAGCGTCATTGCCAGCGAACACCTCAGCCAGCAAGACGTGCGCACCAAGAACAACCAGCTCAACTACCTGGACGGCGGCCACCTCGCCCTGCTGATCAAGATCACTTCGCTGACTGCCAAGCCGCCCAGCGCACCACCGCCCGATGTCCAGGACTGATCCAGCACCATGCCCCTGACGTCGTCGTTGACCAAACCCCTGGCCCCTTCGTGGGCCAATCGCTTTAAAGAGCAAAGCCTTGAGCGCGGCCGGCGCTACGCCCTGGAAAACCGCGTGCGGATCGTCGAGTCCGGCGACAGCACCATCATTGCCAGTTGCGAAGGCTCGGGCGGCAACGTCTACCGCCAGACCATTTCACTGCGCGAATCCGCCAAGGGCACGTTGATCCTGGTGGACAGCCGCTGCACCTGCCCCGTGCACACCAACTGCAAACACATCGCGGCGGTGCTGCTCAAGGTCCAGGAAACCCTGGCCTACCCGGCGGCGGCCCAGGATGCCGAGTTGCTGGAGAAGCTCCAGGCGGTGCTGGATAACCGCGTGGTATTGCCGCAAGTGGTAATGGAAGACGTCCAACCGGTTCCGCGCCTATGGCTGGCGAGTATCGAGTTCAGCGCCTTCGAGCCGCGCAACGGCAAAATGCAGCGTTATATCCAGCATCGCGCAGCATTGTCCTTCAACTATTTGGGCAACTACGTCAGCGGTCAGAAGAACGCCGACATCATCGTGCGCCAGGAACAACAGAGCCTGCGGATCAAGCGCCACCCCGATGTGGAGCAGCAGTTTCGCGAACAACTGCGCCTGCTGGGCTTCAAGATCGCCACGCGCCAGAGCAAGGCCCTGCCGGAAAGCGCCGGCGAGCTGTTCGAGATGGTCAATGACAGCGCCTGGCTGAACTTCACCCTGAATGCATCGCCGACTCTGCGCGTCCAGGGCTGGGAACTACAGATCGATGAAGATTTCGGCTTCGACCTGAGCACCGTCGACGATTGGTACGCCAGCGTCGACGAAATGCCGGAGCGCGACTGGTTTGATCTGGAACTTGGGATCATCGTCAACGGCGAACGCCTGAGCCTGCTGCCGATTCTGTTGAACCTGATGCGCTCCCACACCGAGATTCTCAACCCGGAAAAACTCGCGCGGCGCCGCGATGACGAACTGATCCTGGTGAACATTCCCGGCCTGCCTAACGGCCACGGCCCGCTGCAAGTGGCACTGCCTTACGGGCGGCTGAAACCGGTGCTGGCGACCCTGGGCGAGTTCTACCTGCAAGAGCCGGGCACCACTGCGCTGCGCCTGGCCAAGGCCGACGCCATTCGCCTGAACCCGCTGGAAGACTTGCCGCTGCAGTGGGAAGGCGGCGAAAAGATCCGCAACTTCGCCCAGCGTCTGCGGGACATCAAAGATTTCAGCTGCGAAGCGCCCGAGGGCTTGAACGCCACATTGCGTCCTTATCAGTTGGAAGGCCTGAGCTGGATGCAGTCGCTGCGCCAGCTCGACGTCGGCGGGATTCTTGCGGACGACATGGGCCTGGGTAAAACCCTGCAGACCCTGGCGCATATTCTCAGCGAGAAAATCGCCGGGCGCCTGGACCGGCCGTGCATGGTGGTGATGCCCACCAGCCTGATCCCGAACTGGCTCGACGAAGCGGCGCACTTCACACCGCAGCTCAAAGTATTGGCGTTGTACGGCGCCGGGCGTAAGAAACATTTCCCTCAGTTGCAGGACTACGACCTGCTGCTGACCACCTACGCCCTGCTGCCCAAGGACATCGAGCAACTGGCTGCCCTGCCCTTGCACGTGTTGATCCTCGACGAAGCGCAGTACATCAAGAACCCCAACAGCAAGGCCGCCCAGGCTGCCCGCGAGCTGAACGCCCGCCAGCGCCTGTGCCTCAGCGGTACACCGCTGGAAAACCACTTGGGCGAGCTGTGGTCGCTGTTCCACTTTCTGCTGCCAGGCTGGTTGGGAGATGTGAAGAGCTTCAACCGCGATTACCGTGTGCCAATCGAAAAGCGCGGCAGCGATGTGCGATTGCAGCACCTTAATGGTCGGATCAAGCCGTTCCTGCTGCGCCGTACCAAGGAGCAGGTGGCGACGGAATTACCGCCCAAGACCGAGATCATTCATTGGGTCGACCTCAACGAAGCCCAGCGCGACGTGTACGAGACCATGCGCCTGGCGATGGACAAGAAAGTCCGCGACGAGATTACCCGCAAAGGCGTGGCCCGTAGCCAGATCATCATCCTGGAAGCGCTGCTCAAGCTGCGCCAGGTGTGCTGTGATTTGCGTCTGGTCAATGATGCGACATTGCCGGCGAAGGGCAGCAGTTCGGGCAAGCTCGACAGCTTGATGGAGATGCTCGACGAGCTGTTTGCCGAAGGCCGCAGAATTCTGCTGTTTTCCCAGTTCACCTCGATGCTGAGCCTGATTGAGGCTGAGCTGAAGAAGCGTGGCGTTGACTATGCGCTGCTGACCGGGCAAACCCGGGACCGACGCACGCCGGTGAAGGATTTCCAGAGCGGCAAGCTGCAGATCTTTCTGATCAGCCTGAAGGCCGGTGGCGTCGGGCTTAACTTGACGGAAGCGGACACGGTGATTCACTACGACCCGTGGTGGAACCCGGCGACGGAAAACCAGGCGACCGACCGTGCGTATCGCATTGGCCAGGAAAAGCCGGTGTTCGTCTACAAGATGATTGCCCGGGGTACCGTGGAAGAGAAAATCCAGCATTTGCAGAAGGAAAAGTCTGATCTGGCGGCAGGCGTTCTGGATGGGCGGACGACGGGGGATTGGAAGCTGGGGAATGAGGATATCGAGGCGCTGTTTGCGCCGTTGCCTCATAAGCAGGAAAAGCGCTGACATTAAGATCGCCATCGCGGGCAAGCCCGCTCCCACATTTGGAATGCATTTCCCTGTGGGAGCTGGCTTGCCTGCGATGGACGCGACGCGGTCTTAATCAATCAATTGAGCATCTCGCAGCGCACCCAACGCTGCCAACCAACGCGGATCCTGCTTGTACTCGGTCGAAGCCACAGCTTGTCCACGCATCCGCGCAATACGCGCCGATGGCGTGACCTTCATGCGCTGGGCAGCACTCAGGGCCAATTCAGCGGCAGCGCGATCGTTGCACACCAGGCCCATGTCGCAGCCTGCAGTCAGCGCCGCCTCGATACGGCTCGCAGCATCACCGACCACGTGAGCGCCAGCCATCGACAGGTCATCACTGAAAATCACCCCGTCGAACTGCAACTCACCGCGCAGGATGTCCTGCAGCCAGCGCCGGGAGAAGCCGGCCGGTTGCGCGTCGACCTGTGGATAAATCACGTGGGCCGGCATGACGGCCGCCAACTGCTTGCTCAGGCGTGCGAAAGGCACCAGGTCATTGGCGCGAATCTGTTCCAGGCTGCGCTCATCATTGGGAATCGCGACGTGGGAATCGGCTTCGGCCCAGCCGTGGCCGGGGAAGTGTTTGCCGGTAGCGGCCATGCCAGCGCTGTTCATCCCGCGAATAAAGGCACCGGCAAGCACCGCGGCGCGCTCGGGGTCGCCTTCGAATGCGCGCGTGCCCACGACTGCGCTGCGTTGGTAATCGAGGTCCAGTACCGGCGCGAAGCTCAGGTCCAGGCCGACCGCCAGTACTTCTGTCGCCATGATCCAACCGCACTGCTCGGCCAGTTGTTCGGCATTCGGGTTGTCGGCCAAGGCGCGCATCGCCGGCAGGCGGACGAACCCTTGGCGCAAGCGCTGCACCCGGCCGCCTTCCTGATCGACCGCCAGCAGCAGGTCCGGGCGCACGGCGCGAATCGCGGCGCTCAACTCACGCACCTGGCGCGGATGCTCAATATTGCGCGCAAAAATGATCAGGCCGCCCACCTCGGGCTGGCGCAACAAGTGGCGGTCTTCAGCCGTCAGCCAGGTACCGGCGACGTCCACCATCAAAGAGCCTTGCAGGGCTTGGGTCATAAAGCTTCCTTAAATAACGCACGCAGCCCGGAGCCCTCGCGAGATCGCATCGCCAGGGTTGAATCTGGAGACGGACGCTCAGCGAGAGCAACGGGCTGTGGGTAAATAGCTGAAATCGGCATGGGCGGCTAGCTTAGCGGATGCAAGCGGCCGCGCACACCCGGACGGGGTTAAACCTTGGCCGGTACCGGTACCGACTTGCTGCGGGGACGCAACTGGGCGGCGGCCATGGCCTGGTCGGTAACGCCGGTTTCGGCACGCATGCCGGCAGCGAGAAACGGCACCATCAGGCGCATCACCTGCTCGATGGAGGTGTTCACGCCAAAGTCGGTCTCGGCAATCGCACGCAGGGCCTTGATCCCGGACATGCTGAACGCCGCGGCACCGAGCATGAAGTGCACGCGCCAGAACAGCTCGATCGGCGGAATACGCGGTGCGGCTTCGTTGACCAGCAACATATAGCGGCGGAACACCTTGCCGTACATGTCTTCCAGATAGCGACGCAGGTGACCCTGGCTCTGGCTGAATGCCAGGCCCAACAGGCGCATGAAGATCGACAGGTCGTTGCCGCTGCGAGGCTGGACCACCAGGGCTTGTTCTACGAGGATTTCCAGCAGGTCTTCCAGGCTTGGCTTGTTTTCAGGCTTGGCCTGGCGACGCTCCAGCTCACGGTCGAGGCTGATACAGAAAGGCCCCAGGAACCGAGAGAACACGGCCTGGATCAGCGCCTTCTTGGAGCCGAAGTGGTAGTTCACTGCTGCCAGGTTGACCCCGGCCTTGCTGGTGATCAGCCGCAATGAGGTTTCAGCAAATCCTTTTTCCGCGAACAACTGCTCGGCAGCATCGAGAATGCGTTCAACGGTTTCCGACTGGGCCATGGCTACTCCGCCTGACAAACACTTGTTTGAAACATACGTTTCAAGCTGTGTCTTGTCAAGCCTGCAGGTCGCTTTGCGGCTGGTCGGTCACCGATTTCATGGCCATTTAATCACATTCGCCAAGGTCTGTAGGCAGTGCTGTTTTCAGCCTGTAGGACGTATGACAAACGACCGTCCAGCGGAGTGACTGAAAACGGTGATTGCCAAGCGCAGTCCACTGTATATAATCCCAGTCACTGTATAAAAAGACAGAGCGATCAACATGCTAAAACTGACGCCACGCCAAGCTGAGATTCTGGCTTTTATCAAGCGCTGCCTCGATGACAACGGCTACCCGCCGACCCGAGCGGAAATTGCGCTGGAACTGGGATTCAAGTCGCCCAACGCCGCTGAAGAACACCTCAAGGCCCTCGCCCGCAAAGGTGCGATCGAGATGACCCCGGGTGCCTCACGGGGCATTCGTATCCCTGGCTTCGAAGCCAAGGCCGACGAGTCGACACTGCCGATTATCGGGCGGGTCGCAGCCGGTGCGCCGATCCTGGCGCAACAGCACGTCGAGGAATCCTGCAATATCAACCCGACGTTCTTCCATCCCCGTGCCGACTACCTGTTGCGAGTCCACGGCATGAGCATGAAGGATGTGGGTATTTTCGACGGCGATCTGCTGGCCGTCCATACCACACGTGAAGCCCGCAATGGCCAGATCGTCGTCGCCCGTATTGGCGATGAAGTGACGGTCAAACGCTTCAAGCGCGAAGGCAGCAAGGTCTGGCTACTGGCCGAGAACCCTGAGTTTGCGCCGATTGAAGTGAACCTGAAGGATCAGGACCTGGTGATTGAAGGCTTAAGCGTCGGCGTTATTCGCCGCTAACGGAGGCATCATGCAGTTCCTACAGACCCCACAACACACTCAGCTGTCGCTGTTTGAGGCCTTTATGGCCCAGCCCCTTGCGCCCATCCTCAAGGAAACGGTCGAAGCGCCCTGGAGCGCCGAACCCGAGGCGTTCAGTGAACTGTCGTTGCGCGGTGCTGCCGGGAGCTGCCTGAGCCTGCTGGCGCCGATCCTTCGCGAATTGAGCGAGGAACAGGATGCACGCTGGCTGACGCTGATCGCCCCACCGTCCAGCCTGACCCAGGCCTGGCTGCGGGACGCCGGCCTGAACCGCGAGCGCATCCTGTTGCTGCAACCCCGCGGCACCCAAAGTGCCCAGCAGCTGACCTGCGAAGCCTTGCGCCTGGGCCGTAGCCACACGGTAGTCAGTTGGCTGAACCCGCTGACAACAGCGGCCAGGCAGCAGCTGATCAGCGCCGCACGTACGGGCGATGCGCAGAGCTTGAACATTCGGTTGGGATAAAACGATGCGCGTATAACTGACTCTGTCAGGATCCGCCATGACGCGAGGCTTCTTCAGGCTTGAGAAGCCGATCTGCACGACTAAAGCTTACAAAAAAGCCGACAAACGGACTCAGTGAAGAATCCGTGGGCCGTCTTCCTTCTCCGGCTCGCCCTCAGCCAGGCGCCCTGCCATCTGCACACCTACGCTCAACATGGCTTTTGCCACTTCCACGTGCTGGCCCTGCAGGAATGCTTTTGCATCTTCGGAAAAATCCAAAATTACCAGAGAACCCTCGTCCTCAGCCCGGCGCAGCTCAATTCGGCCGTCGGGCAGTTCAACAATTTCCAGAAAGGACGTTGGCATAAAAGTCTGTTCTCCACGAAAGGCCGGCATTATATCAGTCATCAGCGCGGCCTCGCTCAGGATCTGAACAGCTTTCTTTACGGCTTGATGAATGGTGCCTGACTTAACTCAGCACTCGTTCAGCCCATCCCGAAAACGAATGGCCAACTTCTTCAACTCCTGTCGCCAGCTTTCCAGCTCTTCACGGCTTAATGGCGCAGGCCCCTCTTCTTCCAGGCTCACGGCCAGGATCAGCGGCTGGGTCACATCCCCCTTGGGCTTGTGAGGTACACGAGGCGGCTGGAACATCTCGGCGTGAGCTACCAGCAAGCGTGCCAACCAGCTGTCCGGGCTCTGCGCCATTTCCACCAGCTCGGCCAACTCCGGAATGGCCATGGACTCCAGCACATCACGGTTGATGATCATCTCTGCACGCGGTGAACCGGCCTGAGGCAAGCGGTAGAACCCGGCAATTTCATGGCACAAGCCAAGCAAGGCGCCATACAGGTGAAACAGCGCCGCTTCACGCCCGGCCTGCACCAGCGCGATAGCGTTCATCTCCTTTCCTTCCTCGGCGCGGCCAAGGGCTTCCAGGGACAAACCCGCGAAGTAAATTTTCTGGTTGGTACGGGTATAGAGTTCGTTGGCCATGAAGGCAGTCTCCACAACGAATAAGGCGTGATGCTGGCTGAACAGTGTCAGGGATCAGCCAAGTCCACTGCAAGCGCAAAAAAAGGCCGCCTATAAAGGCGGCCTTTGTTCATATGGCTGATCGTATCAAGCGCCCTGGCGCTTGTCCTCGACCTTCCACTTGCCACCGTCGTAGAACGCTTTCCAGCCGGTAGGCTTGCCTTCCACTTCAGTCTGCACGTACTGCTCCTTGGTCTTGCGGCTATAGCGGATTACGGACGGGCGACCGTCCGGGTCCTTCTTCGGCGCTTCACAGAGGAAGTGGTACTTCGGATCGATCTCGTCCTTGTGGGGCACGATCTCGATCACCAGCGGAGCACGGGTCTCGCGATTTTTCGGGAACTGGCTGGCAGCCAGGAACAGCCCCGAAGCGCCATCACGCAGGATGTAGGTGTCGTTGACCTTCTCGCACTTGAGTTCAGGCATCTTCACCGGGTCCATCTTCGGCGGCGCCGCATCACCGCTTTTCAGCAGTTTGCGGGTGTTCTTGCACGTCGGGTTGGTGCAACCGAAGAACTTGCCGAAACGGCCGGTCTTGAGCTGCATCTCGCTGCCGCATTTGTCGCATTCCAGGCTCGGACCTTCGTAGCCCTTGATGCGGTAAGTGCCTTCTTCGATCTCATAGCCGTTGCAATCCGGGTTGTTACCGCAGATGTGCAGCTTGTGCTTCTCGTCCAGCAGATAGGCGTCCATCGCCGTGCTGCAGATCGGGCAACGGTGCTTGCCACGCAGTACCAGCGACTCGGATTCACCCTCGTCATCGGCAGCGATTTCATCACCTGGCACCAGGTTGACGGTGGCCTTGCAACGCTCTTTCGGCGGCAGGCTATAACCCGAGCAACCGAGGAACACACCAGTGGACGCGGTACGAATCTGCATCGGACGACCGCAGGTGAGGCACGGAATGTCCGTCATCACCGGCTGGTTGGCACGCATGCCGTTCTCGGCGCTTTCAGCCACTTCGAGTTTCTTCTTGAAGTCGCCGTAGAATTCGTCGAGCACGTTTTTCCAGTCGCGTTCGCCCTGGGCCACGTCATCGAGATTCTCTTCCATGCCGGCGGTGAAGCCGTAGTCCATCAGGTTGGAGAAGCTCTCGGACAGGCGCTCGGTGACGATGTCGCCCATCTTTTCCGAGTAGAAACGACGGTTGTGCAAGGCAACGTAGCCGCGGTCCTGGATGGTGGAGATGATCGCCGCATAGGTCGAAGGACGACCGATACCGCGTTTTTCCATCTCCTTGACCAGGCTGGCTTCCGAATAACGCGCCGGCGGCTTGGTGAAGTGCTGGGACGGATCGAGCTTGATCAGCTTCAACACATCGCCCTGGGCCATGTCCGGCAGCACGTCATCGTCGCCCGGCTTGGCGATTTGCGGCATCACGCGGGTGTAACCGTCGAACTTGAGGATACGGCCCTTGGCACGCAGCTCGAAGTCACCAGCACCCACGCTGACAGTCGTCGACAGGTATTGCGCCGGCAGCATCTGGCACGCCAGGAACTGGCGCCAGATCAGCTCGTAGAGGCGCTCAGCGTCGCGCTCCATGCCGCTCAGCTTGCTTGGCTCGGTGTTGGCGTCGGAGGGACGAATCGCTTCGTGAGCCTCTTGTGCGCCTTCCTTGCTGCTATAGACGTTCGGCTTCTCCGGCAGGTACTTCTTGCCGAACTCGCTTTCAATATAAGTGCGCGCCATCGCCACCGCGTCTTGCGACAGGTTGGTGGAGTCGGTACGCATATACGTGATGTAGCCCGCTTCATACAGACGCTGGGCCATCATCATGGTCTTCTTGACCCCGAAGCCCAGGCGGTTGCTCGCAGCCTGTTGCAGGGTGGACGTGATGAATGGCGCCGACGGCTTGCTGCTGGTGGGCTTGTCTTCACGCTTGACGATGCTGTAGCTGGAAGCCTTGAGCTTCTCCAGCGCAGCCATGGCCTGGGCTTCGTTGAGCGGCTTGAAGGCCTCGCCTTTCTCGCGGGCCACTTCAAAGCGCACGTTGTTGCCCTTGGCAGTGCCCAGGTCAGCGTGCACTTCCCAATATTCTTCAGGGTTGAACGCACGAATCTCGCGCTCACGCTCCACCACCAGCTTTACCGCAACCGATTGCACACGGCCGGCGGACAGGCCACGGGCGATCTTCGCCCACAGCAGCGGCGAGACCATGTAACCCACGACGCGGTCGAGGAAGCGACGGGCCTGCTGGGCATTGACGCGGTCAATGTCCAGTTCGCCCGGCTTGGAGAAGGCTTCCTGGATTGCCTTCTTGGTAATTTCGTTGAACACCACGCGCTTGTAGCGGCTGTCGTCACCACCGATGGCTTCCCGCAGGTGCCAGGCAATAGCCTCCCCTTCGCGGTCCAAGTCGGTTGCGAGATAGATGGTGTCAGCATCTTTGGCGAGCCGGCGCAGCTCTTCGATGACCTTCTCCTTGCCCGGGAGGATCTCGTACTTGGCTTTCCAGCCATGATCGGGATCGACACCCATGCGCGAGACCAGCTGCTTGCGCGCTTTCTCTTTAGGCGTGAGCACCGGACCTTCGCCCGCAGCCGCCTTGCCGCGCTTGGCGGCAGGCTCCTTGCTGGCGCTAGCCGAACCGCTGGTGGGCAGGTCTCGGATATGGCCGATACTCGACTTCACCACGTACTCGTTACCCAAGTACTTGTTGATGGTCTTGGCCTTAGCCGGGGATTCCACAATGACCAGCGATTTGCCCATGGATCGGAAAATTCCTGAATTCGAGAAGTGAAAGGCGGTTGGCGCCTGACGCGGCAACGCTATATATAGTGGCAACAAGGTGAGGTCAAGCGCAGCATTCTGCGCGGCCTGCCTTTATTGCGCGGAAAAAAGGCTGGGTTCGACCTGGATCAAAGCAAAGCGCGGGACCTGTTCGCCGTCAACTTCGACGGTCTCCAGGAACATGCTCAAGGGACGCACCCAAAAGCCGTAATCGCCATACAGTGCTTGGTAAAACACCACTTCCTCTTCGGTCTCGGAATGCCGCGCCACATTAAAAACGCGGTACTGCGGACCTTTATAATGCTGGTAGAGCCCTGGTTCGACTTTCATGCTCTGGCCCTCTTACAAAATTTGTTAAAAAAAAATATAAAAAATTCCAAAAAACAAAAACCGGGGCACTGGGCCCCGGCTTCCGTCAGCGAAACGTTTAGATACGTTCGAAGACGGTGGAGATGCCTTGGCCGAGGCCAATGCACATGGTCGCAACCCCAAGGTTGCCGCCATTTTGCTTCATCACGTTCAGCAACGTGCCGGAGATACGAGCACCGGAACACCCAAACGGGTGACCCAGGGCAATCGCGCCGCCGTGCAGGTTAACCTTCTCGTTCATCTTGTCGAGCACTTTCAAATCTTTCAGCACTGGCAGGGCCTGTGCGGCGAAAGCTTCGTTGAGCTCGAAGAAGTCGATATCGGAGATGGTCAGGCCCGCGCGCTTCAATGCTTTTTGTGTGGCCGGTACTGGACCATAGCCCATGATTGCCGGGTCCACACCTGCGACTGCCATCGAACGGATCACGGCCATCGGCTGGATGCCCAGGTCCTGGGCACGCTGGGCCGACATCACGATCATGCACGAAGCACCGTCGGTGATCTGCGACGAAGTACCGGCTGTCACGGTGCCGCCCTTTGGATTGAAGGCAGGCTTCAAGGCCGCCAGGCTTTCCAGGGTGGTGTCCGGACGAATGGTTTCATCGTAGTCGAACAGTTTCAGGAAACCGTTCTCGTCGTAGCCGTTCATCGGGATGATTTCATCCTTGAACTTGCCTTCCACGGTCGCCTTGTGGGCCAACTGGTGGGAACGCAGGCCGAATGCATCCTGGGCTTCGCGGGTAATGCCGTGCATTTTGCCGAGCATTTCCGCAGTCAGGCCCATCATGCCCGAGGCTTTCGCCGCGTACAGGGACATGTGCGGGTTCGGATCGACACCGTGCATCATGCTGACGTGGCCCATGTGCTCCACGCCGCCGACCACGAACACATCACCGTTACCGGTCATGATCGCTTGGGCAGCGGTGTGCAACGCGCTCATGGACGAGCCACACAGGCGGCTGACGGTCTGGCCGGCAGCGGTGTGCGGGATCTGCGTCATCAAGGAAGCCATGCGGGCGATGTTCCAGCCCTGCTCCAGGGTCTGGTTGACGCAGCCCCAGATCACGTCTTCGACTTCGTTCGGGTCGACCTTGACGTTGCGTTCCAGCAATTTGCTGATCAGGTGCGCCGACATGTCTTCAGCGCGGGTGTTGCGGTGCATGCCGCCCTTGGAGCGGCCCATCGGCGTACGACCGAAGTCGACAATCACGACGTCTCTTGGATTCAAGCTCATAAATATTCTCGCTCTAGTCGTCTGGGCACTTAACCGAAGAAGCTCTGGCCGTTCTTGGCCATCTCACGCAGCTTCGCAGTCGGGTGGTACAGCGGGCCCAGATCAGCGTATTGATCAGCCAGGGCAACGAACTCGGCCACACCGATGGAATCGATGTAACGCAGCGCACCACCACGGAATGGAGGGAAACCAATACCGTAGACCAGGCCCATGTCGGCCTCGGCTGCGGTTTCAACGATGCCATCTTCCAGGCAGCGCACGGTTTCCAGGCACAGGGCGATCATCATCCAGTTGACGATGTCCTCGTCGGACACTTCACGCTGTTCGTAGATGACCGGCGCGAGTACTTCGTGAACCGATGGGTCGGCCACTTTCTTCTGCTTGCCCTTCTTGTCGGTCTCGTAGGCGTAGAAACCCTTGCCGTTCTTCTGGCCCAGGCGCTTGGCTTCGTAGAGCGCGTCGATCGCCGAGCGGCGGTCGTCTTTCATGCGGTCCGGGAAGCCTTCAGCCATTACGTCGCGACCGTGGTGGCCGGTGTCGATGCCGACCACGTCCATCAGGTACGCCGGGCCCATTGGCCAGCCGAATTTTTCCATGACCTTGTCGATGCGCACGAAGTCCACACCGGCGCTGACCAGCTTGGCGAAACCGCCGAAGTACGGGAACAGTACGCGGTTGACCAGGAAGCCCGGGCAGTCATTGACGACGATCGGGTTCTTGCCCATTTTCTTGGCGTAGGCAACGGTGGTGGCAACGGCCAACTCGCTGGACTTCTCGCCACGGATCACTTCCACCAGCGGCATCATGTGCACCGGGTTGAAGAAGTGCATGCCGACGAAGTTTTCCGGACGCTTGAGGGCCTTGGCCAGCAAGGTGATGGAAATGGTCGAGGTGTTGGAAGCCAGGATAGTGTCTTCTTTAACCTGGGCTTCAACTTCAGCCAGTACCGCCTGCTTGACCTTCGGGTTCTCGACAACCGCTTCGACCACCAGGTCGACGTGGCCGAAATCGCCGTAGGACAGCGTAGGACGAATGCCGTTAAGCACTTCAGCCATTTTCGCTGCCGTCATGCGGCCTTTATCCACGCGGCCTACCAGCAGTTTCGCGGCTTCTGCCAGACCCTGTTCGATACCGTGTTCGTTGATGTCTTTCATCAGGATCGGCGTGCCTTTGGACGCCGATTGATAGGCGATACCGCCACCCATGATACCGGCGCCGAGTACGGCAGCCTGTTTCACATCGCGGGCGATTTCGTCGTAGGCCTTGGCCTTTTTCTTCAGTTCCTGGTCGTTCAGGAACAGACCGATCAAGCTCTGCGCCGCAGAAGTCTTGGCCAGTTTGACGAAGCCGGCAGCTTCGATTTCCAGGGCCTTGTCGCGACCGAAGTTCGCGGCCTTCTGGATGGTCTTGATCGCTTCAACCGGCGCCGGGTAGCTCGGGCCGGCCTGGCCAGCCACGAAACCTTTGGCGGTTTCGAACGACATCATTTGTTCGATGGCGTTGAGCTTGAGTTTTTCCAGCTTTGGCTGACGCTTGGCCTTGTAGTCAAATTCGCCGCTGATGGCGCCTTTGATCAGGTTCAGTGCGGCTTCTGCCAGCTTGTCGGGAGCCACCACGGCATCCACGGCGCCGACTTTCAGCGCGTCTTCAGCACGGTTTTCCTTGCCGGCGGCAATCCACTCGATGGCGTTGTCGGCACCGATGATGCGCGGCAGGCGCACGGTACCGCCGAAGCCTGGGTAGATACCCAGCTTGACTTCCGGCAGGCCGATTTTCGCGGTGGCAGACATCACGCGGAAGTCGGCGGCCAGGCACATTTCCAGACCGCCGCCCAAGGCGATGCCATTGATCGCGGCAACGGTCGGCACGTTGAGGTCTTCGAAATCGCTGAAAATCTTGTTGGCTTCGAGGTTGCCAGCCACAAGCTCGGCATCGGGCAGCTTGAAGTTGTCGACGAATTCGGTGATGTCAGCGCCGACGATGAACACGTCCTTGCCGCTGGAGACGATCACGCCCTTGACCGATGCATCTGCTTTGATGGTGTCTACGGCCTGACGCAATTCATTCAGGGTTAGACGGTTGAACTTGTTGACGGACTCGCCCTTGAGGTCGAATTTCAATTCGACGATGCCACTTTCAAGAGCCTTAACCGTGATGGCTTTACCTTCGTAAATCATCAACTGATCTCCACGATATGGAAGCTGAACAGTACACGTCGGACGCAGGATTCAGCGTAGACACTGACGTTACCGTCGATGCTAACGCCAATTTGCCAGGCACACCCGCCAACGCGATAGTCGGGATTCTGTACGAACGGTCTGAAAGACAAACGCTCAATTCATACGCCCGTTTGATTTGGGTACGTCACCTTCAGCCAAATCCGATGAATTGTCAATCGCTCGAAAGGGCCGCTAAGACGCGACTTTTCAGTCATTTCAGAACCCGAAGCAGCCGGCATCGCCCCGCCAATGTTTAATCATTCGCGAAATCAATAATGAGAAATATGATTTAAAGGGCTGTACAGAACCGAATATGCGGCTAGGCTAGCGGCACGTAAAACGAATTACCGGCCTGCCTGGCCAACTCCAGCCCGATGATGCTTTCGGGCTTTTTAATGCCTGCAGGAATCTCAGGCCAGCGCCTTGAGCACCGCGTCAATGTCCTGCAACACGCTCAACTCGCCCTTCTCGCCCCAGTACAGGGTGATCATTTGCTTGTCGGCTTCGACTTTGTAGACGTTCTCAGGCAGCGTCGCAAAATGCGGCAACAACTTTTCATCAACGCAGATTTCCTGCCACTGATTGACCCACACCCCCGGTTCCAACTGCCAATAACTCCAGGTCACAAGCTTGGTGCCGCGTCGCGGCCGGTGATACTGCGCGCACGGGCTCGGCGGCTCGTGCTTGAGCCAGTGCGGCCACTCCTGAGGTGTCAGTTGCATGGCCAAACCGATGCGCCGCGCCTCCATGCGCAAAGCCATGCGCCCGCTCGAATGGCGCGAAGGACGCAGCCACGCCAGCGGACTCAAAACCAGCGCAAGGATTGACACCACTATCCAGACCGTCATATGTGTACTCCCGAATTTCTTGATGAGCGGATTTGACCTGACGCAACCCCATCCGCTTGAAACAAGCCATACTGAACTTATCGCTTTCCTTTGGAGAAACTCCTCATGCCCTACGAACATATTCTGGTCGCCGTGGACCTGACCGAAGAATGCGACCCCGTGATCAAGCGGGCCGTAGGCCTTGCAGGCGATTCGGTGAAGCTGTCCCTGGTGCATATCGTCGAACCGATGGCCATGGCCTTTGGTGGCGACGTGCCAATGGACCTTTCCCAGCTGCAACAGCAGCAGTTCGACCAGGCCAAGGAACGCCTTGATCGACTGATCAACAAGTACCCCGCCCTGAAAAAAGACCAGAGCCACCTGACCTACGGCCAGCCGCGCCAGGAAATCCACCACCTGGCCAAGGAACAAGGTTGCGACCTGATCGTGGTCGGGAGCCATGGCCGCCACGGGCTGGCCCTGCTGCTGGGCTCCACCGCCAATGACGTGCTGCACGGCGCACCTTGCGATGTGCTGGCAGTGAAACTGGTAAAGAGCTCGTAAGACCAACAGCAATTTAATATGGGAGCGGGCTTGTGTGGGAGCGGGCTTGCTCGCGAAAGCAGTGGATCAGTCGACAAATATATGGACTGACACACCGCATTCGCGAGCAAGCCCGCTCCCACATTTGAACCGCGTTTCATACAAAAAACCCGGCGCTCATACAAATGAGCGCCGGGTTTTTTATTGCGCTTGAATCACTCAGGCATCCAGCTCGGCCCAGCGCTCAACCAGGGCTTCCAGCTCGCTGTTCAACTGCTCGAGGGATGCAATCACCTTGGCGGTTTCGGCAGCAGGGCGCAGATAGAAACCCGCGTCCGCCATTTCAGCTTCAACGGCAGCGATCTGCTGTTCCTTGGCATCGATATCGCCCGGCAGTGCTTCCAGCTCGCGTTGCAGCTTGTAGCTGAGCTTCTTCTTGGCCGCAGGCGCTTCTTGCGCAGGGGCAGGAGCAGCAGCCACCGGGGCAACCACGGCCGAGGTCAGGTCAGCCTTGCCGGATTTGCTTTCGGTCACGCCCAGCAGGCGCGGCGAACCGCCCTGACGCAGCCAGTCCTGATAACCACCGACGTATTCACGTACCTTGCCTTCACCTTCGAAGACCAGGGTGCTGGTGACCACGTTGTCGAGGAATGCCCGGTCGTGACTGACCATCAGCACGGTGCCGTTGAAGGTCAGCAAGACCTCTTCCAGCAGTTCCAGGGTTTCAACGTCGAGGTCGTTGGTCGGTTCGTCGAGCACCAGCAGGTTGGCTGGCTTGCTGAACAGCTTGGCCAGCAGCAGACGCGCACGCTCACCACCAGACAAGGCTTTCACCGGTGTACGTGCACGCTGCGGGCTGAACAGGAAGTCGCCCAGATAGCTCAATACGTGGCGGCTCTGGCCGTCGATGTCGATAAAGTCGCGACCTTCGGCGACGTTGTCGATCACGGTTTTTTCCAGGTCCAACTGGTGACGCAACTGGTCGAAGTAGGCCACGTCGATGCGCGTGCCCTCTTCCACTGTGCCGCTGGTCGGTTGCAGGCCATTGAGCATCAGCTTGAGCAAGGTGGTCTTGCCGGTACCGTTGGCGCCGAGCAGGCCGATACGGTCGCCGCGCTGCAGGACCATGGAGAAGTCCTTGATCAGGAACGGGCCGTCCGGGTGATGGAAGCTGACGTTTTCCAGGACCATCACCTGCTTGCCGGACTTGTCGGCGGTATCCAGCTGAATGTTGGCCTTGCCGGTGCGCTCGCGACGCTCGCTGCGCTCAACGCGCAAGGCTTTCAGGGCGCGTACGCGGCCTTCGTTACGGGTGCGACGGGCCTTGATACCCTGGCGGATCCAGACTTCTTCCTGAGCCAGCTTTTTGTCAAACAGCGCATTGGCGGTTTCTTCGGCGGACAGTGCAGCTTCTTTATGCACCAGGAAGCTGGCGTAGTCGCCATTCCAGTCGATCAGGCCGCCACGATCCAGTTCGAGAATGCGTGTGGCGAGGTTTTGCAGGAAAGAACGGTCGTGCGTGATGAACAGCACGGCGCCCTGGAAATCCTTGAGGGCTTCTTCAAGCCAGGCGATTGCGCCGATGTCCAGGTGGTTGGTCGGTTCGTCGAGCAGCAGCAGATCCGGTTCGGAAACCAGGGCCTGGGCCAGCAGGACGCGGCGACGCCAGCCGCCGGACAATTCGGCGAGGGTCTTGTCGGCCGGCAGTTGCAGGCGGCTCAGGGTGCTGTCGACCAATTGCTGCAGGCGCCAGCCGTCACGGGCTTCGAGGTCTTGCTGGACGTGCATCAGCTTGTCCAGGTCTTCTTCGGTGACGCAGTTCTGTGCCAGGTGATGGTATTCGGCGAGCAATGCGCCCACGCCATCAAGGCCTTCGGCAACCACGTCGAACACTGTCCGTCCGTCGGCCACCGGCAGTTCTTGCGGCAATTCGCCAATCTTGAGGCCCGGTGCGCGCCAGACAGAGCCGTCATCGGGCTTCTGGTCGCCTTTTACCAGCTTCATCATGCTGGACTTGCCGGTGCCGTTACGGCCGATGATGCACACCCGCTCACCACGGGCGATCTGCCAGGACACCTTGTCCAACAACGGCATAGCGCCGAAAGCAAGGGACACATCGCTGAATTTGAGCAGGGTCATACGCTTCTCCAAAAACTGGGCGCGCATTCTACCTGACTTAGGGCGCGAGGCGGCCGGCATTTTCGCCGTTGACATGTTCTGTTGGACATTTCAGATGAACTTGAACGAAGCGACCGGCAAAGCTTTCACCGGTTGCAGCCAAAAGGCTAAGCTAGGGGCAATCAGTGTCGGCGACGTCGGCACTAGTCCAGATTCCTCTGCACGGACGTCTCATGCGCAGTCGCCTTTTCAGCTTTTTATCTTGTCTGCTTCTTTCTGCCACCGCCGTTCAATCCGCCCAGGCCGTGGACCTCACCACCCAACGTCAATATTACGATGAAGCCAAACGAGCCCTCGCCAAAGGCGACAGCGGCCCGTATTTCCAGTACAGCCAGTCCCTGGCCGACTACCCGTTGACGCCATACCTGGCCTACGACGAACTGACCGCGCGCCTGAAAACCGCGAGCAACGAGGAAATCGAACAATTCCTCGCCAAGAACGGCGACCTGCCCCAGGCCAACTGGATGAAACTGCGCTGGTTGCGCTGGCTGGCCGACCGTGGCGACTGGCAAACCTTTGAAAAGTACTACGACCCAAAACTCAATTTCGTCGAACTGGACTGCCTGCACGGACAGTTCCAGCTGACCCATAACCAAAAAGCCGAAGGTTATAAAACCACCGAGAAACTGTGGCTGACCGGTAAATCCCAGCCTGCTGCCTGTGATGCCACCTTTGGCCAGTGGGCCGCCGACGGCCAACTGACCGAACAAAAAATCTGGGACCGCGCCAAGCTGGCCGCCGAAGCGCGCAACTACCCGCTGGCCAACAGCCTGGTGAAAACCCTGCCGACCCTCGGCGCCCAAGGCCGCCTGATGGTAGACGTGGCGCAGAAGCCCGACATGCTCAGCGACCCGTCGCGCTTCCTGCCGGCCAACGAGGCGATGTCCGACGCCGTCGGCCTGGGCCTTCGCCGCCTGGCCCGCCAGGACCCGGACAAGGCCATGGCCCTGCTCGACGGTTATGCCAGCAGCATGCACTTCTCTCGTGACGAAAAAGTGTCGATCGCCCGGGAAATCGGCCTGACCCTGGCGCGCCGCTACGACCCGCGCGCCCTCGACGTGATGACCAAATACGATCCGGAACTGCGGGACAACACCGTTTCCGAATGGCGCCTGCGCCTGCTGCTGCGCCTGGCCCGTTGGGAAGACGCCTACCAGTTGACCCGCAAGCTGCCCCAGGATCTGGCCACCACCAACCGCTGGCGTTACTGGCAGGCCCGCAGCCTGGAACTGGCAGAGCCGAAAAACCCGCAAGCCCTGGTGATGTACAAGGGCCTGGCCAAGGAACGTGACTTCTACGGCTTCCTGGCGGCGGATCGCTCCCAGTCGCCGTACCAACTGAACAACAAGCCGCTGGTGATGAGCCAGGCGCTGATGAACAAGGTGCGCAACACCCCGGGCGTACGCCGCGCCCTGGAGTTCTACGCCCGCGGCCAGATCGTTGATGGCCGTCGCGAGTGGTACCACGTGAGCCGGCACTTCAACCGCGACGAAATGGTCGCCCAGGCCAAGCTGGCCTATGACATGAAATGGTACTTCCCGGCGATCCGCACCATCAGCCAGGCGCAGTACTGGGATGACCTGGATATCCGCTTCCCGATGGCCCACCGCGACACCCTGGTGCGTGAAGCCAAGGTCCGTGGCGTGCATTCAAGCTGGGTGTTTGCGATCACCCGCCAGGAAAGCGCCTTCATGGACGACGCCCGCTCTGGCGTCGGCGCCACCGGCCTGATGCAGCTGATGCCGGGCACCGCCAAAGAGACCGCACGCAAATTCAGCATCCCGCTGGCCTCGCAACAGCAGGTGCTCGACCCGGACAAGAACATCCAGCTCGGCGCGGCGTACCTGAGCCAGGTCCATGCCCAGTTCAACGGCAACCGCGTGCTCGCCACCGCTGCCTACAACGCTGGCCCGGGCCGTGTACGCCAATGGCTGCGCGGCGCCGATCACCTGAGTTTCGATGTGTGGGTGGAAAGCATCCCGTTCGACGAAACCCGTCAGTATGTGCAGAACGTGCTGTCTTATTCGGTGATCTACGGGCAGAAGCTCAATGCGCCACAGCCGCTGGTGGATTGGCATGAGCGGTATTTTGATGATCAGTAAGTAACGCTGTCCCATAAAAAATGCCCGCATTGAGAGATGCGGGCATTTTTTATGGGCGGTAATTTAGTGGCTGCTCGATTCACCATCACTGAACTGCAACGCCGCCAGCCGTGCGTACAGTGGATTACTCGCAATCAGTTGCTGATGCGTCCCCACCGCCACCAGCTTGCCTTGGTCCATCACGGCAATCCGGTCGGCGTTCTTCACGGTGGCCAACCGGTGGGCGATCACCAGGGTGGTGCGCCCTTCCATCAACTGCGGCAGCGCTTGCTGGATCAAGTGTTCACTCTGGGCGTCCAGCGCGCTGGTGGCTTCGTCCAGCAGCAGGATCGGTGCATCCACCAACAAGGCCCGGGCGATGGCCAGGCGTTGGCGCTGGCCGCCGGAAAGGCCCATGCCGCCGTCGCCCAGGTGGGTCTGGTAGCCGTCGGGCATTTGCAGGATGAAATCGTGGGCGTGGGCGATGCGCGCCGCTTCTTCGACCTGGGCAAAGGTGGCCGATGGATTGCCGTAGCGGATGTTCTCTTCGACAGTGCCAAAGAACAGCGCCGGACTCTGGGACACCAGGGCGAAACAGCGGCGCAGGTCCAGCGGGTCCAGTTCGGTCAGCGGGTGGCCTTCAAGCAGGATGCGGCCTTGCTGAGGATCGTAGAAACGCAGCAACAGATCGAAGATCGTCGATTTTCCCGCGCCCGACGGGCCGACCAGGGCCAGGGTTTCACCGGCATTGATGCTCAGGCTCAAGCCGTCGATAGCAAAACGATCCGGGCGCGACGGATAGGAGAAACGCAAATCCTGGACTTCCAGGCGGCCGCTGACCCGCTCCGGCAGCTTGACGACGTTTGCCTCGGGCGCTTTGATCTCGTTGCTCGACTGCAGCAACTCGCCAATCCGCTCTGCTGCACCGGCCGCTCGTTGCAACTCGCCCAGCACTTCACTCAAGGTGCCGACGGCACTGCCGACGATCAGGCTGTAGAACACGAACGCGGCCAGTTCACCACCGGAAATCCGCCCGCTAATTACGTCCATGCCGCCGACCCAGAGCATCACGCCCACGGCGCCCAGTACCAGCATGATTACCAGGGTAATCAGCCACGAACGCTGCAGGATGCGTTTGCGCGCGGTGGTGAACGCCTCCTCCACTGTCACCGCAAAGCGCCGCTCGTCCTGCACCTGGTGGTTGTAGGCCTGCACCGTCTTGATTTGGCCAAGGGTCTCGGACACGTAGCTGCCCACGTCGGCGATGCGGTCCTGGCTCAGGCGCGACAGGCTGCGCACCCGGCGGCCAAAGATCAAAATCGGCGCCAGCACCAGCGGCAGCGCGATCACAACGATGCTGGTGAGCTTGGGGTTGGTGACAAACAACAGCACAATCCCGCCGATCACCATCAGGGCGTTGCGCAGGAACAGCGACAGCGAGGAGCCGATCACCGATTGCAGCAAGGTGGTGTCGGTGGTCAACCGGGACTGGATTTCCGAACTGCGGTTGTTTTCGTAGAAACCCGGATGCAAGTAGATCAAGTGGTTGAACACCTGCCGCCGGATGTCGGCCACCACCCGCTCGCCGATCCACGACACCAGGTAAAACCGCGTAAAGGTGCCCACCGCAAGGCCCAGCACCAGAATCATGAACAGGCCGATGGACTGATTGAGCAGGTGCGGCGACTGGGTCATGAAGCCTTGGTCCACCAGCAGGCGAATGCCCTGCCCCATGGACAAGGTGATGCCAGCGGTGACGATCAACGCCAACAAGGCCCCCAGGGCCTGCCAGCGGTAGGGAGCGACGAAGCGGCTGGCCAGGCGAATCGCGCGGCGTTGACGGGCTGAGAGCATGGCGAGTTTCACCTGAGGCTGGGAGACGGGAACCTACGTAGCTACATGGGGGGAACTTGAGCGAATCACAATGAGTCAGGTTAATTATGCTTACCGAACCTAGCCCCTAGAGGCTATCGGTCTAAGGCCTGGCTGGAAATTTGTATCGGTTTCTGCTGGACTGGGCATTCGATCTGCTGACCGCGCAAGGAGTTGTAACAACGCGGTCACGCAGTGATTTTAAGGTAGGTACACAACCTGATGAGGAGACGGGCCATGTCCTTGCAAAACAGCAGCAACGCCAAAATTGAAGTGATCCGCCAACCGCAGCAGTTGCCTTGCTCGTACATCGACGCTCAAGGCCGCGAAGTGCAAATCACCGAAGAGATGATCCAGAGCGCCTGTGCCGAACTGGAACAGAAATTGGTCAAGCCTGCCAAGCGAGGCTGAATCGCCCACGCTCTTTTAAACCCGGCCTTGATGGCCGGGTTTTTTATGCCTTCAGATTGCCTGCGCGCCCAATGCCGCCACGATGTTAGACAAGGCCGCAGAGTCGCCGCTGATTCGCACCTTCAAACCCTCAATCTCGCGCCGCGGCGGGTAGAGCTTGCGCAGTTGGTCAAACGCCTTGCGCTGCTCGTCCACGGTGCCTACCAGGCTGCGGCGAAAATCCGCGTCATCACGGCGCGGGTCGTAAACGCCACGGCATAGGGCCGCCAGCGCCCAGGCCGGGTCGGTATTGGCGTTGAGGGTAACTTCGGCCAACCACGGTTCCGGCAGCAAGTCGCTGAGTTGAATGATCGCCTCCTGGCCAAGATACCGGCACAGCGCCTGGTAGATCTGCGCCGTACCGCGCTGCCTGCCGTCCAGGCTGTAGCCGGCGATATGCGGGGTGGCCAACACACACAAGTCGGCCAGGTCGACGTCCACCTGGGGCTCGCCTTCCCACACATCCAGCACGGCCTGCAGGTCTTCGCGTTCCAGCAGCACCTCCTTGAGGGCGGCGTTGTCCACCACCGGGCCACGGCTGGCGTTGATCAGCCAGGCGCCGGGCTTGAGCTGGTTGAGGCGCTCGCGGTCGAACAAGTGCCAGGTGGAACCGTTGCCGGATTTGTTCAGCGGCGTGTGCAGGCTGATCACATCGCATTGCTCGACAATCTGCTCCAGGCTGACGTAATCACCGTCCTCGGCGATCTGCCGGGGCGGATCGCACACCAGCACCTTCCAGCCCAACGCCTTGAGCACCTTGACCAGGCGCCCGCCGACTTCACCGGCACCCACCACGCCATAGGTGCGTTGGGCCAGGTCGGCGCCTTCGATTTCGGCCAGGGTCAGCAGGCTGCCCAGCACATAGTCGACCACGCCACGGGCGTTGCAGCCGGGGGCACTGGACCACTGGATGCCAGCGCGCTGGAAGTAATCAAGGTCGAGGTGGTCGGTGCCGATGGTGCAGGTGCCGACAAACCGCACGGGTGTGCCTTCGAGCAAAGCCCGGTTGACGTTGGTCACCGAACGCACCAGCAGCACATCGGCCTGTTCGATCGTCGCGCGGTCGATGGACCGGCCTGGAACCCGGCGAATCTCGCCAAATCCTTCGAAGAATGCATCGAGCAGCGGGATATTTTCGTCGGCAACAATCAGCATGGCAGGCTCCTTTCGCGGATCAGCAGTGTACAGCGGTTTTCCTTGTGGTGAGGGAGCAAGCTCCCTCGCCACAAAAAGCAATATTTGCGCTGGGCTGTGTTTACAAATCCACAACACAGGTTTTTTCCTGACCAACACGTCAAGGCGTAGAATGCGCCGTCCTGCGCTCCCCCTATCGGACATCCGTACGTGAACACTGCCACAACCACCACCGCCCTCTCCCGCCCCGCCCGCGTCAGCCTTGAAGTGCGCAACCTGCTGGCCCTGGCCCTGCCGATCATGATCGGGCAACTGGCGACCACCGCCATGGGCTTTGTCGATGCCGTGATGGCCGGGCGTGTCAGCTCCCGGGACCTGGCGGCGGTCGCCCTGGGCAACTCCATCTGGATCCCGGTGTACCTGCTGATGACCGGCACGCTGCTGGCCACCACACCGAAAGTTGCCCAACGCTTTGGCGCCGGCACCCACGGTGAAATCGGCCCGCTGGTGCGGCAGTCGATGTGGCTGGCGTTGGTGGTGGGAATTACCGCGTTGCTGTTGCTGATCAGCGCCGAACCGATCCTGCACCTGATGAAGGTCGATCCCGAACTGATCAAGCCGTGCATGGGCTACCTGCACGGCATCGCCTCGGGCATGCCGGCCATTGCGCTGTATTACGTGTTGCGCTGCTTCAGCGACGGCCTGGGCCGAACGCGGCCGAGCATGGTCATGGGCCTGTGCGGGCTGGCGCTGAATATTCCGCTGAACTATGTATTTATCTACGGCCACTTTGGCGTGCCGGCCATGGGCGGCATCGGTTGTGGCTGGGCCACGGCGATCGTGATGTGGGTGATGATGCTCGGCCTGGCCGCCTGGACCCGCTGGGCGCCGGTGTATCAGAGCAGCGAGCTGTTCAAGCGCTTTGACTGGCCGCAATGGTCGGTGATCAAGCGCGTGCTGAGCATTGGTTTGCCCATCGGGATTGCGGTGTTTGCCGAGTCGAGCATCTTCGCGGTGATCGCGCTGCTGATCGGCAGCCTCGGCGCCACGGTGGTGGCCGGGCACCAGATTGCGCTGAACTTCAGCTCGCTGGTGTTCATGATTCCGTATTCCCTGAGCATGGCGGTCACCGTGCGCGTCGGCCAGGCCCTCGGCCGCGGCGAACCCCGTGAAGCGCGCTTCGCGGCAGGTGTCGGCATGGGCACGGCGCTGGTGTATGCCTGCCTGTCCTGTAGCCTGATGCTGCTGTTTCGCGAACAGATCGCCACCATCTACACCCAGGACCCGCTGGTGATCCAGGTGGCGGCGATGCTGATTGTGTTTGCGGCGTTGTTTCAGTTCTCGGACGCGATCCAGGTCACGGCCGCCGGCGCGTTGCGCGGTTACCAGGACACACGGGTGACCATGGTGCTGACGCTGTTTGCGTATTGGGGCGTGGGCTTGCCGGTGGGCTACGCGCTGGGGCTGACCGAGTGGCTGGGCCAGGCGCGCGGCCCGAGCGGCTTGTGGCAGGGGCTGATCGTGGGCCTGAGCTGTGCGGCGGCGATGCTGGTGATCCGCCTGGTGCGCAGTGCACGCAAGCGGATTCGCCGGGCCTAAGCGGACTTCTTGCGGATCCAGTACAGGTAGGTGCCCGCCTGTTCCTGCTGGCCCACCAGTTCATGGTCGAGAAACACGCAGAACTTGGGAATATCGCGACGGGTCGACGGATCGGTCGCGATCACCTTGAGCAAGCCGCCGGGCGCCAGGTCACGGATGTGCTGGTGCAGCATCATCACCGGTTCGGGGCAGTTGAGGCCGGTGGCGTCCAGGGTGCCATCGACCGGGGTGTCAAAAATGTCGCTCATCATTCACTCCTGAAACAGGCCGCCAGTTTACCGGGCCTTTGGCTTCTTCACATCCAACCGGCGCAAATGGCAGGTCACTTCTTCACGGTCGTGGTACAGCTGCTTACAGCCAATCTCCACTCGAATACCCCGTTCCTTGAAGCCTTCCGCGATGCGTTCAAGCAAGCGCTTCACTTCGGCATAACGCTGCTTCATCGGCAACTTCAGGTTGACCACCGCTTCGCGGCAATGCCCTTCGCCGATCCAGGTTTCCAGCAGGGCCGCATTGCGCGCCGGTTTCTCGACGATGTCGCACACCATCCAGTCCACCGGCTGCTTGGGCGTGTAGATGAAGCCGTCGGCCATCAAGTGCTGCACCAGGCCGGTATCCATCAGGCTTTCGGCCATCGGGCCGTTGTCGATGGCGGTCACCAGCATGCCACGGTTGACCAGCTGCCAGGTCCAGCCCCCAGGCGCTGCGCCGAGGTCGACACCGGTCATGTCGCTGTGCAGGCGCTCGTCCCACTGATCACGGGGGATAAAATGGTGCCAGGCTTCTTCCAGCTTCAAGGTCGAGCGGCTTGGCGCGTCCCGCGGGAATTTCAGGCGCGGAATGCCCATCGGCCACATCGCCGAGTTGTTCGACTCGGCCAGTCCCATGAACACTTCACGGCCACTCTTGAAGGTCAGCAACAGGCGCGGCTTGCTGGCGTCTTCCACCAGCTTGCCGGCAGCCATCAGCGCCTTGCGCAGGTGCACTTCGAATTTCTTGCAGAAGTTCGACAGCTCCTTGCCATCGTTGGTGTCGACCATCTCCAGCCACAGGCTGCCGCACACCGGGAAATCCCGCAGGTGCGCCAGGATCACGCTGATGCGGTCGGTTTCCGGCAAATCGATGAACACCCCGCGCGCCCACTGCCTTGGGAAGATCAGCTCGGCAAAGCGTTGGCCGCGCATCAGGCGCTGGGCGCCGTCTTCTTCGGTGCAGACAAATTCGGCGCAGGCGCTGCCGGTCTTGGCCTTGGCGTAGCCCGAAACGTTCAGGCGAGCGGCGTGTTCCGCGATCTCGGAACAGACTTCGCCTTCAAAACCCGGGCGGCAGTGCATAAAAAGGGTGTTCATCAACTCTCCTGGATCACGGGCTTGCTATAGCGCAATGCCTGTCATGAAAACGCGCGCATGATAGCCGAGTTCGGAACCTTGGACTTATTGATAGAGTCCAGTAATTAGCCAGCTACTTAAAACAGGGCTAATTTGTAAGCTCTGTTCGTCCCGTCAGGTCCGTAGCCGTGCGGACCATAAGGAGTCATGTAATGTCATCCCTTGATAGTCTGAGAACCCTTAAAACCTTACAGATCGACGACAAGACCTATCACTACTTCAGCCTGCCCGAAGCCGCCAAGAGCCTGGGTGATCTGGACAAGCTGCCGATGTCCCTCAAGGTACTGCTGGAAAACCTGCTGCGCTGGGAAGACGAAAAGACCGTCACCGGCGCCGACCTCAAGGCCATTGCCGCCTGGCTCAAGGAGCGCCGCTCCGACCGCGAGATTCAATACCGCCCCGCCCGGGTGCTGATGCAGGACTTTACCGGCGTGCCCGCCGTGGTCGACCTGGCCGCCATGCGCGCCGCCGTGGCCAAGGCCGGCGGTGACCCGCAGCGCATCAACCCGCTGTCACCGGTGGATCTGGTGATCGACCACTCGGTGATGGTCGACAAGTTCGCCACCACCGGCGCCTTCCAGGAAAACGTCGACATCGAAATGCAGCGCAACGGCGAACGCTACGCCTTCCTGCGCTGGGGCCAGAGCGCCTTCGACAACTTCAGCGTAGTGCCACCGGGCACCGGCATCTGCCACCAGGTCAACCTGGAATACCTCGGCCGCACCGTGTGGACCAAGGATGAAGACGGCCGCACCTACGCCTTCCCCGACACATTGGTAGGCACAGACTCCCACACCACCATGATCAACGGCCTCGGCGTACTGGGCTGGGGCGTGGGCGGGATCGAAGCGGAAGCCGCGATGCTCGGGCAGCCGGTGTCGATGCTGATCCCGGAAGTGATCGGCTTCAAGCTCACCGGCAAACTGAAAGAAGGCATCACCGCCACCGACCTGGTGCTGACCGTCACCCAGATGCTGCGTAAAAAAGGTGTGGTCGGGAAATTCGTCGAATTCTATGGCGACGGCCTGGCCGACCTGCCACTCGCCGACCGTGCCACCATCGCCAACATGGCCCCGGAGTACGGCGCCACTTGCGGCTTCTTCCCGGTGGACGACGTGACTCTGGACTACCTGCGCCTGTCGGGCCGCCCTGCGGAAACCGTGAAGCTGGTGGAGGCCTACACCAAGGCGCAGGGCCTGTGGCGCAATGCAGGCCAGGAACCGATCTTCACCGACAGCCTGGCCCTGGACATGGGCAGCGTCGAAGCCAGCCTCGCGGGGCCAAAACGCCCACAAGACCGTGTTTCCCTGCCGAACGTCGGCCAAGCCTTCAGCGACTTCCTCGACCTGCAATTCAAACCCACCAACAAGGAAGAAGGCCGCCTGGAAAGCGAAGGCGGCGGCGGTGTTGCGGTGGGCAACGCCGACCTGATCGGTGAAGCCGACTACGACTTCGAAGGCCAGACCTATCGCCTGAAGAACGGCGCGGTGGTAATCGCGGCGATTACCTCCTGCACCAACACCTCCAACCCCAGCGTGATGATGGCAGCGGGCTTGGTGGCGAAAAAGGCCGTGGAGAAAGGATTGAAGAGCAAGCCATGGGTGAAAACGTCCCTGGCGCCCGGTTCCAAGGTGGTCACCGACTACTACAAAGCGGCGGGGCTGACCCAATACCTCGACAAGCTGGGCTTCGACCTGGTGGGTTATGGCTGCACCACCTGCATCGGCAACTCCGGGCCGCTGCCCGAGCCGATCGAAAAAGCCATCCAGAAAGCCGACCTGGCGGTAGCGTCGGTGCTTTCGGGCAACCGTAACTTTGAAGGCCGGGTGCACCCCCTGGTGAAAACCAACTGGCTGGCGTCCCCGCCCCTGGTGGTGGCCTATGCCTTGGCCGGCACCGTGCGCATGGACATCAGCAGCGAACCGCTGGGTACCGGCTCTGACGGCAAACCGGTGTACCTGCGGGACATCTGGCCCAGCAGCAAGGAAATCGCCGACGCCGTCGCGCAAGTCAGTACCAAGATGTTCCACAAGGAATATGCCGAAGTGTTTGCCGGCGACGAACAGTGGCAAGCCATTGAAGTGCCGCAGGCCGCCACCTACGTCTGGCAAAAGGACTCCACCTACATCCAGCACCCACCGTTCTTCGACGACATTGGCGGCCCGCTTCCGGTGATCGAGGACGTCAAGGGCGCCAACGTGCTGGCATTGCTGGGGGACTCGGTGACCACCGACCACATCTCTCCTGCCGGCAACATCAAGACCGACAGCCCGGCCGGCAAATACCTGCGCGAGCAAGGCGTCGAACCGCGGGACTTCAACTCCTACGGCTCACGTCGCGGCAACCATGAAGTGATGATGCGCGGCACCTTCGCCAACATCCGCATCCGCAACGAAATGCTCGGCGGTGAGGAAGGCGGCAACACGATCTACATCCCTACCGGCGAGAAAATGCCGATTTACGATGCCGCCATGAAATACCAGGCCTCGGGCACCCCGCTGGTGGTGATCGCGGGCCAGGAATACGGCACCGGCTCTAGCCGTGACTGGGCGGCAAAGGGTACCAACCTGCTGGGGGTCAAGGCGGTGATCGCCGAGAGTTTCGAGCGGATTCACCGCTCCAATCTGGTAGGCATGGGCGTGCTGCCCCTGCAGTTCAAGCTGGACCAGAACCGCAAGGCACTCAAGCTGACCGGCAAGGAGAAGATCGACATCCTCGGGCTGACCCACGCCGAGATCGAGCCGCGCATGAACCTGACGCTGGTGATCACCCGTGAGGATGGCAGCAGCGAGAAGGTCGAGGTGCTGTGCCGCATCGACACCCTGAATGAGGTCGAGTACTTCAAGGCGGGCGGTATCCTGCACTACGTGTTGCGGCAGTTGATTGCCTCGTAACTGACACGCGCTACACAAAACACCGCCTCCCCAGGCGGTGTTTTCATTTTTACCGTCGGTGACGCTCGTTATACTGCCGCCCTCAGATTTTGACTGTCACAAGGATTTCCCATGCTTGCATTGCCATGGCTGTACCTGGCGCTTCTTTCCATCGGCTATGTATTCGCCTTGAGCTACGGGCAATTGGGTTTGATGGCGGCGTTGTCCGTCGCCATGTTGCTGTTGGCCGGATTTGCCGTGCGCCAGCAGCGAAATCCTTGGGTGCGCTATCTCGGCCACGGCCTGTTTATCGTACTGGCGCTGGGGTTGGCGATGCATTGGCTGCCGGGGTTCTACAACGGTCGCGGGATCGCCCCGCAGCGCTTTACTGACGATGCCGTACCGTTTTCGATGTACTTGAACCAGGACAAGCCGCTGATCGGCTTCTGGCTGCTGCTGGCCTGCCCGTGGATTGTTGCGCGCCGGTCATTGCGCCTGTCGATCTATGCCACGGCGCTGGCATTGACCCTGACGGCGATTGCCGCACTGGGCGGTGCTGCGTTGCTGGGGGTTATCAGTTGGGCGCCGAAGTGGCCGGAACAGGCATGGCTGTGGGTGCTGAATAACCTGCTGCTGGTGACTCTCGTGGAGGAAGCGCTGTTTCGCGGTTACATCCAGGGCGGGCTGAGCCGGCGCTTCAAGCAGTTGCCCTATGGTGAAAACCTCGCGCTGTTACTGGCAGCGCTTTTGTTCGGCCTGGTCCACCTGGGCGCAGGCTGGCAGTGGACCCTGCTGGCAACCATCGCCGGCCTGGGATACGGCCTGGCGTATCGCTTTGGTGGGTTGGGCGCCGCGATCGTCACGCACTTCGGCTTGAACCTGCTGCATTTCGGGTTGTTTACCTATCCGATGCTGGCGGGCTGAGGCTGAGCCGATTGTTGCAAAAATAAGTTAAATAAAACCCCGCAGCGGCCGACAACCCATCAAAGCCTTGCGGATTGAACAATCATGCGTAATAACCAACCCGTTACCCAGCGCGAACGTACCTTCCCCGCTCAGCAACGGTTGATCTCCACCACGGATGCCAAAGGCGTGATCACCTACTGCAACGACGCCTTTGTCGAGATCAGTGGGTTTTCCCATGACGAACTGTTGCGTGCCCCGCACAACCTGGTTCGTCATCCGGATGTTCCGGCGGCAGTGTTCGCACACATGTGGTCGACGCTCAAACAAGGCTTGCCATGGATGGGCATCGTCAAGAACCGCTGCAAGAGCGGTGATCACTATTGGGTCAACGCCTATGTGACACCGGTCTTCGACGGCAATCAGGTGATCGGCTACGAGTCGGTTCGGGTCAAGCCCACCGCCGAGCAGATTCGCCGTGCTGAGGCGCTTTACCAGCGCATCAACCAGGGCAAGCCGGCCATCCCGCGCCGCGACAAGTGGCTGCCGGTGTTGCAGGACTGGCTGCCGTTTATCCTGGTCAGCCAGTTGAGCTTTCTGATTGGCGTCTGGCTCAATTCCCACTGGGGCTTCGCCTTGGCCGCCGCGCTGTCGGTACCGCTGGGCCTGCTGGGCCTGAGCTGGCAACAGCGCGGGCTCAAGCGTTTGCTGCGCCTGGCCGAGCAGACCACGTCCGACCCGCTGATTGCGCAGATGTACACCGACAGCCGCGGCGCCCAGGCACGCCTGGAGATGTCGATCCTCAGCCAGGAAGCGCGCCTGAAGACGTGTCTTACCCGTTTGCAGGACACGGCTGAACACCTCAACTCCCAGGCGGCACAGTCCAATACCCTGGCGCATAACAGCTCCAGCGGTCTTGAACGCCAACGTGTGGAAACCGAACAGGTGGCCACTGCGGTCAACCAGATGGCCGCGACGACTCAGGAAGTCGCCAGCCACGTGCAACGCACCGCCGATGCCACCCAGGAAGCCAATCGCCTGACCGGCCGTGGCCGTGATATCGCCGGCGAAACCCGCGAGGCGATTCAGCGCCTGTCGGTAGCGGTCGGGGAAACCGGTGTGACCGTGACCCAACTGGCCAAGGACAGCGATGAGATCGGCGGCGTGGTGGATGTGATCAAAGGCATCGCCGACCAGACCAACCTGCTGGCGCTGAACGCGGCCATCGAAGCGGCCCGTGCCGGCGAGATGGGCCGGGGCTTCGCAGTGGTGGCCGACGAAGTGCGGCAACTGGCCCAGCGTACCAGCGAGTCCACCGGGCAGATTCACGCGCTGATCGCCAAGCTGCAACAGACCGCCAACGCCGCCGTACAGACCATGGACGCCGGGCATCGCCAGGCGGAGGAAGGTGTGGCGCGGGTGATGGAGGCGGACCAGGCGCTGATCGGGATCAGTGAAGCGGTAGCGCATATCACTGACATGACGGCGCAGATTGCGGCGGCGACCGAAGAGCAAAGCTCGGTGGCTGAAGAGATCAGCCGTAATATCAGCACCATTGCGTTGCTGGCGGATCAGACGTCGGAACAGGCGTTGAACTCGGCGCAATTAAGTGAAGAGCTGACGCATACCGCCAATACCCAGTACTCGCTGGTAGAGCGGTTTAACCGGTAAATCGCTATCGCAGGCAAGCCAGCTCCCACATTTGACTGTGTTCACACATCAAAATGTGGGAGCTGGCTTGCCTGCGATGAGGCCCTAAAGGCCAGCAAGAAAGCTTGAGACCTTCACCGCCGCAGCCTCCAGATGCTGCTCATGACTAAATCCCGAAGCCTTCAACGGCTTCAAATCATGATCCCCCGCCACCCGCCACATCACCTCGATACTCGGCGACAACACATACCCTTCCACCGCCGCCCGATTGCCCAGCGCATCCCGCTCGCCCTGCACAATCAACGTCGGCGTCTTCAGCCCGGCCAGATGCTCGGTTCGTGGTTTCTCCGGCTTGCCCACCGCATAAAACGGATAACCCAGGCACACCAGCGCATCCGCGCCCAATTCATCCGCCAGCAAACTGGCCATCCGCCCGCCCATGGACTTGCCGCCAACCGCCAGTTTCCCAGCGACATGACGTCGCACCTCGGCATACACCTCACGCCAGCATTCCAGCAGTTTCGGGGCTGGATTGGGTGGGCGTTTGCCTCCGTCCACACGGCGCTGGGCCATGTACGGAAACTCGAAGCGCAACACGTTCACGCCATGCCCGGCAAGGCGTGCAGCCATGTCGTTCATGAAGCCCGAGTCCATCGGCGCACCCGCGCCGTGGGCCAGGATCAACGTCGCGGGCGTACCCGCGATAGACCCTGCCGCGGCATCCCACAACCAGCCGCGTTCCCGCACACACTGCGCCCATTGATCCCCGTCAATACTGGCCTTGTGCTCTTTGCCCATGCTTGCCTCGCTTTTTAGTCTGCCTATAACTCCAGCCCAAGTGCCGCATTTGCTTGGGTTGAACCGTGGATGGGGAACCATGAACACTACTTTAAGTACCGCCTATAACTACAAGGTGGTCCGCCAATTCGCCATTATGACGGTGGTGTGGGGCATCATCGGCATGGGGCTCGGGGTTTTTCTCGCAGCCCAGTTGGTATGGCCCGAACTCAACTTCAATTTGCCCTGGACCAGTTTCGGCCGTTTGCGCCCACTGCACACCAACGCGGTGATCTTTGCCTTTGGCGGTTGCGCGCTGTTTGCCAGCTCCTTCTACTCGGTGCAGCGCACCTGCCAGACCCAGCTGTTCGCACCCAAACTCGCGCAGTTCTGCTTCTGGGGCTGGCAGTTGGTGATTGTGCTGGCCGCGATCAGCTTGCCGCTGGGCTACACCACCTCCAAGGAATACGCCGAGCTGGAATGGCCGATCGCCATTCTCATCGCCGTGGTCTGGGTGGCCTACGGCGTCGTGTTCTTCGGCACAGTGATGAAGCGCAACACCAAGCATATCTACGTCGGTAACTGGTTCTTCGGTGCGTTCATCATCACCGTGGCTATCCTGCACATCGTCAACCACGCGTCCCTGCCGGTGAGCTGGACCAAGTCCTACTCGGCCTACGGCGGTGCGACGGATGCCATGGTGCAGTGGTGGTACGGGCATAACGCGGTAGGCTTTTTCCTCACCGCAGGCTTCCTTGGGATGATGTACTACTTCGTGCCGAAACAGGCCGAACGTCCGGTGTATTCCTATCGCCTGTCCATCGTCCACTTCTGGGCACTGATCACCCTGTACATCTGGGCCGGCCCCCACCACTTGCACTACACCGCGTTGCCGGACTGGGCACAGTCTCTGGGCATGGTGATGTCGCTGGTGCTGCTGGCACCGAGCTGGGGCGGGATGATCAACGGCATGATGACCTTGTCGGGCGCCTGGCATAAGTTGCGCAGCGACCCGATCCTGCGCTTCCTTGTCGTGTCTCTCGCGTTCTACGGCATGTCGACCTTCGAAGGGCCGATGATGGCCATCAAGACGGTGAACGCCCTCTCCCACTACACCGACTGGACCATCGGCCACGTACACGCCGGCGCCCTCGGTTGGGTGGCGATGATTTCCATCGGCGCGCTGTACCACATGATCCCGAAAGTCTTCGGTCGTGAGCAGATGTACAGCGTCGGCCTGATCAACGCGCACTTCTGGCTGGCCACCATCGGCACCGTGCTCTACATCGCTTCGATGTGGGTCAACGGCATTGCCCAGGGCCTGATGTGGCGTGCGGTCAACGAAGACGGCACCTTGACCTACTCCTTCGTCGAAACCCTGGTGGCCAGCCACCCAGGCTTCATCGTGCGGCTGGTGGGTGGGGCGATCTTCCTCAGCGGCATGTTCCTGATGGCTTACAACACGTGGCGCACCGTGCGTTCGGCACAACCCGCCGAAGTCGCCGCTGCGGCACAGATGGCCTGAGGAGTCGATGATGAAACACGAAACCATTGAAAAGAACGTCGGCCTGCTGATGCTGCTGATGGTGCTCGCCGTGAGTATCGGCGGCCTGACCCAGATTGTGCCGCTGTTCTTCCAGGACGTGACCAACAAGCCGGTGGAAGGCATGAAGCCCTACACCGCGCTGCAACTGGAAGGCCGCGACATCTACATCCGCGAAGGTTGCGTACAGTGCCACTCGCAGATGATCCGCCCGTTCCGCGCCGAAACCGAGCGCTACGGCCACTACTCGGTGGCCGGTGAAAGTGTGTGGGATCACCCCTTCCTGTGGGGATCCAAACGCACCGGGCCGGACCTGGCCCGCGTCGGCGCGCGCTACTCGGACGACTGGCACCGCGCGCACTTGTATAACCCGCGCAACGTGGTGCCGGAATCGAAGATGCCGGCGTACCCATGGCTGGTCACCGCTCCGGTCGACAGCAGCCACACCGAGACCAAGCTCAAAGTGATGCGCACCCTCGGCGTGCCGTACACCGACGATGACATCGCCGGCGCCGTGGCCTCCCTCAAGGGCAAGACCGAGATGGACGCGCTGGTTTCGTACCTGCAAGTGCTCGGCACTGCCATCAAGAGCAAGAGGTGAGCCATGGGATTTGATTTCGATGCTGGAACCATCCGCGGGCTTGGCACGCTGGTCGTGGCCATCGCCTTCATCGGCTTGTCGCTGTGGGTGTTCAACTCCCGGCGCAATTCGGAGTTCGCCGAAGCCTGCCTGCTGCCGTTTGCCGATGAACCGCTACCGCCAACCCCCGACGCTCAAGAAGAGCCTGCAACAAGGAGCAACCGGCCATGACTACCTTCTGGAGTACATGGATCTGTGTACTGACCCTCGGCAGCCTGATCGGGCTGACCTGGCTGTTGATCGGCACCCGCAAGGGCGAGACCAAGGGCAGCGTGGACCAGACCATGGGCCACGCCTTCGACGGGATCGAGGAATACGATAACCCGCTGCCGCAATGGTGGTTCATGCTGTTCGCCGGCACCCTGGTGTTTGCCGTCGGCTACCTGATCCTCTACCCGGGCCTGGGCAACTGGAAGGGCGTGCTGCCGGGCTATGAAGACGGCTGGACCCAGACCAAGGAATGGGACAAGGAGATGGCCAAGGCCGACGCCAAGTTCGGGCCGATCTTCGCCAAATTCGCAGCCATGCCCGTGGAAGAAGTCGCCAAGGACCCGCAGGCGCTGAAAATGGGCGGTCGCCTGTTTGCCTCCAACTGCGCGGTTTGCCACGGCTCGGATGCCAAGGGCGCCTACGGCTTCCCGAACCTGGCGGACAACATCTGGCGCTGGGGCGGTTCGGCGGACGCCATCAAGATGACCATCATGAATGGCCGTCATGCCGCGATGCCGGCCTGGGGTGAAGTGCTGGGCGAAGACGGTGTGAAAAACGTCGCGGCCTATGTGCGCCATGAACTGGCGGGCCTGCCGTTGCCGGCAGACAGCACCGCTGACGTTGCGGCGGGCCAAGTGGCGTTCAGCACCACCTGTGTCGCCTGCCACGGTCCGCAAGGCCATGGTGTGGAAGCCATGGGTGCGCCGAACCTGACGCAACCCAGCGGCTTTATCTACGGCACCAGCCTGGCACAGTTGCAGCAGACCATTCGCCACGGCCGCCAAGGCCAGATGCCCGCGCAGGAAGCGCTGCAAGGCAATGACAAGGTGCATTTGCTTGCGGCCTACGTCTACAGCCTGTCCCATAACGCCGATGGCGCGACGCCTGACAGCCAACCCGAGTAATCCTGCACTCCCCAAAAGCCGCGCCTGCTTCAGGTGCGGCTTTTTTGCGACCCATTGTCGCACCCTTCCGATCAGCGACTTTCCCCTCCTGCCATTCGGGTCTACGCTTGTTTGCACAGTGGACCGGCATTGGCCGGTCGATGGCCGACTTGCACTCGATGGGTTGAAACATTTCTGCTCGATGACAGGCGCAAAGGCTGGTACTTACCGGCTGTCGTGCCACTGACCACTCGTCACCCGAGCGGCTTGTTTACACACACTCAGTTACAAGTACCTTCGACCCGCTTAAAATCCTGTCCAAGTCGTCAGCTTTTAACCCTGGATTTTGTCCTTACGCCAAACATGGAAAGGGCGCAGAATCTGGTTTGGAACGCATTGACGCAGGTCACCTTGCGTTGCAATGGAATCTTGCTTTCTCCATACTTGCGACCGATTTTTACCCTATAAAAAAACCTAAACCGTGGAACCTTAGAATGAGCACAGCAATCAGTCCGACTGCTTATAACTATAAGGTAGTCCGCCAGTTCGCCATCATGACGGTGGTCTGGGGGATCCTTGGCATGGGGCTCGGTGTCTTCATCGCCTCGCAACTGGTTTGGCCAGAGTTGAATTTTGGCCTGCCATGGACGACGTTTGGACGCCTGCGCCCGTTGCACACCAACCTGGTGATTTTTGCCTTCGGTGGATGTGCACTGTTTGCCACTTCTTACTACGTCGTGCAGCGAACCTGCCAAACGCGACTGATTTCCGATGCATTGGCTGCCTTTACCTTCTGGGGCTGGCAAGCGGTCATCGTTGGCGCGATCATCACCCTGCCGCTGGGCTACACCACCACCAAGGAATACGCCGAGCTGGAATGGCCGATCGCCATTTTGCTGGCGATTGTCTGGGTGACCTACGCGGTGGTGTTCTTCGGCACCATCGTCAAGCGCAAGACCAAGCACATCTACGTCGGCAACTGGTTCTACGGGGCGTTTATCCTGGTGACGGCGATGCTGCACATCGTCAACCACGCCTCCTTGCCGGTGAGCTTCTTCAAGTCCTACTCGGCCTACGCCGGTGCGACGGACGCGATGATCCAGTGGTGGTACGGCCACAACGCCGTAGGCTTCTTCCTCACCACCGGCTTCCTGGGGATGATGTACTACTTCGTGCCGAAACAGGCCGAGCGTCCGATCTACTCCTATCGCCTGTCCATCGTGCACTTCTGGGCGCTGATCACCCTGTACATCTGGGCCGGTCCGCACCACCTGCACTACACCGCGTTGCCGGACTGGGCCCAGTCCCTGGGCATGGCCATGTCGATCATCCTGCTGGCGCCAAGCTGGGGCGGCATGATCAACGGCATGATGACCCTGTCGGGCGCCTGGCATAAATTGCGCACCGACCCGATCCTGCGGTTCCTCGTGGTCTCCCTGGCGTTCTACGGCATGTCGACCTTCGAAGGCCCGATGATGGCCATCAAGACCGTCAACTCGCTGTCCCACTACACCGACTGGACCATCGGCCACGTACACGCCGGCGCCCTTGGTTGGGTAGCGATGATCTCCATCGGTGCGCTGTACCACATGATCCCGAAACTGTTCGGCCGTGCGCAGATGCACAGCGTCAGCCTGATCAACACGCACTTCTGGCTGGCCACCATCGGTACCGTGCTCTACATCGCCTCGATGTGGGTCAACGGCATCACCCAGGGCCTGATGTGGCGTGCGATCAACGACGACGGCACCCTTACTTACTCCTTCGTCGAAGGGCTGCAAGCCAGCCATCCGGGTTACATCGTGCGCGCCCTCGGCGGTGCGATCTTTGCCAGCGGCATGCTCTTCATGGCCTACAACGTCTGGCGCACCGTGCGTGCCTCCGACCCTAAAGAAGCCGAAGCCGCCAGCCAGATCGCCGTTGTGGGAGCTCACTGATGAAGCATGAAGTAGTCGAGAAGAATATCGGCCTGCTGGCCTTCTTCATGGTCATCGCCGTGAGTATCGGCGGCCTGACCCAGATCGTTCCGCTGTTTTTCCAGGACGTGACCAACAAACCGGTGGAAGGCATGAAGCCGCGCACCGCCCTTGAACTGGAAGGCCGCGACGTCTACATCGCCAACGGCTGTGTCGGCTGCCACTCGCAGATGATCCGTCCATTCCGCGCCGAAACCGAACGCTACGGCCACTACTCGGTGGCCGGTGAAAGCGTGTGGGACCACCCGTTCCTGTGGGGTTCCAAGCGTACCGGCCCGGACTTGGCCCGGGTCGGCGGTCGTTACTCCGATGACTGGCAGCGTGCGCACTTGTACAACCCGCGCAACGTGGTGCCCGAGTCGAAAATGCCGGCGTACCCGTTCCTGGTCGAAAACAAACTCGACGGCAAGGACACCGCCAAGAAGATGGAAGTCTTGCGCACCCTCGGCGTGCCCTACACCGACGAAGACATCGCCGGCGCGGCAGCTGCCGTGAAGGGCAAGACCGAAATGGACGCACTGGTGGCCTACTTGCAAGGCCTTGGCACCATCATCAAAAGCAAACGGTGATCACGATGGATATCGGGATGATTCGAGGCCTGGGCACCGTTGTCGTGATGGTGGCCTTTATCGGCCTGGCGTTGTGGGTGTTCAGCCCCAAGCGCAAGTCGGAGTTTGAAGACGCGACGTTGCTGCCCTTCGCGGATGATCCCGAAGCCATCAAGCACGTCGTAGAAGCGTCTAGGAGTAACAAAGAATGACTACGTTCTGGAGTCTGTACGTCACAGTCCTCAGTCTGGGTACCATTTTCGCCCTGACCTGGCTGCTGCTGTCGACCCGCAAGGGCCAGCGCGCCGAGCAAACCGATGAAACCGTCGGCCACTCGTTCGACGGCATCGAGGAGTACGACAACCCGCTGCCGAAATGGTGGTTCATGCTGTTTGTCGGCACCATCATCTTCGCCCTCGGTTACCTGGCGCTGTACCCCGGCCTGGGCAACTGGAAAGGCCTGCTGCCGGGCTATAACTACCTCGACAACGACAAGCAAACCCCCTTCGCCAACGGCCAGACCGGCTGGACCGGCGTGCACGAATGGGAAAAGGAAATGGCCAAGTCGGACGCCAAGTTCGGGCCGATCTTCGCCAAGTTCGCCGCGATGCCGATTGAAGAAGTGGCCAAGGACCCGCAAGCCTTGAAGATGGGTGGCCGCCTGTTCGCCTCCAACTGCTCGGTGTGTCACGGTTCCGACGCCAAGGGCGCGTATGGCTTCCCCAACCTGACCGACGCCGACTGGCGCTGGGGCGGTGAGCCGGCCACCATCAAGGAAACCATCATGAAAGGCCGCCACGCGGTGATGCCGGCCTGGGCCGAAGTCATTGGCGAGCAAGGCGTGGCCGATGTGGCCGGCTTTGTGGTGACCAATCTCGATGGCCGTAAACTGCCGGAAGGCGCCAAGGCTGACGTGGCCAACGGCGAGAAACTCTTCGCCGCCAACTGCGTGGCGTGCCACGGTCCCGCCGGTAAAGGTACACCCGCCATGGGCGCACCTGACCTGACCCACCCGGGCGCCTTCATCTACGGTTCGAGCTTCGCGCAACTGCAGCAGACCATCCGTTATGGCCGTCAGGGCCAAATGCCTGCGCAGGAGCAATTGCAGGGCAATGACAAGGTGCATTTGCTGGCGGCGTATGTTTACAGCCTGTCCCATGGGGACAAGCCGGCGGACGCCGAGTAAGGCAAAACGGCCATAAAAACGGCTCTGTCAGCGGAAGCTGACAGAGCCGTTTTTGAAACCACCAAAGATCCAATGTGGGAGCGGGCTTGCTCGCGAATGCGGTGTATCAGTAACCAATAAGTTGACTGACACTGCGCATTCGCGAGCAAGCCCGCTCCCACATCAGACCTGCCTTGTTTTGAAGATCCGGGTCTCTTGGCTGACTGCATTGAGGACCTGCCCGCCCACCGCAACAGCAAAAACCGTCCATACTTCACAAGTCAATTGATCCAGATCACGTACACCATCAATTGACTTCCCCCAACGCGACCAAAGGTCGCACCCGTCAAAGGGTATCCGGGGCGTATCATTAGGCCACTGCAACACCCCTATTTTGACCCCGGTTGGCACGTACTGGCCGAGGCAAATCTCCACTGCCGTGGGATGCAATGATGAGCAACCAGATTCCGGTACATGACGTTACCCCGCCTGCCAAAAAATCAAGCAACACTGTCGATCTCTACGCATCACGGGAGAAAATCTACACCCGCGCCTTCACCGGTTTGTTCCGCAATTTGCGGATGCTCGGTGGCGCCGGTTTGTTCCTGCTCTACTTCGGCACCGTGTGGCTGAACTGGGGTGGCCACCAGGCCGTGTGGTGGAACCTGCCGGAGCGTAAATTCTTCATTTTTGGCGCGACCTTCTGGCCCCAGGATTTCATCCTGCTGTCAGGCATCCTGATCGTGGCGGCGTTTGGCCTGTTCTTCATCACCGTGTATGCCGGCCGCGTCTGGTGCGGCTACACCTGCCCGCAAAGCGTGTGGACCTGGATCTTCATGTGGTGCGAAAAAGTCACCGAAGGCGACCGCAACCAGCGCATCAAACTGGACAAGGCGCCGATGAGCGCCAACAAGTTCCTGCGCAAATTCAGCAAGCACAGCCTGTGGCTGATCATCGGCTTCGTCACCGGCATGACCTTCGTCGGCTACTTCTCGCCGATCCGTGAACTGGTGTTCGACTTCTTCACCGGCCAGGCCGATGGCTGGTCGTATTTCTGGGTCGGTTTCTTCACCCTCGCCACCTACGGCAACGCCGGTTGGCTGCGCGAGCAAGTGTGCATCTACATGTGCCCGTATGCGCGCTTCCAGAGCGTGATGTTCGACAAGGACACCCTGATTGTTTCCTACGACCCACGCCGTGGCGAAACCCGGGGCCCGCGCAAAAAAGGCATCGACTACAAGGCCGAGGGCCTGGGGGATTGCATCGATTGCACGATGTGCGTGCAGGTGTGCCCCACCGGCATCGACATCCGTGACGGCCTGCAGATCGAATGCATCGGCTGCGCGGCCTGTATCGATGCCTGCGACAACATCATGGACAAGATGGAATACCCCCGCGGCCTGATCAGCTACACCACCGAGCACAACCTGTCGGGGCAGAAAACCCATAAGCTGCGCCCGCGCCTGATCGGTTATGCCCTGGTGCTGCTGGCGATGATGGGCCTGTTGGCAGGCGCATTCTTCATGCGTTCGCTGGTGGGTTTCGACGTCAGCAAGGACCGAGTGCTGTACCGCGAAAACGCCGAAGGCCGGATCGAAAACGTCTACAGCCTGAAGATCATGAACAAGGACCAGCGCGACCACACTTACGTGCTGGAAGCCGCAGGCCTGCCGGACCTCAAGCTGCAAGGCCGGCGCGAGATCAAGGTGGCTGCCGGGGAAATCTTCAGCATGCCGGTGGAGCTGTCGAGCGCGCCGGAACAGCTGCCGTCGAGCACCAACGAGGTGAAATTCATCCTCAAGGATGCCGATGACGACAGCGTTCACATTGAAGCCAAGAGCCGATTCATCGGCCCACAAGTCCGTTAATAGAGAGCCGAACAATGCCCGCAGCTACTGCCGCAAGCCCCTGGTACAAGCACCTCTGGCCCTGGATCATCATCGGGATCCTGACCTGTTCGGTGACATTGACCTTGTCCATGGTGACCATCGCGGTGAAGAACCCCGACAACCTGGTCAACGACAACTACTATGAGGCGGGCAAAGGCATCAACCGTTCCCTGGACCGCGAACTGCTGGCCCAGACCCTGCAACTGCGGGCCAAGGTGCACCTGGACGAGCTGACCGGCGAAGTCGAGGTGCACCTGACCGGCAACAGCGGGCCCGGCACCCTGGAACTGAACCTGATTTCGCCGACCCAGCCAGAGAAGGACCGCAAGATCATCCTGACCCGCAGCGACAGCGAACCTGGCCGCTACATCGGCCAAGTGACCGACAAGGTCGAAGGCCGCCGCTTCGTCGAACTGCTGGGGGTGGAAGGCGACAGGACCTGGCGCATGTTTGAAGAAGAACAGGTCAGCCATGACAAGGACTTGCTGCTGGGTGACGAGCCGCTGCAGGGTGCTGAAGACCTGAAAAAATAGAGCGGCACCTGTTTGATCGTTCCCACGTTCTGCGTGGGCATGCATTCCGTGACGCTCCGCGTCACAAGAGCGGACGCGGAGCGTCCAACGAAGCGTTCCCACGCAGAGCGTGGGAACGATCATCGGAACTGAGCCATGACCACCCCAACCCCCTGCTACCACTGCGCCCTGCCCGTGCCGCCCGGCAGCCGGTTCACTGCGGTGATCCTCGGCGAGCCCCGCGAGCTGTGTTGCCCGGGCTGCCAGGCGGTGGCCGAGGCGATTGTCGCCGGTGGCCTGGAAAGCTATTACCAGCACCGCAGCGAAGCCTCGGCCAACCCCGAGGCACTGCCGGTGCAACTGGTGGACGAGCTGGCGCTGTATGACCGCGCGGATGTGCAAAAGCCTTTCGTCCGCCACGACGGCGGTCTGTCGGAAGCCACGCTGTTGATGGAAGGCATCAGCTGCGCCGCCTGCGGGTGGCTGATCGAAAAACACCTGCGCAGCCTGCCCGCCGTGGCCGAGGCGCGGCTGAACCTGTCCAACCACCGCCTGCACGTGCGCTGGGCTGACGGGCAATTGCCGTTGAGCCAACTGCTCGGCGAGTTGCGCCATATCGGCTACGCCGCCCACCCGTACCAAGCCGATCGCGCCGCCGAACAACTGGCCAGCGAAAACCGCCGGGCCTTGCGTCAATTGGGGGTGGCCGGGCTGCTGTGGTTCCAGGCGATGATGGCAACGATGGCCACCTGGCCGGAATTCAACATCGACCTGAGCCCGGAGCTGCATGTGATCCTGCGCTGGGTCGCGATGTTTCTTACAACGCCCATCGTGTTCTACAGCTGCGCCCCCTTCTTCAAAGGTGCGATGCGCGACCTGCGTACCCGCCACCTGACCATGGATGTCTCGGTGTCGCTGGCGATTGGCGGTGCATACCTGGCCGGGATCTGGACCGCCATCACCGGCACCGGTGAGCTGTACTTCGATGCCGTCGGCATGTTTGCCTTGTTCCTGCTGGCCGGGCGCTACCTGGAACGCCGCGCCCGGGAACGTACGGCGGCGGCGACCGCGCAGTTGGTCAATCTGTTGCCGGCTTCGTGCCTGCGCATGAGTGCCGATGGGCAAAGTGAGCGGATCCTGCTCAGCGAACTGGCCTTGGGGGATCGGGTGCTGGTGCATCCGGGTGCGGTTCTGCCGGCAGATGGCATCATCCTCGACGGCCAGTCGAGCATCGACGAGTCCCTGCTGACCGGCGAGTACCTGCCGCAACCGCGACAGGTCGGCGATGCGGTGACCGCCGGCACCCTCAACGTCGAAGGCGCGCTGACCGTCGAAGTCCGCGCCCTGGGCCACGACACACGCCTGTCGGCCATCGTGCGCCTGCTGGAGCGGGCCCAGGCGGAAAAACCCCGGCTGGCGGAGATCGCCGACCGCGCCGCCCAATGGTTCCTGTTGTGCTCGCTGATCGCGGCCGCAGTGATCGGCCTTGTATGGTGGGAGCTGGACTCTTCACGGGCCTTCTGGATTGTCCTGGCGATGCTGGTTGCGACCTGTCCTTGCGCCCTGTCCCTGGCGACGCCAACCGCCCTGACGGCGGCCACCGGCACCCTGCACAAGCTCGGCCTGCTGCTGACCCGGGGCCACGTGCTGGAAGGCCTGAACCAGATCGACACGGTGATTTTCGACAAGACCGGCACCCTCACCGAAGGTCGTCTGGCCTTGCGCGCGATCCGCCCGTTGAGCGTGCTGGGCAGCGACGAGTGCCTGAGCCTTGCCGCCGCGCTGGAACAACGCTCGGAACACCCGATTGCACGCGCATTCGGCCGCGCACCACTGGCGGCGGATGAAGTGCTCAGCATGCCGGGACTGGGGCTGGAAGGCATTGTCGGTAACCGCCGGTTGCGCATTGGCCAGCCGGGTTTTGTCTGCGAATTGAGCGGCTGCGCGCTTCCCACCCCGCCAACAGAAGCCGGGCAATGGTTGCTGCTGGGGGACACCGACGGCGCCCTGGCATGGTTTGTCCTGGATGATCGCCTGCGCAGCGACGCGCCCGCCTTGCTCGCCGCCTGCAATGCACGCGGCTGGCGCACCTTGCTGCTGTCGGGCGACAGCTCGCCAATGGTCGCCAGCGTCGCCCTTGAGCTGGGCATCGACGAAGCACACGGCGGCCTGCGCCCCGACGACAAGCTGCAAATGCTGCAGCAGTTGCACAAGGAAGGCCGCAAGGTGCTGATGCTCGGTGACGGCGTCAACGACGTGCCGGTGCTGGCCGCCGCCGATATCAGCGTGGCCATGGGCTCGGCCACCGACCTGGCCAAGACCAGTGCCGACGCGGTGCTGTTGTCGAACCGCCTCGACGCCCTGGTACAAGCCTTTACCCTGGCCCGGCGCACTCGCCGGGTAATCATTGAAAACCTGCTGTGGGCCGGGCTGTACAATGGCCTGATGTTGCCGTTTGCCGCCCTCGGCTGGATCACCCCCATCTGGGCAGCGATCGGCATGTCCCTCAGTTCGTTGACCGTGGTGCTCAACGCCCTGCGCCTGACTCGCATGCCGAGCACGCCAGCCGCGAGCGTCACCCCCGTTACCCGTCCGCTGCCGGCTTGAGCCGCGCGGGCATGGAGTGCAGATGCCAGCTCTTTACGTGATGATCCCGGCGGCGCTGTTGATTGTGGCCATCGCCATTTACATCTTCTTCTGGGCGGTGGACAGCGGCCAGTATGACGACCTCGATGGCCCGGCCCACAGTGTGCTGTTCGACGACCAGGACCCGAATCACCTGGCCGCCGTCGACGAAGCCAACGGCCCTGAGCAACCGCCCAAGCCCAAAGATCCGCCCCATGCTTGAACTGGCGCCCCTGCTGGTCTCGGCGGTGATCCTCGGCCTGCTGGGCGGCGGCCATTGCCTGGGCATGTGCGGCGGCCTGATGGGCGCGCTGACCCTGGCGATTCCCAAGGAGCAACGCAGTCGGCGCTTTCGCCTGCTGCTGGCCTATAACCTGGGGCGCATCCTCAGCTACGCCACCGCCGGCCTGTTGATCGGCTTGGCCGGCTGGGCCGTGGCCAACAGCCCGGCGGCGATGTTCATGCGCATCCTCGCCGGGCTGTTGCTGATTTGCATGGGTTTGTACCTGGCCGGCTGGTGGAGCGGCCTGACCCGTATAGAAAGCCTCGGGCGCGGCCTGTGGCGGCATATCCAGCCGGTTGCCAACCGTTTGCTGCCGGTGTCCAGCCTGCCCCGGGCGTTACTGCTGGGCGCGCTCTGGGGCTGGCTGCCGTGCGGGTTGGTCTACAGCACCCTGCTGTGGGCAGCCAGCCAGGGCAATGCGCTGGACAGTGCACTGCTGATGCTCGCCTTCGGCCTCGGCACCTGGCCGGTGCTGCTGGCCACGGGGTTAGCCGCTGATCGAGTAACAGCGTTATTGCGTAAACGTAGCGTGCGGATGACAGGAGGCCTGTTAGTCATCCTGTTCGGCATCTGGACCTTGCCCGGGCCGCACCAGCACTGGCTAATGGGCCATTAAAAGGCCATGTGGCATAGCGCCGCTCCCCGTTGATGCAAATCAAGATGGCCTCTGCACCCAGCCCCTAGACTCGGCCCACTAGCCTATCCGGGGGAACGCCCGCATGCTCGACGCCATTCGTTGGGACACTGATCTGATTCACCGCTACGACTTGGCGGGGCCGCGCTACACCTCGTACCCCACCGCCGTACAATTCGACAGCCAGGTCGGCACCTTCGACCTGCTCCACGCCCTGCGTGACAGTCGCAAGGCCACACGGCCATTGTCGCTGTATGTGCATGTGCCGTTCTGCGCGAATATTTGCTACTACTGCGCCTGCAACAAGGTCATCACCAAGGACCGTGGGCGGGCCCACGCCTATCTGCAACGCCTGGAGCAGGAAATCCAGCTGGTGGCCTGCCACCTCGACCCCAGGCAACCGGTGGAGCAGCTGCATTTCGGCGGCGGCACCCCGACCTTTCTCAGCCATGACGAGCTGCGTCAGGTCATGGGCCGGCTGCGCCAGCACTTCAACCTGCTGGACGATGACTCCGGCGACTACGGGATTGAAATCGACCCACGGGAAGCCGACTGGGCGACCATGGGCCTGCTGCGTGAGCTGGGGTTCAACCGCGTCAGTATTGGCGTGCAGGACCTGGACCCCGAAGTGCAGCGTGCGGTGAACCGCCTGCAAAGCCTGGAAGAAACCCGGGCAGTGATCGACGCAGCGCGCACCCTGCAGTTTCGTTCGATCAATATCGACCTGATCTACGGCCTGCCCAAGCAGACACCGCTGAATTTTGCGCGCACGGTGGAGGAAGTGATCAGCCTGCAACCGGACCGGCTCTCGGTGTTCAACTACGCACACCTGCCGGAACGTTTCATGCCCCAACGGCGGATCAACACCGCAGACCTGCCGACCCCGGCGGAAAAGCTGCTGATGCTGCAAACCACCATCGAGCAGTTGACCCAGGCCGGCTACCGTTACATCGGCATGGACCACTTCGCCCTGCCGGATGACGAACTGGCCATCGCCCAGGAGGAAGGCAGGCTGCAACGCAACTTCCAGGGCTACACCACCCATGGGCATTGCGACTTGATCGGGCTTGGGGTGTCGGCGATCAGCCAGATTGGCGACCTGTACTGCCAGAACAGCAGCGACCTGAACCACTACCAGAACGCCCTGGCCGGCGCGCAGCTGGCCACCAGTCGTGGGCTGTTGTGCACCACGGATGACCGGTTACGGCGGGAAGTGATTCAGCAGTTGATCTGCAATTTCAGCTTGGCATTCGAGAAAATCGAACAGGCCTTCAACATCGATTTTCGTGGTTACTTCGATGAGCTGTGGCCACAACTGGAGGCAATGGCCGAGGACGGGCTGATCGAACTCGACCCACTAGGCATCCGCGTATTGCCGGCTGGACGCCTGCTGGTGCGCTCGGTGTGCATGGTGTTCGATGCCTACCTCGAACACCAGAACCGGCAGCGCTTCTCCAGGGTTATCTGAGTGTTACTTCGCCATCAGGCTCATCGCTTCCATCTGAGCCTGAGGCGGCTCGTCTTTCAGGACTTTGGACAATTGCGTCTGGGCCGTCATCAAGCCGGACTGGATGGTCGCCACGTCGCCCTGCAAACCGGCCACCTTGGCCTGGCGCGCCTCGGGGCTCAGGGAGGTGTCAGCCATGGCCGCAGAGAGTTCGGCCATCTTCTCGGCCAGCTGCTTTCTCAATTCGCGGATCATCTTCAACAGCTGCTTGGCGCTGTCGCTCAGGCTGCTTTCATCAATATCGCTATTGGAGGATTTCGCTGCCGAGGCCATGCCCATCCCCGCACCGGAAATGACCACCTTCACGCCCTCAGTGACCGTAGGCTCGGCAGCCTTGGTTTCCAGAGCCGGCGCCTTGGCAGCGGCTTCTTTTTCCTTGGCTGCATCAGCAGCCTTCCAAACGGCCACTGCGGACACGTTGATAAGCGGGTTTTGGACAGTGCTGACTGACATGATCTGAGCTCCAGCTCCTAGAGAGACATCTATGTATCGACGCCGATACATAAACCTTTATATCGCTGCTGCTTTTTTGTACACGCTGGCCTGATCGTCCCCCAGTGCGGTACCCTTACGTCTTATGTGTGTTTTCCCACAAGGATTTAAGAAATGTCCGAGCCAGTTAAACTGCGCGCTCATAGCCAGGCTCATTGCAAGGATTGCAGCCTGGCCCCCCTCTGCCTGCCACTTTCGTTGAATCTGGAAGACATGGAAGCGCTGGACGAGATCGTTAAACGCGGTCGCCCACTGAAAAAAGGCGAGTTTCTGTTTCGCCAGGGCGATAAGTTTGATTCCGTTTATGCAGTACGTTCTGGCGCGTTGAAAACCTTCAGCCTGAGCGATGGCGGCGAAGAGCAGATCACCGGTTTCCACCTGCCCAGCGAATTGGTGGGACTCTCGGGCATGGACACTGAGATTCACCCGGTATCGGCCCAGGCCCTGGAAACCACGTCCGTCTGTGAAATTCCGTTCGAGCGCCTGGATGAACTGGCCCTGCAGCTACCGCAATTGCGTCGCCAGTTGATGCGCGTGATGAGCCGGGAAATCCGCGACGACCAGCAGATGATGCTGCTCTTGTCGAAGAAAACCGCCGACGAGCGGATCGCTACCTTCCTGGTCAACCTCTCCGCGCGTTTCCGTGCGCGGGGTTTCTCGGCCAATCAGTTCCGCCTGAGCATGTCGCGCAACGAAATCGGCAACTACCTGGGCTTGGCGGTGGAAACCGTGTCCCGGGTATTCACCCGCTTCCAGCAGAACGAGCTGATTGCCGCTGAAGGCAAGGAAGTGCATATCCTTGACCCGATCCAGCTCTGCGCCCTCGCTGGCGGTTCGCTCGACGGTTGATCCAGACGCTTGCGGCCGAGCCAATCGGCTGGGCCGCAGGTATACTTCGAGTCCGTTTTCCTCCCCAGGACTCCTCGACGATGGTCTTCGATTCGTTCGACATCAAATCCCTGATTCGCCCAGTCATCGACTTCCCCAAGCCTGGGGTGATCTTTCGTGATATCACGCCGCTGTTTCAGTCGCCCAAGGCTTTGCGCCTGGTGGCCGATACCTTTGTGCACCGCTACGTCGAAGCCGAGTTCACCCACATTGGCGCGATGGATGCCCGGGGCTTTTTGATCGGTTCGATCATTGCCTATCAGTTGAACAAACCGCTGATCCTGTTCCGCAAGCAAGGCAAATTGCCGGCTGACGTGCTGGCCGAGGGTTACCAGACCGAGTACGGCGAAGCCTTCCTGGAAGTGCACGCCGACAGCCTGTGTGAAGGTGATTCGGTGCTGATGTTCGATGACTTGATTGCCACCGGCGGCACGCTGATCGCGGCAGCCAACCTGGCCCGGCGCATGGGCGCACGGATTTTCGAAGCGGCGGCGATCATCGATCTGCCGGAGCTGGGTGGTTCCCAGCGCCTGGAAGACATGGGCATTCCTACCTTCTGCCTGACGCAGTTTGCGCTGACAGACCAATAACCCGGGATTCGTGTGGCGAGGGAGCTTGTGTGGCAGGGAGCTCCCTCGCCACAAAAGCGCTTTCTACAGGCCCATCTGCTTGCTGATGATTTCGTTCATCACTTCCCGAGTCCCGCCACCGATGGACAGGATGCGGTTGTCGCGATACAGCCGCTCCACCAGGTTGCCGCGCATGTACCCCTGGCCGCCGAGAATCTGCACGGCATCGTAGGTCGCGCGGTCGGCGGTATCAGTGGCGAGGTTCTTGGCCATGGAAATCTCCTTGATTACACTCTTGCCCGCGGCCATCTTGGCGGCCTGGCGGTAGGTGAACTCCCGAGAGACTTCCACCGCCGTGGCCATTTCCGCCAAGCGATGCTTGAGCACCTGGAACTTGCCGATGGGTTTGCCGAACGCTTCTCGCTGGGTGGCCCATTTCAGGCTTTCTTCCAGGGCCATTTGCGCCGTCATGTTGGCCATCAAGGCGAGGGCCAGCCGCTCGCTCTGGAAGTTGCCCATGATGCAGGCGAAGCCCATGTTCTCGACGCCGATCAGATTGCCTACGGGTACGCGGCAATCATCGAAAAACAATTCGGCAGTGTCCGACGCCCACCAGCCCATTTTCTTCAGCGGTGTACCGGTGGTAAAGCCAGGGGTGTCTTTCTCGATCAGCAACAGGCTGATACCGGCAAAGCCCGGCCCACCGGTGCGTACCGCGACGGTGTAGACGTCGGCGCGCTGGCCGCTGGTGATAAAGGTTTTGCTGCCGCTGACCCGATAATGATCACCGTCGCGCACGGCACGGGTTTGCAGGCTGGCGACATCGGAGCCGCCTCCGGGCTCGGTGACCGCCAGGGCGGCGATCTTCTCGCCGGACAAAACCTGCGGCGCGACACGATCGCGCACTTCAGGCCGGGCCCATTTGACGATGGGTGGCAAGCCGATATCCAGTGAGCCCAACCCCGCCACCACACCGCCGGAGCCGCAGCGCATCAGCTCTTCGCTGGCCGCGACCTTGGCGAACAGATCACCTTCGTGGCTGCCGCCGAGGGCTTCGGGGTAACCGATCCCCAGGATCCCCGCCGCGCCGGCCTTGAGATACAGCTCCCGGGGGAAGCTCTCGGCCTCCTCCCACTGCTCGATGTCCGGCAACATCTCGCGTTCGACGAAACGGCGCACGCTGTCGCGGACCAATTGGTGGCTGGGGTCGAAGTATTCCTGATAGGCAGACATCGGCAAGCTCCACGGGACGGTGGAGCGAACTTACCAAGCGCTTGCTTGGTTATCAAGGCACAAGGCAGAGCCTGACGAAGACTTAGATGAACAGTAAAGATCAAATGTGGGAGCTGGCTTGCCTGCGATAGCATCACCTCGGTTTAACTGAAAGACCGAGTTGTTTGCATCGCAGGCAAGCCAGCTCCCACATAAAGCCCAGCTCCCACATGTTGTCCTGCGGTGTTTGTTACAGGGCGATCGGCTTACGTCCGGCAAACGAATGCGCCAAGGTCCCGCCATCCACCAGTTCCAGCTCGCCACCCAACGGCACGCCGTGGGCGATGCGCGAGGTGATCAGGCCTTTGTTGGTCAGCAACTGCGCGATGTAATGGGCCGTCGCTTCGCCTTCCACCGTCGGGTTGGTGGCCAGGATCACCTCGACGAAGGTGCCCTGCTCCTCGATCCGCGTCACCAGTTGCGGAATACCGATGGCTTCCGGCCCCAGGCCGTCCAGCGGCGACAGATGGCCCTTGAGCACAAAGTAGCGCCCGCGGTAACCGGTCTGCTCCACCGCGTACACGTCCATCGGCCCTTCCACTACGCACAGCAGCGTGTCGTCGCGACGCGGGTCGGCGCATTGCGGGCAGAGTTCTTCCTCGGTCAGGGTGCGGCACTGGCGGCAGTGGCCTACCCCTTCCATGGCCTGGCTCAAGGCCTGGGCCAGTCGGGAGCCACCGCTGCGATCACGCTCCAGCAGTTGCAGCGCCATGCGCTGGGCGGTTTTCTGACCCACGCCTGGCAAAGTGCGCAGGGCGTCGATCAGTTGACGAATCAGGGGGCTGAAGCTCATGGGGAAAGGTCCGACAAAACAACGAGACGCGGTTTATACCCGCGCCCCGGATTAGCGTCAAATGCTCAATCTTGTGCGACGTGCACCACCAACTTGCCGAAGTTGCGCCCCTCCAGCAAACCGATAAAGGCTTCTGGTGCCTGCTCCAGGCCTTCCACCACGTCTTCGCGGAACTTGATCTTGCCATCCCGCACCCACGGCGCCATGGCGCTGAGGAATTCCGGCTGACGGTCGCCGTAGTCGTCGAACACGATAAAGCCCTGAATGCGCACACGCTTGGTCAGCAGGGTGCGCTGCAGCGCCGGCAGCCGGTCGGGGCCGCTGGGCGCTTCGTGGGCGTTGTAGCCGGCGATCAGGCCACACAACGGGATTCGGGCCTTGGCATTCAGCAACGGCACCACCGCGTCGAACACCTTGCCACCAACGTTTTCAAAGTAGATGTCGATGCCCTCGGGACACGCCTGGGCAAGTTCCTCGGCAAAGTTGTCGCTCTTGTGATCGACGCAGGCATCAAAGCCCAGCTCATCCACCACATAGCGGCACTTGTCGGCGCCACCCGCCACGCCGACCACCCTCAGGCCCTTGATCTTCGCCACCTGGCCGACCACCGAGCCCACCGCGCCGGAAGCCGCCGCCACTACCAGGGTTTCCCCGGACTTGGGTTGGCCGATATCCATAAGGCCCATGTAAGCGGTCATGCCGGGCATACCCAGCACACCCAACGCCATGGACGGACTGGCGAGGCCCTTGGGCACCGGCACCAGGTTGCGGCCATCGGAGATGCTGTGGCTCTGCCAGCCGGTGGAACCGACCACCAGGTCACCCACTTCGAACTTGGGGTTGCGGGACTGTTCGATACGGCTGACAGCGCCACCGGTCATCACCTCGTCGATTTCCACCGGCGCGGCGTAGGATGGCGCATCACTCATGCGCCCGCGCATGTAGGGATCCAGCGAAAGGTAAAGGGTTTTCAGCAGGACCTGGCCGTCGGCCAGTTCCGGCAGCGCGACGCGCTCCAGGCGAAAGTTTTCCGGCACCGGTGCGCCGTGGGGGCGTGAGACCAGCACGATGCGCTGGTTGAGGGTCAATGCTTCGGTCATCAGCGAGGCTCCTTCTATCGGTGATTGAATTCAACGGTATAGGGTGCAGACCCCAACACAGGGCCCAGGGTTCGACAAAACTCTCGCAGTAGCAGTTGTCAAGCGCCAGCGAGGCTACGTTAGCCGCACCGCTGCGTTCATGCCAGGCGTGGGACCGAGTCGCTGCCGACGCAGCCTCGCTGGCGCTCGACAGCTGCTACGGGTATGGAAAATAGCTGGCCAAAAAAATGCCAGGCACGGGGCCTGGCATTTTCGGTGCTGCGCTTGCCGATCAGAACGGCAGCTTCATACCCGGCGGCAGTTGCATGCCAGCGGTCACGCCGGACATTTTGTCCTGGCTGTTGGCCTCGATCTTGCGCACGGCGTCGTTGACGGCCGCGGCAAACAGCGCTTCGAGCATTTCCAGGTCGTCTTCGCCCACACCTGGCAATACGCTTGGGTCGATGCTCACGCGCTTGATGTCGTGACGACCGGTCATCACCACACTGACCATATCGCCACCGGCTTTACCGGTGACTTCGGCGTTGGCCAGTTCTTCCTGCATCTTGGCCATTTTTTCCTGCATCTGCTGTGCCTGCTTCATCAGGCCGGCCATGCCACCTTTCATCATGGGAATCACCTCAAAAGTACGTGGATCAATTATTGGCCCCGGCTTATGACGCCTGAACCGGGGCTTCTACAGGTTCAATAGTATCGTGCCGCACCACCGCGCCAAACTGCTCCATCATCTGCTGGATGAGCGGATCACCGTGGATCGACTCTTCAGCCTCGCGCTGGCGGTTGACCCGGCGGCGGGACGCCGCCTGGGCCGGGGTTTCCTGCTCGGGCTTGATCAGTTCGATGCTGATAGTCAGTGTGCGCCCGTGGAACTGGTTCAGGGCATCGTTGAGCCGACGTTGCTGGGTCGCGTTGAACAGCGCGCTGTGGGCCGGGTCCAGGTGCAACAACCAATGGTCGCCATCCACGGCAATCAGTGTGCAGTTGGCGGCGATGCTGCCGGTCATGCCGGAGATCGGCAGTTTCGGGAACAGCTCCAGCCATTGCAATGCCAGGCCGGTGGCCGGCATCGCGGCAGGTTCGGGTTCCGGCTCCGGGGCAGGCTCGGCGGTGTGTTCGCTGGCCAGGTCGTCCAGGTAGCTGTAGGCCGAATCCATGTCTGGCTCGATATAGTCTTCGTCCAGCGGCGGCTCGTCGTCGAGGTCGGTGCCCGGGGTGGCGGCGTCCACTTGCGCGACGGTCGGCTCCGGCACCGGGGCCGAAACCCACTCGGGGGCGTCCGGCACTACGCTGTCCGGGGTCGGCGCGGGCATGGGTGTCAGTTCAGGCTGCTCGCTGGTGGTTTCCAGCACCGGCTCGACGGCAGGCTGCAGCTCGACCTCGGCTTCTACCGGGTCGTTCCACGGCAGGTCGACTTCAGGCACGGGCGCAGGCTCGACCACCGGCTCAGGCACGACCACAGGCGCCACCGGCTCAGCGACAACCGGGGCTGGCGCGGGAGCAACAGCCGCAGGCGGCGCAACCACTGGCGCGACGACAGCCGGGCCAGCCACTGGTTTGGCGGAATCAACTGTGGCCTGGCTGATCCCCACTGGCTTTAGCGGCTGTCTCGGGGCATCCGCCGTGTCAGCGGGCCTGAAGGCCAGCATTCGCAGCAGGACCATTTCGAAGCCGCCGCGCGGGTCGGGTGCCAGCGGCAAGTCACGCCGGCCAATCAGGCCCATCTGGTAGTAGAACTGCACGTCTTCGGCCGGCAACGCCTGGGCCAGGGCCAACACGCGGTCGCGGTCGCCGTGGCCGTTGTCGACACCTTCAGGCAGGGCCTGGGCAATGGCGACGCGGTGCAGCACATTAAGGATTTCCGAGAGCACACCATTCCAGTCCGGGCCTTGCTCGGACAGATGGCGCACGGCCTCGAGCAACGCCTTGGCGTCGCCTTCGATCAGCGCGTGCAGCACATCGAACACTTGGCCGTGGTCGAGGGTGCCGAGCATCGCCCGTACGTCGGCGGCCATGACCTTGCCTTCACCAAAGGCGATGGCCTGGTCGGTGAGGCTCATGGCGTCGCGCATCGAGCCGTCGGCGGCGCGACCCAGCAACCACAGCGCGTCGTCTTCGAACGGTACGTTCTCGACGCCCAGCACGTGGGTCAAATGCTCGACCACGCGCTCCGGGGTCATGTTTTTCAGGGAGAACTGCAGGCACCGCGACAGAATCGTTGCAGGAAGTTTCTGCGGGTCGGTGGTGGCCAGGATGAATTTGACGTAGGGCGGCGGCTCTTCCAGGGTTTTCAACAGGGCGTTGAAGGAGTGGCTGGACAGCATGTGCACTTCGTCGATCAGGTAGACCTTGAAGCGGCCACGGCTCGGCGCGTACTGCACGTTATCGAGCAACTCGCGGGTGTCTTCGACCTTGGTGCGGCTCGCGGCGTCGATCTCGATCAGGTCGACAAAGCGCCCTTCGTCGATTTCCCGGCACACCGAGCAGGTACCGCACGGCGTCGAGGTGATGCCGGTTTCACAGTTCAGGCACTTGGCGATGATGCGGGCAATGGTGGTCTTGCCCACACCGCGGGTACCGGTGAACAGGTAGGCGTGGTGCAGCCGTTGGCTGTCCAAGGCATTGATCAGAGCCTTGAGCACATGGGTCTGGCCGACCATTTCGCGGAACGAGCGCGGACGCCATTTACGTGCAAGAACCTGATAACTCATCGAAAACCGTCGCAACTGGGAAGCGGAAGCGGGTAATGCTAGCGGAGCAAGGGGGAAATTGCATCCGGCACGCTCGTCTAATCTGACTAAGCTGGTCTAACCAAGCCTGTAGAAGGCTGAACCCGGAGAGTTTATGCGCGCAGTCCTGGGCGCCTTGTGGATGATTGCCACGGTCAGCCTGGCGGCACCCGCACCTCTGCGTTTCTCCATTTCCGACAGCTGGACCATGCCCATGGTGCAACTCGACCAGGGCCAGCCGACCCAAGGGATTTTGTATGACCTGATGTTGAGCCTGGCCACCCAGGTCGGCCGCCCTGCGAAATTCCATGTGCTGCCCCGTGCGCGCATCGATACCGCCATGGAACGCGGGGATGTGGATGTGCGCTGCTACGTGACGCCGGCGTGGCTGAACAACCTGTCCGGTGATTACACCTGGAGCATTCCACTGCTGGTGCAACGCAATGTGTTGGTCACCGCGCACGTGCCGCCGCTGTCAGTGGCGCTGGACAGCCTGGCCCCGCAACATATCGGCACGGTACTCGGCTATAGCTACCCGACCCTGGAGGCACGCTTCGCCAGCGGCCAGTTCAGCCGCGAAGACAGCCGCAGTGAAGAGCAGGTGCTGCAAAAGCTGGTGGCCGGACGCTTCAAGTATGCGGTGATCAACGAATGGATCCTCGACCGCTTCAATCAGCAATTACCGCCCACAGAGCGCCTGCACACGGTGGCCGTGATCGAGGAACAAAGCCTGGGGTGCTATGTGCGTAACGACCCGCAGGTGCCGGGGCAGCAGATCCTGCGCACATTGCTGCGGATGAAGATGTCCGGAGAGATTGATGAAATCATCCAGTTGTATATCGGGAACAGCGCACCCTCCCCTTAAGATCACCTGATTTACCTTGCGGCGAGGGAGCTCCCTCGCCACAGTAAACATCACTCAAGCTTTTGCCACTGCGCCGGCGGCCTGAACCCCTCCACCCAACCAGGGACCTCCCCCGCCGGCATCGGCCGGGCGATGAAATAGCCCTGGGCCACTTCGCAGCCCATGCGCATCAATAGCTGCCCGTGCTCCAGGGTTTCCAGGCCTTCGGCAATCACTTCGCGGCCAAACGCACGGGCCAGGCCGATCACCGCCTTGGTCAACGCCAGGTCATCCTTGTCGTGCAGGATGTCGCGCACAAACGACTTGTCGATCTTGATGGTCTGGGTCGGCAGGCGCTTGAGGTAACTCAGGGAGGAATAGCCAGTGCCAAAGTCATCCAGGGAGAACTGCACGCCCAGGGCCTGGCACGCTTCCAGGTGCTGGGTGACGCGCTGGATATTGTCAATGGCCACCGACTCGGCGATTTCCAGGTCCAGCCGGTGCGGCTCCACCTCGGGCCATTGCTCCAGCAACTCTTGCAGCCGCTCGACAAAATCCTCCCGCTGGAAATGCCGTGCCGCGATATTCACGCTCACCGACCACCCGTGCCCATGGGCCTGCCAGTGATGCATTTGCGCCAACACCTGGGCGATCACCCATTCCCCGATGTCGACAATCAGGTCGGTCTGCTCGATCAGCGGCAGGAAATCCCCCGGCGCCACCAACCCGCGCTCGGGGTGCTGCCAGCGCAACAACGCCTCGAACCCCACCACCGTGCCGCATCGCAGATTGACCTTGGGCTGGTAATGCAGGCACAACTGGCCCGCCGCCAACGCCTGGCGAATCTGCTGTACGGTCTGGTGGCTGGCCTTCACCTCCTGCTCCAGGGACACATCAAACAACTGGTAACGGTTGCGCCCGCTCTGCTTGGCCACATACATCGCCTGATCGGCATGGCGCAGCAGGGTGTCGGCGTCCTCGTCATCCAGGGGAAACAGCGTGACGCCGATGCTGGCGAACACGTTCAACTCGGCCCCCTGGATCGAGTACGGCTCGGAGATCGCCTTGAGAATGCGCAGCAAGGCGGCGTTCAGCTCGTCGATGTCACGCACGTAACGCAGGATCAGGACAAATTCGTCACCGGCCAGCCGGGCGACCACGTCCTCGCCGCGAATGATCTCCCGCAAGCGCGTGGCCACTTCCACCAACAACAAATCACCGCAGGCATGCCCATAGCCATCGTTGACCGCCTTGAAGCCGTCCAGGTCGAGCATGCACAGCGCCAGCGGGATGTCTTCGCTGCGGGAGAATTCCAGGGACTGGTTAAGCAACTCGGACAGATAGGCACGGTTCGGCAAGCCGGTCAGCACGTCGTGGCCGACCCGCCATTGCAGGGTGTGCAACAACTGGCGTTTTTCGCTGACATCAAAGCGGATCGACACGTACTTCTGCACCCGCCCCGTCTTCTCATCGATCAGCGGCACCATGGTGCTGTCTACCCAATACAGGGTTCCGTCCTTGGCCCGGTTGCAGATTTCCCCACGCCACACCCGGCCTTCGCTGATGGCTTGCCACATGCCCTGGAAGAACCCCACAGGGTGCAGTCCCGAGCTAAGAATACGGTGGTTTTGCCCCAGCAACTCGTCACGCCCGTAGCCGGACATGCCGCAGAACTGGTCATTGACGTAAGTGATGCGGCCCGCCAGGTCTGTCTCGGAGAAAATGGCGGCTGCATCCACGGCCCTGCGGTATTTCTCGTCCATGAGTCAGGCTCACTGTGGCTAGCGGTTGAACCGCTCGACCAGGGCGCGCAACCCGGAAGAGATGCTTTCGAGTTCCCTGCCACGGGTGACTGCAGCGTTGGCATTGCCCGCTGTCTTTTGCACCGTGGCGGCGACGTTATTGATCTGTTGTGAAACTTCCTCGGCGACGTGGGATTGTTCCTGGGAGGCAGCAGCCATTTGCTGACTCATGTTGGTAATACGTTCCACCGCATGGCGAATGCCCTGCAACGCCTGCTGGGCCTCAAGCACCTGCTGCACGCCCTGCTCGGCTTCGTGAATGCCCAGGCTCGCGATCTCGACCGCCTCATCGGCGCCGGCCCGCAGGTTCTGGATAATGCCCTGGATCTGCTGGGTCGACTCGCGGGTCTTGCCCGCCAGTGCACGCACCTCGTCGGCCACCACGGCAAAGCCGCGGCCCTGCTCACCGGCGCGTGCCGCTTCAATGGCCGCGTTGAGGGCCAGCAGGTTGGTCTGGTCGGCGATCGCCTGGATCATGCTCGCGGCTACCTGGATTTGCTGGGTCTGCCCGGCCAGGTTACCCACCGCCTGGTTGATCTGGGTGACGGTGCCGGCCAGCAACTGGATCGCCTCACGGGACGTGCCCGCCACCTGGCTGCCTTGCTCGGCGAGGGTGTTGGCGGTGTGGGCTTCACTGGCGGTTTGTTGAACGTGCACCGCCACTTCGGCGATGGACGCGGCCATTTCGGTCATGGCGGCGGCAGTCATGTCGGTCTCGGCGCGTTGCTCCAGCAGCGCCGATTCGGTGGTGCTCGACAGCACGCTGGAGTGGGCAGCGGCTTCGGCCATCTGGTTGGCCAGGTCACTGAGGCGCGTCAGGGCGGTTTTAAGCCGCGCTTCTTCGCTGATCAGGATCATTTCCAGCTGCGCGGTCGGCCCCAGCGCATCGCTGTAGGTCATGGCGCTGATGGGGTCGGAAAAGGTATTGGGCGTGTTCTGCACAATCCGTTTGAGCTGTAGTCCCAAGCGTTGATGGGCCCAGATACCTGCGCCGAGAAACAGGCCAACGGTCACCGCCTGCCCCCACACACCCGGAAGCCATTGAAAGGCGGCGACGCTGGCGGCGGCGGCCACCAATGGCAAAGCCAAGGCCTGGGCCACGGACGCCAGGCGCCGCACTGGCGCGACCGCCGCACCACCAGCCTGCAAGCGTGCGTACAGCGCTTCGGCGCGCCGTACCTGTTCGCGGGTGGGCTTGACCCGCACCGACTCGTAGCCCGTCAGCCGCCCGTCTTCGAGAATCGGCGTCACATAGGCGCTGACCCAATAATAGTTGCCGTTCTTGCAGCGGTTCTTCACCACGCCCATCCAGCTCTGCCCGGCCTTGAGGTAGCTCCACATCAGTTGGAAAACGGCGGGCGGCATGTCCGGGTGGCGCACCAGGTTGTGGGTGCTGCCGATCAGCTCGGCCTGGGTAAAGCCGCTCATGGCGGCAAACTCGGCGTTGCAGTAGGTAATGTGGCTGTTGACGTCAGTCGCGGAAATTAGCCGTTGCTGCTCCCCAAAAGTCTGTTCAACAGCAGTGACCGGCAAATTGAGACGCACGTTAAAGCTCCATGGACAGCATTCGATCGCCCTCTCGACCACCGGGTAGGCAGGACAGGCGGATTCGTATTTCCAGTCGGGCTGCGCCGTCGATCGGCTGGTTGGCCGCAAACGGGCGCAAACCCACGATTTTGCACAGCAATTCATCATCCATTCAGTGATGATCAACTAGGCTTGAATTCGGGTATCCGGCACGTGAGGCGCAATGAAGCGTGGCACTGACGAGCGACATTTCAGTCTCTGCCAAGCGTCCGTTTTATGGGCACATTTATGAGAGTAAGGAGAGAGCAATGATTTCCTGTTTCATAAACCTGCCTTCTGAAACGAGACCACCAAATACTTGTCCTAGATGCCGATTCTACGAATTACATCACATTTTGCAAGAAAAGGTGATGGTACATGCGGTTGTCTAATTTTAAGATTTATCGTTAAGTTCTTGATTCTAAATGGGAATTGAGCGATGCACATTTCAAGTTTGGGTCCAGCCATCAGACGTTACCGCAAGGTCGCAGGGCTTACTCAGGCTGAACTAGGTGAAAAAACCGGTTTTGACCCTAAAACCATCAGCCGCTTCGAAACCGGCACCTATACACCCAGCGTCGAGGCTCTGTTCTTGTTTGCAGAGGCGCTGGGAGTGAAGCTGAAAGTCTTTTTCGCAGACCTGGTCGACGAGGAGGAACAGCGCGCTTATCTGTTCGGTGTCATTCATAAAGCCACCCCGAAGGATCTGGGAAAGCTGATCGCAGCGGTAGACCAGGCCTTGTCCAAGCCTTAGAGCTCGCAACACACGTGCACGCAACAAAAAGAGCAGACAGCGAGACTGTCTGCTCTTTGCTTGATGACTCCTGACATGAACTGACAGGACAGCCCCTTAGACTAGGGACTGAGCCGCGCCATTGCCGCGCAATATCAGGGATATCATCATGAATAGCATTGCCCATTACTTTTTGTTGTACGTCGACAGCCCGGCCACCAGTGCCAACCTCTACAGCCGTTTGCTGGACAAGCCCCCGGTGGAACTGGGGCCGACGTTCGCGCTGTTCATTCTCGACAACGGGGTGAAACTCGGCCTGTGGTCGCGCCACACCGTGGAGCCTGCGGCCCAAGCCACGGTCGGCGGTAGCGAGGTGGGTTTCTGCGTCGCGGATATCGCAGCGGTCGACGAGCTGCACACGCGCTGGGTGCAACTCGGGATGAGCATCATCCAGTCACCGGTCGAGGCGGACTTCGGCTACACCTTTGTCGCCCAGGACCCCGACGGTCACCGCTTGCGGGTGTTCACCGTGAACCCGTGACGGCTTGCGGCGCCAGCGTCCTTCCAGGCTGATGGCGCCGACACTGGCCAGCACGATCAGGCCACCCAGCACGACCCGCATCGAAACCTGCTCGCCCAGCAGCGTGGCAGCCATCACCATTGCCACCGGCGGCACCAGGTACAACGCCACTGAAGCGCGGCTGACCTCGACATGCCGCAACACATAGGCCCAGGCCAGGTAGGCCATGGCGCTGGGGAACACGCCGAGCAACAACACCGCCCAATTGGCCTGGGTTGATGAGTGCGCCACCACCGCCGGCAAACCCGGCAAATAGACACACAGCAGCAAGGTGCCCGACCACACCGTGTAGCACACCGTGGTCAGCGGGCTGTAGCGCCGGGAATAGTGTTTCTGGAGGGTGAAGTAAAGGCTCCATGACAGCGCCGCCACCAGGATCATCAAGCCACGGGGATCAATCTTGCCCAGGCCATGCTCGCCCCAGATCACTACCAGCACCCCGCTCAAACCCAGCAACACGCAACCCCAGCGCCAGCCGGTCACCCGCTCCTTCAAGCCGAAAAACGCCACCAGCACCGTAAACAGCGGGACGGACTGCGCCAGCACACTGGACGCGGCAGCCGTGACAAATTGCTGACCGAAATTGATGGTGAGGTGGTGCAGGAAAATCCCGAAGAACCCCAGCACCAGCAGCCACGGCAGGTCCCGCAGCCGTGGGCGCTCGATCTTCGCCGTCAGCGCGACTCCAGCCATCAACACCGAAGCAATCAGAAACCGCCCCAAGGCCAATTGGCCCGGACTGTAACTGTGCAAGGCCATGTGCACACCAATCGGCGAATACGCCCAACAGAGGATGACGCTGGCAGTGACTAGCGTAAGCTTTACGGGTGACGGGGCATTCATGAACGGCGTCCAGCAGTGGGAATGCCGTCAGTCTTGGCCCCGGCAAGGCGCAGGACAATTAACCGTTTCTGACTTCTGTAATCACTGGAACTGAGCGATGGAACTGGCCCAACTGAAAATGGTGAAAGCCGTGGCGCAAACCGGCAGCGTGGCCCAGGCCGCCCTGCAACTGCACTGCGTGCCGTCCAACATCACCACGCGCATCAAGCAACTGGAAAGCGAGTTGGGTACCCCGCTGTTCATTCGTGCCGGGCGCGGGTTGGCGATCAGTGCCGCCGGCGAAGTGTTTCTCGACTACTGCGAGCGCATCCTGGCGCTGGTGGAAGAGTCCAAGCGCGCCGTCGACAGCAACGCGATTCCCCGCGGCAAGCTGCGCATCGGCGCAGTGGAATCCAGTGCCAGTGGCCGCCTGCCGCCGTTGTTGGCTGAATACCATCGGCGCTATCCACAGGTGGAATTGGAACTGGTGACCGGCGCCTGGGCGCAATTACTCGATGACTTGCAACATCACCGCATCGATGCGGCGCTGGTGGCCGCCGGCGGCAAACGCCCGAAGCTCGAACAAAGCGTGGTCTACAGCGAGCGCCTGGTGCTGATCACCAGCGCCTCCAGCGCGCCCATTGAGGACGCGCGGGACCTGGCCGGCCGCACCTTGCTGGTCTGGCCGCCAGGCTGCCCGTACCGCGCCGCCCTGGAAAACTGGCTCAAGCCCCACGACATCAAGCCCGCCATCGCCAGCTACGCCAGCTGGGGCACGATCATTGGCTGCGTCAGCGCGGGGATTGGCGTGGCACTGGCGCCAGAAGGCATCCTGGCGCGCTACGAGCAAGCCAACCAATTAACGTCCTACCGCTTCGACGAATTGGCTGCGGTGGATAACCTGCTGTTCTGGCACAAAGACACCCAACGCCACCTGGCGCGGGATGCCTTTGCGGGGCTGCTGCGGGAGACATTCGGCTAACCCGTTGCAACATGTTTCAGTTATCCTCCCGCGAAATTAATTCAAATTGTAAGGGACTACCATGAATTACTTCCGCCTGTTGCTGGCGGCGGCCGCCCTGAGCCTGCCTGTCGCCCCCGCCGTTGCTGCCGCCAAGCCGGCCCCCGTTGAAGCCGCTGCACCCGCCGAAGCGCCCGAAACCGCCGAGCACTTTCTGGGCTCTCTCAAACAGAAGACCGGCACCGTCACCCTGCCCGGCGGCATTGCAACTCTCAAGCTGAACGACGAGTTCTACTACCTCGACCCCACCGACACCGAGCGCCTGCTGACCGATGGCTGGGGCAACCCACCGGGCTTCAAGACCTTGGGCATGATCGTGCCGAAATCCGTCAGCCCGCTGTCGGAGCGCGGTTGGGGCGTGATCGTCAGCTACAAGGCCGACGGGCACATTTCTGACGAAGACGCCGCGAAAATCGACTACACCGAACTGCTCAAGCAAATGCAGGAAGAAGACGTCGAAGACAACAAGGAGCGCCAGAAACAAGGGTACGCCGGCCTGCACCTGCTGGGCTGGGCCGAGCCACCGCACTACGACGACACCACCCACAAGATGTACTGGGCCCGAGAGCTGAAAGCCGACGACGCCAAGCAGACCACCCTCAACTACAGCATCCGCGTGCTGGGCCGTGAAGGCGTGCTGGAACTCAACGCCGTCGCCGCCATGGCCGACCTGGCCACCATCAAACAGGAGTTGCCCAAGGTTCTGGCCTTTACCAACTTCACCGATGGCAACCTGTACACCGACTTCAACCCGAAGACCGACAAACTCGCGACCTACGGCCTTGCCGCACTGGTTGCCGGCGGGATCGCGGCCAAGGCCGGGCTGTTCGCCAAGATCGGCATCTTCCTGCTGGCGGCGAAGAAATTCCTGGTGGTGGGCGTCGTCGCGCTGTTTGCCGTTATCCGCAAGCTGTTCAACCGTAACAAGGCCTGAGTTGCGGGCGTAAAAAAGCCGCGGCGTGCCTGGCACACCGCGGCGCGGGGAACAGCTTCAGCCTTTAGGGGCCAGCCTGGCGTACTGGTCCTGGCTGATCCAGCCCTTGGAAGAGCGGCCTTCGCCATTGATGTACTCGACCTGGGCCCAGCCTTCCTTGAAGGCCAGCACCGCGACCACATCGTCCTTGACCACGTAGGCACGATGACTGGCCTTGGCGTCCGGGGTCTTCTGCAGGAAAGCCTTGTCGGCCGAAACGGTCACCAGGCCAATCCACTTCTTGGCAGCGGTGTGGGTCAGGTCCAGGCCGGTGGCTATTTCCGGCATCAGCACGCTGATGCAGCCGGGATGTTCGCGACCCTTCTCCACCGTCAACGTCACGCCGTCCGAGGAAGCCGCAACGGTTCCCGGATAGGCCGCATCCAGCCACGTGGACACCGACGCCTTCGCGCCGTCGACCTTGCCCTGCAGGAAGAACGTACACGTGCGAGTCACGCCCTCGCCCATCTCCTCAGCATAAAAACCTTCTACCTGATGCTCAGGCGTCACGGCCAGCATCAGCCCTTCGTACTTGCCAGAATGCAACGTAGCGGCAAAGGCCGGCGATCCCGCCGCAACACACACGAAAGAGGCAACCAACAATCGGGACAGGCAACGTTTGAACGGCATTCTATTTTTTCCCTTCAAGTGCTTCGTAGGCTTTTTTGATTCGATGGTCATAGTCGCCATAATCCTTGCCGTTATAGTTCAGCGCCATGGCGGCGTAATCCTTGTTCTTCATGGCCTTGACCAAAGCAGGGCTCTGGCTGCAAAAACCGAGGAAGGCCTTGAGTTGATGCCCGGCGTTTATCTTCATGGCCACGACAAACTCAAACACCGTTTTATAACCACATGCCGTGAAGTTGGAGCCCATTATCTGAAACATCCCCCAGGAAGCCGACTTCAAGGCCGCTTCCTGATCCAGCGCAAAGGCCGTGGCCATGGTTTCCCAGGCTTTGGTCTGGTCCTTGTTGTTGGCCTTCCACTGGGGGCCGGCTTTTTGCACGTAGGGGTACGACAACAGCGGGTGGGTCTGATCGTATTTCTGGTGGGTGTACTTGCGAAAGTGATGCCCTTCAAAAGCGATCACCGGCAACTTGGCCGGCCCGAACCCGGAGCGCCCGCCCGACTCCACCGTGGCAAACGCCTTGATGATATTGACCGAAATTCCGCTGCCTAACTGTGTGGCGGCGTTCTGGAAGTCGGTGTCCGTCAGCGTCGTACCGCCGTCGCACGTGGCCTGGAGCATCATCTGCCGGTTGCGCCGCTCGGCCTCGATCATCGCCCGCATGCGGTCAAGGTAATGGTTGACCGTCGCCTGGACCATATCGGAACTGGTGTTGCCGAACACATTCAGGAAGGTCGGAATGCGCAGGGCCGGATTCGACTTGACCGGCACCTTCACCGCCTCTTCGATCAGGCTATTGAAGGTACGCCCGGTGGGGTCGATCACCCCATCGGGATGGGCGTACTTGAGATAGCGGAACTGATACTGGCTGATGCACTGCACCAACTGGCCGTCGCACTTGCCGTTTTCGGCCAAGGGGAAACCCAACTTGGGAGTGATCAAGTTGAACAAATACTGGATGCACTGAACGTCGGCGGGCAAGTTGCGGGCTTTGCCGGGGGCACCGACGGAAGCGCTGATAAGCGTGGGCAACCCTTGCAGGCTTTTCATGACCGACATCCTTGTTAGTTGAGGTGAATGAGCCATAAAGCGCCATCACTTTAATATCATCCATGTGCCATCGACATATTTTGAAATATGTGACTGGCGCAAACTAGCAAGGTGGTTTTGGGTTGTCCAGAGTGGAAGCTTGAAGTTGTGAAAGAGCCCTCACAGTCTTTTGCCGGTAACGATTGCTTTCGGGCTTGTGAGCACTGTGCTGAAGGACGAACAGCAGAAATCGCTTCGCAGATGACGATTGTCAGCGAAGGGCTTCATAAAAGTATTTTTTTGAATCAAGGAGGTGGCGTTATGGAGGCAACCCCACCAGCCACACCCCGGCACACAATGTTCCCGCTGTGGCTGCTGCCTTCCGGCTCTGACCAGGTTCACGGGTAATCGTTGCGGGGGGACCGATGGGATCACCATAACGACGCTCGCCTCTCGGCAAGCGGGGCCATTGTACCGATCTCATCGGAAGTTACAACCGTTCCTGCGGGATTAAAATATGAAGGGCTTCAAGCACTTGCCTACTGGGCCTGCAACACCTCGTCCGCCCTGCCGCCCTCTTGCTGGATCACCAGGTGAATGAAGTGCAGCTTGGCAATCACCGCCGGCGGCAGGACGAACGGATAGAAATCCGGCTGGCCCATGCTGCGGGACAGTTCGTTGAGCATGCCGGCCAGTTCGATCCATGCGTTGACGAATGACAGGAACGCCGTGCCACCGGGATGTTCAGGGTCATAGAGGGTGCTCAGGGGGAACGGCTGGTAATCCAGGTCCATCTCCCGAGCACTCATGCCGAATCCCAGCGCGGTGTCGACGGCGTCCATCATGTGCAGGTAATGCGCCCAGGTTTCCGCCCAATCTTCCCACGGGTGCATGGTGGCGTAGGCACTGACGCAGGTTTGCTGCCAGTCCGGGCGCGGGCCGTTCTGGTAGTGCTGGTCGAGGGCATCAGCGTAGCTGGCGCGCTCGTCGCCGAACAGCGTGCGGAACGGTTCCAGCCAGTGGCTGTTGGCGATCAGGCGGTCCCAGTAGTAGTGGCCGACCTCATGACGAAAATGGCCGAGCAAGGTGCGGTAAGGCTCGCGCATCTGCACACGGATTTTTTCCCGGTGGGCGTCGTCGGCTTCCTTGATATCAAGGGTGACCAGGCCATTGGCGTGGCCGGTGGTGGGCGCGTTGCCTTCCAGGTCGATGCCGACGAAATCGAAGGCCAGGCCAGTGTCTTCATCGACGGTCTTGGGAATGACCTGCAAGCCCAGGCTGATGAGTTGCGCCACCAGGCGGCGCTTGGCGGTCTCGACCTTGCGCCAGCGTTCGGGGTTTTCAGGAATCGACAGGTCGGGGATGGTTCGGTTCAGGCTGCAGGCCACGCACAAGGTCTGGCCATTGTCGGCGGGCAGCAACCAGTTGCAGGCGGCCGGCGTGTCGAGGTTGGCGCAGCGGCGAAAGGCACCGGCTTGAGGGTCGGCGTCCAGCAGCCAGGTATCGGCGTACGGGCCGGGCTGCAGGGATGACAGGCGACTCTGCTCCGGCTGATAGCCCAGCAGCGCCGAACAGGCCAGGCACTGGCTGTTGCGAAAGAACAGGGACTGCCCACAGCGACACTGCCAGACCTTGCTGTTGCGCGAGGTCTCGGCCATGAACGGTGCGGCAATACGCGAACTGAGTTGCTCGAAGAAGCGGTACATGGCGATCTCTCCCGGAAGCTTGCCAATACTAGAGCATTGCCCGGGAGAGATCGTTCCCACGCTCTGCGTGGGAATGCATCCAGTGACGCTCCGCGTCGCAACTTTGAGCGGACGCAGAGCGTCCAGGGCGGAGTTCCCACGCAGAGTGCAGGAACGATCATCAGACCGTGATGTTGTGCTTGGCCAAAAATGCCACGAACGCTTCTTCATCCAGCACTTTCAAGCCCAGCTCACTGGCCTTGGCCAACTTCGAACCGGCACCCGGCCCGGCCACCACGCAATGGGTTTTCGCCGACACCGAGCCCGCCACCTTGGCACCGAGGCTTTCAAGTTTTTCCTTGGCGACATCGCGGCTCATCAGTTCCAGGGAGCCGGTGAGCACCCAGGTGTGACCCGCCTCGGGCAAGCCTTCGACGACCTTCTTCTCGCTCTGCCAATGCATGCCGAAGTCCTTGAGCTGTTGCTCGATGGCCAGCGCACGATTGGCGTTTTCTTCGATGTCGAAGAAATCCCGGACGGCCTTGGCCTGCTTCTCCGGCAACGCCTGGCGCATGTCGAGCCAGTCGGCCTTGATCACACCTTCGAGGGAGCCAAACTTGTCCGCCAGTTTCTGCGCAGCACCTGGGCCTACGGACGGCACGTGCAGTTTGTCGAGCAAGCCGCCCAACGTGGTGCTGGCCGCAAACTCGGCGCTCAGTTCACCCTGCTCCTGCAACTCCAGTCCGCACTCGTCCTTGGAGATCAAGGCACCGATCACGTCCTGGTTATGGCTGTCTTCAAAGAAACTGTGAATCTCGTGGGCCACTTCCAGACCGACATCCGGCAAGTACGTCAGCACTTCCGGCAACGCCTGCTGCACGCGCTCCAGGGACGCCAGGGAGCGCGCCAGCACCTTGGCGGTCTCCTCGCCCACATCGGGAATGCCGAGGGCGTAGATAAACCGTGCAAGGGTTGGCGTCTTGCTGTTTTCGATGGCGGTGATCAGCTTCTTGCTGGAGACATCGGCAAAGCCTTCCAGGTCGATGATCTGTTCGTACTTGAGCTTGTAGAGGTCAGCCGGCGAGCCGATCAGTTTCTCGTCCACCAGTTGCTCGATGGTCTTGTCGCCCAGGCCATCGATGTCCATGGCCCGGCGCGAGACGAAATGAATGATCGCCTGCTTGAGCTGCGCACCGCAGGCCAGGCGCCCAACGCAACGGTATACCGCGCCTTCGCTGACGGTTTCCTTGCCCTTGCTGCGCTTGACCAGTTGCGTACGCTCAACGTGGGAACCGCACACCGGGCAGCTTTCGGGGATCTGCACCGCGCGGGCGTTTTCCGGGCGACGCTCGGTGACCACCGACACCACCTGGGGAATCACGTCACCGGCACGGCGGATGATCACGGTGTCGCCGATCATCAGGCCCAGGCGCGCCACTTCGTCCATGTTGTGCAAGGTGGCGTTGGACACGGTCACACCCGCAACCTTGACCGGTTTCAAGCGTGCAACGGGCGTCACAGCGCCGGTACGACCCACCTGGAACTCAACGTCCAGCAGTTCGGTCAGTTCCTCCATCGCCGGGAACTTGTGGGCGATTGCCCAACGCGGTTCGCGGGCACGGAAGCCCAGTTCACGTTGGTAGGCAATGCTATTGACCTTGAACACCACACCGTCGATTTCATAGGGCAAGGCATTCCGTCGCTCACCGATATCGCGGTAGTAGTCGAGGCAATCCTGAATCCCTTTGGCCAGTTTCAACTCATGGCTGATGGGCATGCCCCATTTCTTCAGCTGTTGCAGATTGCCAATGTGGGTGTCGCTGATATCCGTGGTCACGCCGTAGCAGCAGAATTCCAGCGGACGGCTGGCGGTAATCTTCGAATCCAGCTGGCGCAGGCTGCCCGCAGCCGCGTTGCGCGGGTTGGCGAAGGTCTTGCCACCGACCTCCAACTGCGTGGCGTTCAGCCGCTCGAAGCCGGCCTTGGACATGAACACTTCGCCGCGCACTTCGAGGGTCGCCGGCCAGCCGGTGCCGTGCAGTTTCAAAGGAATATTGCGCACGGTGCGCACGTTGACGCTGATGTCTTCGCCGGTGGTGCCATCGCCGCGCGTGGCGCCACGCACCAGTTCACCGTCCTGATACAGCAGGCTGACCGCCAGGCCATCGAGCTTCGGCTCGCAGCTGTATTCCACCGCCGCGCCGCCGCCAAACAGGTCACCCACCGGCAGGTCCAGGCCCTCAGTGACCCGGCGATCGAATTCAAGCATGGTGCTTTCATCGAAGGCGTTGCCGAGGCTGAGCATCGGGATTTCGTGACGCACTTGAGTGAACGCCGACAATGCCGCACTGCCGACCCGCTGCGTCGGTGAATCACGGGTTACCAGATCCGGGTGCTCGGCTTCCAGGGCCTTGAGCTCATGGAACAGCCGGTCGTACTCGGCGTCCGGGATGCTCGGCTCGTCGAGGACGTGGTAACGGTAGTTATGCTGATCCAGTTCAGCGCGCAGTTCGAGGATACGGGTGTGGGCGGCGGTCATGGGTGTTCTCTCATAAAGCAAAAGAGCAGCCGAAGCTGCTCAATATGTTAGTGCATGAATTCTACAGGCAACGCTTAAGCTTGGACCTCAGCGCTTCTGTGTCAGGGCGCGACGCTCGAACTCGACGATGCGCTGACGGTAATGCTCGATGGTCTGGGCGGTCAGGACGCTGCGTTGGTCGTCCTTGAGCTCGCCGTTGAGTTCCTGGGACAGCTTGCGGGCAGCGGCCACCATCACGTCGAAGGCTTGTTTCGGGTGACGCGGGCCTGGCAAACCGAGGAAGAAGCTCACGGCCGGAGTGCTGAAATGGTCGATGTCGTCCAGATCAAAGATGCCCGGCTTGACCGCGTTGGCCATGGAGAACAGGACTTCGCCGTTACCGGCCATGCTTTCGTGGCGGTGGAAAATATCCATCTCGCCAAAACGCAGGCCGCTTTCCAGAATGTTTTGCAGCAAGGCCGGGCCCTTGAAGCCGGCGGCGTCGCGGCAGATCACGCTGATCACCAGCACCTCTTCGGCAGCCGGTTGATCCTTGACGGATTCTTTATGGGCGCTCTTGACCGGGGTTTCATCCGGGAAGTCACCGTCACGGCTGCTGAAGCTCGGACCTTCTTCCAGGTCCAGGTTCAGGTCACCCTGGGATGGCTCGCTGGCCGCACTGCGCTTGCCGCGCTTGGGTTCACGGGCTTCACGCACGGGTGCGCTCATCGACGGCAGGTCGTGCTCGTCCAGGTGCGGCTCTTTATGGTTATCCAGGACACGTGGTGGCCCCAGCAGCTCGGCGCTGCCGTCGTCGTCCGGCAAATTGGACAGGTTGCGGTCCAGGCGAAATTTCAACTTGCCCTTGCCGCCACGCATCCGGCGCCAGCCATCAAAAAGAATACCGGCAATGACAATAATGCCGATGACGATCAGCCACTCGCGCAGACCGATTTCCATGTAATCCCGTGCCTCTAATAAAAAATGCTGAAAAATAAGGGGTTTAGCACCGTGCAAACCGCTTTAAAACGTGGCGCCAACTCTATGTTCTGAATGACGTTTTGCCCACGCATACGAAAATTTGACATTAAACTAGCACGACCAAAGATAACTTTACACCGTCTGTCAAAATGCCTTGAACAAATATGTCCATTTGCCACTTTTCCCAGACCGGTAAATCACCTTACATCCTGCTGAAAATCCTCCTGCGAAGTGCGCCTCAGGATTCCACCAGCGCCATCGCCTCTTCGACATCCACCGCCACCAAACGCGAACAGCCCGGCTCGTGCATCGTCACACCCATCAATTGATCAGCCATTTCCATGGCGATCTTGTTGTGGGTGATATAGATGAACTGCACCGTCTGGGACATCTCTTTAACCAGTCGGGCGTACCGTCCAACGTTAGCGTCATCCAGCGGAGCGTCAACTTCGTCGAGCATGCAAAACGGTGCCGGGTTCAACTTGAAGATCGCAAATACCAGGGCCAATGCCGTCAGTGCCTTCTCGCCACCGGACAGCAAATGGATGGTGCTGTTCTTCTTGCCCGGAGGCCGCGCCATGATCGTTACCCCTGTATCGAGTAGATCTTCGCCCGTCAGTTCCAAGTAAGCGCTGCCACCACCGAAAACTTTCGGGAATAACGCCTGTAAACCGCCATTAATCTGATCAAAGGTATCTTTGAAGCGATTACGGGTTTCCTTGTCGATCTTGCGGATCACGTTTTCCAGGGTGTCCAGGGCTTCGACAAGATCGGCGTTCTGCGCGTCCAGATAACGTTTGCGCTCGGACTGCTGCTGGTACTCGTCGATAGCCGCGAGGTTGATCGCGCCGAGTCGTTGAATGCGTGCGGCAATCCGTTCAAGTTCTTCTTCGGCTTCTTTCTCGTTGGCCTCGGCGGTCAGGGTATTGAGCACGCCGTGCAGGTCGTAGCCGTCTTCCAGCAACTGGTCTTGCAGGGTTTTGCGTCGAACCGTCAGGGCCTGCCATTCCATGCGCTGCTGTTCGAGTTGGCCACGGATCAGCTGCGATTGCTGCTCGGCCTGGGTCCGGCGCTTTTCGGCGTCGCGCAGTTCGCGATCGGCATCTTCCAGGGCGATTTGTGCGGTCTTGAGCTCTTCGTCGACGGTCATGCGCTTGTCGAGCAACTCTTCAAGTTTCAGGCGCAGCTCTTCCAGCGGGGCTTCGCCCTCCTCCAGGTTGAGGCTCAGTTGCTCGCGCTTTTCGGTCAGGCGTTCGGACTGCATTTCCAGACGTTCAAGGGCCTGGCGCGTGGAGTCGTGTTGCGCCCGCAGGGAGCCAAGGCGCACGGCCAGTTGATGGGCATGGTCCTTGTGCTGGCGGGCTTCTTGACGCACCCGGTCGAGGCGCTCGCGCAAGCTGTCGCGCTGGGCCAGCAGCAACTCGCGCTGCTCGGTGTCCAGGGCCATGCTGTCGAGGGCTTCCTGCAGTTGCAGGCGCGCTTCGCCGACTTGTTCGTGTTCGAGGGCGCGTTGCTCGCCCATCTCCGCCACTTCTTCGTCGAGCCGGGTGCAGCGCAAGGTCAGTTGCTCGACCTTGGCCTTGCTCGCCGAGAGCTGGGCTTTCAATTCGCCTTGCTGGCGCGCTTCGTCCTGCAACAGCCGGCGCAGGTGTTCGCGGCCGGTCTCTTGCTGGCGCTGGGTGGCGCGCAAGGTTTGCAGCTGGTTTTCCAGGGATTCAAGGGTGGCTTCGCGCTCTTCCCGTTCGGCGGTCAGGTTGACGATTTCCTGGCCACGGGCCAATACGCCGCTTTCCGCTTCGCTGGCACGACGCACCCGCAGGAAGTGCCGGCCGATCCAAAAGCCGTCACGGCTGATCAGGCTTTGCCCGGCCGCCAATTGGCCACGCTGGGCCAAGGCCTGCTCAAGACTGTCCACCGGTTTGACCTGACCCAGCCAAGGCGACAGATCAATCGCCGCCTCGACCTTGTCCAGCAGGCTGCCCGGTACGCGTGTGCCGTCTGCCGCGGGGCTAAGCAATCGCAAATCACCCTGGGTAAAGCCCGCCAGATCGAAACCGCCAAAATCATCCACCAACACGGCTTGCAGGTCGGCACCGAGGACGGTTTCCACCGCCAGCTCCCAACCGGCTTCAACCTTCAAGCCTTCGGCCAGGCGCGGACGCTCGGCCAGGTGTTGATCACGCAACCATTCGGCAGTGCCGGTGCCCGGGTCGAGCGCCGCTTGCTGCAAGGCTTCAAGGGAGGCCAATCGACCGTTAAGCCGCTGCAAATCCCCCTGGGCGGTTTGCTGCGCCTGGGTCGCCTGCTGCAGTTGCTGACGCAATTGCTCCAGGCGCTCCACTTGTTGTTCTTCGCTGGCTTCCAGCTCTTCCAGGGTCATTTCGCTTTCGGCGAGTTTCTCGCTCAGCTCGAGGATCGCCGCGTCTTCCGGGTCGGCCGCGAGCAGCACGCGCTCTTCCAGCAAGCGCCGCTGACGCTCGGCCAGACGCTCCATGCTGGTTTCCAGTTGCTGGATGCGCGATTGCTGCACCTCAGCCTGGCGGCGCGGCTCGGCGGATTGCAGGTTGAACGTGTCCCACTGCTCCTGCCAGGCGTGCATGGTGGTTTCGGATTCTTCCAGGGCCACAGCGGCTTCCTCGGCGGCGGCGCTGGTGACTTCCTGCTCCGGGGTGAGCATGTCCAGCTCCTCCCCGAGGGTCAGCAACAAGGTGCGGTCGTGGCCCAGGTGCGATTCGGTTTCCAGGCGCGCGCGTTCGGCCTCCTTCAGGTCGTCCTGCAACTGGCGCAAGCGTTGCTGGCCGTGCTGGATGCTCTGCTCGACCCGGGCGATGTCACCGCCCACCGAATAGAAGCGCCCCTGCACCAGATTGAAGCGCTCGGACAGGTCATGGTGACCGTCCCGCAGGCGCTCGATGCTGGCGTCGGCATTGCGCTGTTCAGCCACTAACGCTTCGAAGCTGATTTCCTGGGTGCCGATGATCGCTTCGCGCTGGCCCACTTGATCATTCAATGCCTGCCAGCGCAGGGCTGACAGTTGCGCTTTGAGCTGACGCTCCTCGCCCTTGTATTCCTGATACTTCTCGGCCGCCTGGGCCTGACGGTGCAGGCGCTCCAACTGGCGCTCCAACTCTTCACGCAGGTCGGTCAGACGGGCAAGGTTTTCATGGGTGCGACGGATACGGTTTTCGGTCTCGCGCCGGCGCTCCTTGTACTTGGAGATGCCGGCCGCTTCCTCGATAAAGTTACGCAGGTCTTCGGGCTTGGCTTCGATCAGCTTGGAGATCATGCCCTGCTCGATGATCGAGTAGCTGCGCGGGCCCAGGCCAGTGCCGAGGAAGATGTCGGTAATGTCCCGCCGGCGGCACTTGGTGCCGTTGAGGAAATAGCTGTTCTGGCTGTCGCGGGTGACTTTGCGGCGGATGGAAATTTCCGCGTAGGCCGCGTACTCGCCCACCAGGGTGCCGTCGGAGTTATCAAACACCAGTTCAATGCTGGCCTGGCTCACTGGCTTGCGGCTGGTGGAGCCGTTGAAGATGACGTCGGTCATCGACTCGCCACGCAGGTTTTTCGCGGAGCTCTCGCCCATCACCCAGCGTACGGCGTCGATGATGTTCGACTTGCCGCAGCCATTGGGCCCGACCACTGCCGCCATATTACTGGGGAAGTTCACCGTGGTCGGGTCGACGAAGGATTTGAACCCCGCCAGTTTGATGCACTTGAGCCGCACGCTTAGGCTTCCGCCAACGCAGCAATAACCAGCGAGCAACTGCGCTCGCCGTAGGCCGAGAGCACCTGGCGAATCTGTGGCAGGTCACGGGCCAGCACGGCGGCTAGCAACTGCTCGAACAGCACCAGGTACTCGCTCATGGACGCCTTGCGTTGATCCAGCGCCAGATAATAGGCACGGTTCATCGCCGGCTGCAGGTTCTCGACGGTTTCCTGCAGATACGGGTTGTTGGCGAACGGATAGGCGGCACGCATCACGTTGAAGCTTTCTTCGACGAAGGCGCGGATGTCCTGGCGTTCGAAGCTGGCGACCAGACGCTGCTGGATCTGCACAAACGGCGCCATGTCGGCCTGGGTCTGCCAGCCGGCGGCGACCGCGTCGCCCAGCAGGATGTACAGCTCACCCATCAGCGTGCACAGGCTCTGCACCTTGTGGGCAGTCAGCTCGGTGACATGGGCGCCGCGGCGCGGCAGGATTGCGATCAGGTGCCGACGCTCAAGGATCAGCAAGGCTTCGCGCACGGAACCACGGCTGACATTGAGCGCCAGTGTGACCTTCTGCTCCTGGATCCGCTCCCCAGGCTTGAGGTCGCCGCGAATGATACGTTCGGCGAGGTGGTGAGCGATTTGCTCGGCAAGACTATCCGGCGCCTTGAACGTCATGTTTTCCCTTCAAAATCTTCTATCGGTACGAGCGCGGCAGTGTAGCGCACTTGCCCATTGATGGCGTACGGCCCACAAGCACGAATTTGGCATGAAATAAGCAACCGTTAAAGTCCAGAAGCCCCTAAAAACGGCGGTTCCAGAGAACTGGACCATAATTAAGGATGTTGAGATCGCATTTTCTTGACCTTTAGGTCAGAAAATCGTTGACCGAAAAGTCAGACATGACTAGATTCGGCGCAAAGCGGTTAACAACAATAATGAGTCTGCGAGGCCTTCCGTGATCCAGTTTTTACTAAACCAGGAGCTCCGTAGCGAGCACGCCCTGGACCCGAACCTGACCGTGCTCAACTATTTGCGTGAGCACCTGGGCAAATCCGGCACCAAGGAAGGCTGCGCCAGCGGCGACTGTGGCGCCTGTACCGTGGTGGTCGGCGAGCTGCACACCGACGATCAAGGCGCGGAGCAGATTCGCTATCGCAGCCTCAACTCGTGCCTGACCTTTGTCTCATCCCTGCACGGCAAGCAACTGATCAGCGTCGAAGACCTCAAGCACCAGGGCCAACTCCACAGCGTGCAACAGGCCATGGTGGAGTGCCACGGTTCGCAATGCGGCTTCTGCACCCCGGGCTTTGTGATGTCGCTGTTCGCCCTGCAAAAAAACAGTGATGCACCCGACAGCCAGAAAGCCCATGAAGCCCTGGCCGGCAATCTCTGCCGCTGCACCGGTTATCGCCCGATTCTCGCCGCCGCCGAACAGGCCTGCTGCAACAAGCCCCAGGACCAGTTCGACAGCCGCCAGACCGACACCATCACCCGCCTGAAATCCATCGCCCCGACGCAAACCGGTGAATTGAACAGCGGTGATAAACGCTGCCTGGTACCGTTGACCGTCGCCGACTTGGCGGACCTGTACGACGCTTACCCACAAGCCCGGCTGTTGGCCGGCGGCACCGACCTGGCGCTGGAAGTCACCCAGTTCCACCGCACGCTGCCGGTGATGATCTACGTTGGCAATATCGAAGAAATGAAGCGCATCGAAAGCTTCGACGACCGCCTGGAAATCGGCGCCGCCACTTCCCTGTCCGACTGCTACACCGCACTCAACAACGAATACCCGGACTTCGGCGAATTGCTCCACCGCTTCGCTTCGTTGCAGATCCGCAACCAGGGCACCCTGGGCGGCAATATCGGCAACGCCTCGCCCATCGGTGATTCACCGCCACTGCTGATCGCCCTAGGCGCGCAGATCGTACTGTGCAAAGGCAACACCCGTCGCACTCTGGCCCTGGAAGACTACTTCATCGACTACCGTGTCACTGCCCGCCAGGACAGCGAATTCATCGAAAAAATCATCGTGCCCAAAGGCGTGCCGCTGTTCCGTGCCTATAAGGTTTCCAAGCGTCTGGACGATGACATTTCCGCCGTCTGCGCCGCCTTCAACCTCAAGATTGATAACGGCGTGATCACGGATGCCCGCGTGGCGTTCGGTGGCATGGCCGCCACCCCAAAACGTGCGAAAAGCTGCGAAGCCGCGCTGAACGGCGCCACCTGGAATTCCGCCACCGTGGAAAAAGCCTGCGCCGCGCTGGCCGAAGATTTCACCCCGCTGTCGGACTTCCGCGCCAGCAAGGAATACCGCCTGCTCAGCGCACAAAACCTGCTGCGCAAATACTTCATCGAACTGCAAACGCCGCACATCGAGACTCGGGTGACCGCTTATGTCTAACCATCATGCCGTGGAAAAATCCCAAGCCGAACTCGCCGAACTGTTCGCCAAGGACCTGACCAGCGGAGTCGGTCGCAGCGTCAAGCACGACAGCGCCGCCAAGCACGTCTCGGGCGAGGCGCAGTACATCGATGACCGCCTGGAATTTCCAAACCAGTTGCACCTGTACGCACGCATGTCGGACCGCGCCCACGCAAAAATCCTCAGCATCGACACCGCGCCCTGCTACGCCTTTGAGGGTGTGCGCATCGTCATCACCCACGAAGACGTGCCGGGCCTGAAAGACATCGGCCCGCTGATGCCCGGCGACCCGTTGCTGGCCATCGACACCGTGCAGTTCGTCGGCCAGGTGGTGCTGGCCGTCGCCGCCCGCGACTTGGAAACCGCGCGCAAAGCCGCCATGGCTGCCGTAATCGAATACGAAGACCTGGAGCCGGTGCTGGACGTGGTCGAGGCGTTTCGCAAAAAACACTTCGTGCTGGACAGCCACACCCATCAACGCGGTGATTCGGCGGGGGCGCTGGCGACCGCCAAAAACCGTATCCAGGGCACCCTGCACATCGGCGGCCAGGAACACTTCTACCTGGAAACCCAGATCTCTTCAGTGATGCCCACTGAAGACGGCGGCATGATTGTCTATTGCTCCACGCAAAACCCCACCGAAGTGCAGAAGCTGGTGGCCGAAGTACTCGACGTGTCGATGAACAAAATCGTGGTCGACATGCGCCGCATGGGCGGTGGTTTTGGCGGCAAGGAAACCCAGGCCGCCAGTCCGGCATGCCTGTGCGCCGTGGTCGCACGCCTCACCGGCCAGCCAACCAAGATGCGCCTGCCACGGGTCGAAGACATGCTGATGACCGGCAAGCGCCACCCGTTCTATATCGAATACGACGTGGGCTTCGACGACAGCGGCCGGCTGCACGGTATCAACCTGGATCTGGCGGGCAACTGCGGCTGCTCGCCGGACCTGTCGAACTCGATTGTCGACCGCGCAATGTTCCACTCCGACAACTCGTATTACCTGGGCGACGCCACCGTCAACGGCCACCGCTGCAAGACCAACACCGCGTCCAACACGGCTTATCGTGGCTTCGGCGGCCCCCAAGGCATGGTCGCCATCGAGGAAGTGATGGACGCGATTGCCCGGCACCTGGCCCTCGACCCGCTGGCCGTGCGCAAGGCCAACTACTATGGCAAGACCGAGCGCAACGTCACCCACTACTACCAGACCGTCGAGCACAACATGCTCGAAGAAATGACCGCCGAACTGGAACAAAGCAGCCAGTATTTCGAGCGCCGCGAAGCGATCCGTCGCTACAACGCCAACAGCCCGATCCTGAAAAAAGGCCTGGCGCTGACGCCGGTGAAATTCGGGATATCCTTTACCGCCAGCTTCCTCAACCAGGCCGGTGCGCTGATCCACATCTACACCGACGGCAGCATCCACCTGAACCACGGCGGCACCGAGATGGGCCAGGGCTTGAACATCAAGGTCGCGCAGGTGGTGGCCGAGATCTTCCAGGTGGAAATCGACCGCGTACAAATCACCGCCACCAACACCGACAAGGTGCCCAACACCTCACCGACCGCCGCGTCCAGCGGTGCCGACTTGAACGGCAAGGCTGCACAGAACGCCGCCGAAACCATCAAGCAGCGCCTGGTGGAATTTGCCGCGCGCAAGTATGAAGTCAGCGAGGCCGACGTTGAATTCCACAACGGGCATGTGCGGGTTCGCGATCACATCCTGACCTTTGAAGCGTTGATCCAGCAGGCGTATTTCGCCCAGGTGTCGCTGTCGAGCACCGGTTTCTACAAGACCCCGAAAATTTTCTACGACCGCAGCCAGGCGCGTGGCCGACCGTTCTACTACTTCGCGTTCGGCGCGGCCTGTTGCGAAGTGATCGTCGACACGCTGACCGGCGAATACAAAATGCTGCGCACCGACATCCTGCACGACGTGGGCGCCTCGCTGAACCCGGCCATCGACATCGGCCAGGTCGAAGGCGGCTTCATCCAGGGCATGGGCTGGCTGACCATGGAAGAGCTGGTCTGGAATAACAAAGGCAAGCTGATGACCAATGGCCCGGCCAGCTACAAGATCCCGGCGGTCGCCGACATGCCGCTGGACCTGCGGGTGAAGCTGGTGGAAAACCGCAAGAACCCGGAAGACACGGTGTTCCATTCCAAGGCCGTGGGCGAGCCACCGTTCATGCTCGGTATTGCCTCGTGGTGTGCGATCAAGGATGCGGTGGCGAGCCTGGGTGACTATCGCCATCAGCCGAAGATTGATGCACCGGCAACCCCGGAGCGGGTGTTGTGGGGGTGTGAGCAGATGCGCCAGTTGACCGCCGCAAAAGCTGTGGAAACGGAAACCGAGTTGGCTTCGCTTTAGACCGAGGCGCTGCCATCGCGGGCAAGCCCGGCTCCCACATTCTGATGTGTGAACCCAATCAAATGTGGGAGCTGGCTTGCCTGCGATAGCGGTCGAACTGACAACAGAGATGCTGAGGTAAACATGAACAACTGGATCAGCGCCCTCGCCGACCTGCAGAACCAGGGTGAACCCTGCGTGCTGGTGACCATCATCGAAGAGCTCGGCTCCACACCGCGCAATGCCGGCTCGAAGATGGTGATCAGCGCCGCCCACACCTTCGACACCATCGGTGGCGGGCACCTGGAATACAAGGCGATGCAGATCGCCCGGGACATGCTCGTGCGGGGCCAGCAGAACACCCACCTGGAGCGCTTCAGCCTCGGCGCAAGCCTGGGCCAGTGCTGCGGCGGCGTGACGGTGCTGTTGTTCGAACCCATGGGCCAGGTGCAGGCGCACATCGCGGTGTTCGGCGCCGGCCATGTCGGCCGTGCGCTGGTGCCGTTGCTGGCCAGCCTGCCATGCCGGGTGCGCTGGATCGATTCCCGGGAACAGGAATTCCCGGAACACATCCCCCAAGGCGTGCGTAAAATCGTCAGCGAAGAGCCGGTGGATGAAATCGACCACTTGCCCGCAGGCAGTTACTGCATCGTCATGACCCACAACCACGCACTGGACCTGGAACTGACCGCCGCCCTGCTCAAGCGCAATGACTTTACCTACTTCGGCCTGATCGGTTCGAAGACCAAGCGCGTCAAGTTTGAACACCGCCTGCGGGATCGCGGTTTCGACACAGCGCACCTGCAACGCATGCATTGCCCGATGGGGTTGACTGAGGTCAAAGGCAAACTGCCTGTGGAAATTGCCATCTCCATCGCCGGCGAAATCATCGCCACCTATAACGCCAATTTCGGCCAGCACACTGCGAGCGCCGAACCCATTGCCAAACTGCTGCCGGTATCCCGCCGCAGCCAAGCGACTAACTGAGACGACCATGCCTTTGACACGCAAAGCCTACCGTGCCGCCATTTTGCACAGCATCGCCGACCCTGCCGAAGTGGGGATCGAAGCCTCCTATGAGTATTTCGAAGACGGCCTGCTGGTGATCGACAACGGCCAGATCAGCACCCTGGGTCACGCCAGCGAATTGCTCGCTACCCTGCCCGCCGACATCGAAGTCACCCATTACCAGGACGCGCTGATCACCCCCGGCCTGATCGACACCCACATTCACCTGCCGCAAACCGGCATGGTCGGTGCCTATGGCGAGCAGTTGCTGGACTGGCTCAATACCTACACCTTCCCGTGTGAAAGCCAGTTCGCCGACAAGGCCCACGCCGAAGAAGTCGCGGACATTTTCATCAAGGAATTGCTGCGCAACGGCACCACCACCGCCCTGGTATTCGGCAGCGTGCACCCGCAGTCAGTGAACTCGTTTTTTGAAGCGGCCGAGAAGCTCGACCTGCGGATGATCGCCGGCAAGGTGATGATGGACCGCAACGCGCCGGACTATCTGACCGACACCGCCGAATCCGGCTACGCGGAAAGCAAGGCGCTGATCGAGCGCTGGCATGGCAAGGGCCGTTTGCACTACGCGGTAACGCCACGTTTCGCACCGACCAGTACGCCCGAACAGCTGACCCTCGCCGGACAGTTGCTGGGGGAGTACCCGGACCTGTACATGCAGACCCACATCAGTGAAAACCTGCAGGAAGTGGAGTGGGTGAAAGAACTGTTCCCGGAGCGTAAGGGCTACCTGGACGTGTACGACCATTACAAACTGCTGGGTGAGCGCTCGGTGTTCGCCCACGGTGTGCACCTGTGCGATGACGAGTGCGCGCGACTGGCAGAAGCAGGCTCGGCAGTCGCATTCTGCCCGACGTCGAACTTCTTCCTGGGCAGCGGGTTGTTCAACCTGCCGATGGCCGAGAAGCACAAGCTGAATGTCGGCCTGGGTACGGATGTCGGCGGTGGCACCAGCTTCTCGCTGCTGCAGACACTGAACGAAGCGTACAAGGTGATGCAGCTGCAAGGGGCGCGGTTGAGCCCGTTCAAGTCGTTGTACCTGGCGACCCTGGGCGGTGCGCGAGCACTGCGGTTGGAAGACAAGATCGGCACCCTGCAACCGGGTACTGATGCCGACTTCCTGGTGCTGGATTACAACGCCACCCCGCTGCTCAGCTATCGCCTGAAGCAGGCCAACAACATTGCCGAGACGTTGTTTGTATTGATGACACTGGGGGATGACCGGGCGGTGTTGCAGACGTATGCGGCGGGGCAATTGGTGCACCAACGCTGATTTAACCAGCACCACAAACCAAATGTGGGAGCTGGCTTGCCTGCGATGCAGACACCTCGGTGTATCAGTGATACCGAGGTGATGCTATCGCAGGCAAGCCAGCTCCCACATGTTTGATCGGGTTTACAACTTTACAGACGAGCGCCCCGGCTTCTTGGTCTGCAACAAATGCGAGAACACCGCATGCAGATCATCGGAAGCGCTCTCCTCATCGAGGTTGAGCTTGCTGTCGATGTGATCCATGTGATGCATCATCAGGTTCACCGCCAGACCCGCATCCCGCGCTTCGATCGCGTCGATCAGCTGGGTGTGTTCATCGTAGGAACAGTGGGAGCGGTTGCCGCTTTCATACTGGGCGATGATCAACGAGGTCTGGGACACCAGGCTGCGCTGGAAGCTGATCAACGGGGCATTCTTCGCCGCCTCGGCCAGTTTCAGGTGGAACTCGCCGGAAAGCCGGATACCCGCACCGCGATCGCCCCGGGAGAAGCTGTCGCGCTCGTCGTTGACCATCTGCCGCAGCTCGGCCAGTTGCTCGGCCGTGGCATGCTGTACCGCCAACTCAGTGATCGCACGCTCCACCAGACGCCGGGCGAGGAACACCTGGCGGGCTTCCTCGACACTTGGGCTGGCCACTACCGCACCCCGATTGGGCCGCAGCAGTACCACGCCTTCATGGGCCAGGCGCGACAGTGCGCGACGGATGATGGTGCGGCTGACGCCAAAGATTTCGCCCAGCGCTTCTTCACTCAATTTGGTACCGGGCGCCAGGCGTTGTTCGAGGATCGCCTCGAAGATATGCGCGTAGACGATATCGTCCTGGGTTCCACTGCGACCGGCCTTACCGGCTCGCGGTTGTTTCTTGAGGGGCTGCAACTGTTCGTTCATGGGCACTCGGGTCGGGAGAACGGCGGCGAATTGACGTTGACTGTAATACGGCACAGAGGGTCGCTGGCAAGTATCGCGTAAAATCAGCGCACATTGTACACAACCCACTGCGCCAACACACTGTACGGCTGTTTGCGGCGCCGGCTGTATTGCAATGAATCGTTACGTTTGAGTTTAGGCTTGATTCCGCACTTTCTCCTTTGTAGGAGCGAGCTTGCTCGCGAAAAACGTATAAGCACCGCATTCAGTCAGGATGCCAGCATCATCGTTAACGACCTTCGCGAGCAAGCTCGCTCCTACAGACAGCCCGGTAAAAGGAACACCGCCCCATGTCCGACGCCCCCCAAGCGCGATTACGCCCACTGGCCGACACTTCGCCTTCGGCCATCGTCGCCGGTTTCATCGCCATGATGACCGGCTACACCAGCTCCCTGGTGCTGATGTTTCAAGCTGGCCAAGCCGCCGGCCTGACCACGGCGCAAATTTCCTCGTGGATCTGGGCGATTTCCATCGGCATGGCGGTGTGCAGCATTGGTCTGTCCCTGCGCTATCGCACGCCGATCACCATTGCCTGGTCCACCCCGGGGGCGGCGCTGTTGATCACCAGCCTGGGCGGTGTGAGTTACGGCGAAGCCATCGGCGCCTACATCACCTGTGCGGTGCTGGTGACAATCTGCGGGTTGACCGGCAGCTTCGAAAAACTCGTCAAGCGCATCCCGGCGTCCCTGGCGGCGGCCTTGCTGGCGGGCATTCTGTTCAAGATCGGCAGCGAGATTTTTGTCGCCGCGCAGCACCGTACCGGGCTGGTGCTGGGGATGTTCTTCACTTACCTGGTCATCAAGCGCCTGTCGCCGCGTTATGCCGTGCTCGCGGCATTGCTGATCGGCACGGCGCTGTCCGGGCTGATGGGACTGCTGGATTTCAGCGGCTTCCACCTCGAAGTAGCAACCCCGGTGTGGACCACGCCGCATTTCTCCCTGGCGGCGACCATCAGCATCGGCATCCCGCTGTTCGTGGTGGCCATGACCTCGCAAAACATGCCGGGGGTCGCCGTGTTGCGGGCCGACGGCTATAACGTGCCGGCTTCACCCTTGATCACCACCACCGGCCTGGCCTCGCTGGTGCTGGCGCCGTTTGGCTCACATGGCATCAACCTGGCAGCCATCAGCGCGGCGATCTGCACCGGACCCCATGCCCATGAGGATCGCAACAAGCGCTATACCGCCGCGGTCTGGTGCGGGATTTTCTATGGGATTGCCGGGGTGTTTGGCGCGACGTTGGCCGCGTTGTTCGCTGCGTTACCCAAGGAACTGGTGCTGTCGATTGCGGCATTGGCGTTGTTTGGCTCGATCATCAATGGCCTGAGCATCGCCATGAATGAGCCCAAGGAACGGGAGGCAGCGTTGATCACCTTCATGGTCACAGCGTCGGGGTTGACGTTGTTTTCCATCGGTTCGGCGTTCTGGGGGATTGTCGCGGGGGTGTTGACGCTGGTGATTCTGAACTGGCGCAAGGCCTGATTCTTTAGACCCAGTAACGAAAAAGCGACCCGGGCGGGTCGCTTTTTCATGACATCAGACTGCCGGGTTGATCGGCTTTTCTGGATGCCAAGCGTCCAACAGGGCGCTGACTTCAACGCGGGTCAGCTCTGGACGAGCCTTCAGCCACGCTTCAACAGCGGCACGCTGTTCTTCGTTGACCGAACCACGGGTGGCTTTGCAAACCAGACCGAAGTCATCACCGCCGACGTAGTCCAGGCCGTTGCCGTCCATTGCTTCAGTCAGGAATGCTTCGAGGAAAGCGTCAACCGCTTCATCGTCCAAACCTTCTTTGAAGTCCAGGTTCAGTTCGAAACCCAGCTCTTGAAATTCATCAACGCACAGTTTTTTGCGCAGACGCCGGGAACGGTTAGTCGCCATTGGAACAATCCTCTTAAGTAATAACGGGCGGCACTTTAGCAGTTTAAGCAGGCCTTTGCCCGATTCTCTGGGACAGGCGGCACAGTGCCAGTAAAAAAAACCGCCAATTGCAGCTATCGTTCAGCCACAAGTGCGACAGCCTTGGGGCATAATGCCGACACTTTCATGACCATTGAGGGATTTTTCGTACATACCCCTCACCTTTTTACCCCTCAGCAGTAGGGTTTTAATTCTTATGATCAAATCTTTGCGTCCACTGTTACTCGCCAGTTTTCTTCTCCCCCTGGCTTTTTCCGTTACCGCTGCCCCGATCAACACTTCCCTGCCGCCCAAGGTCCAGGAAGCCCTCCAGAAAGCCAAGCTGCAAAACAATGCCCTGTCCCTGGTGATGATTCCCCTCAATGGCCCGGGCACCCCTACCGTGTTCAACGCCGACGTATCGGTCAACCCGGCCTCCACCATGAAGCTGGTCACCACCTACGCGGCCCTGGAAATGCTCGGCCCCAACCATCAGTGGAAAACCGAGTTCTACACCGACGGCACCCTCAGCGGCGGCATCCTGAACGGCAACCTGTACCTCAAGGGCGGCGGCGACCCCAAGCTGAACATGGAAAAACTCTGGCTGCTGATGCGCGACCTGCGGGCCAATGGCGTGCAGCAAGTGACCGGCGACCTGGTACTCGACCGTGGCTTCTTCATCCCGCCGCAACTGCCGGAGTTCAATGACGACGGCAACGACGAGAACAAGCCGTTCCTGGTCAAGCCCGATGCCCTGATGGTCAACCTCAAGGCGCTGCGCTTCGTCACCCGCAATGACTCGGGCAAGGTACTGGTGTCGGTCGAGCCGCCGATTGCGAGCATTCGCATCGACAACCAGGTCAAGGTCTCCAACGCTAAACAGTGCACCGGTGACGTGCGCTACAGCCCGATGACTGCCGCCGATGGCAGCGTCACCGTGACCGTCAGCGGCCAGTTGGCGGATGGCTGCAGCTCGCAGACGTATCTGTCACTGCTGGACCACGCCACCTACACCGCCGGCGCCGTTCGGGCGATCTGGAAGGAACTGGGTGGCAGCATCCAGGGCCGTGACATCCAGGCGCCGGTACCGAAGAACGCCAAAGTGCTGGCTCGTGCGTTCTCGCCGGACTTGGCGGAAATCATCCGCGACATCAACAAATACAGTAACAACACCATGGCCCAGCAGCTGTTCCTGAGCCTGGGCGCGCAGTACCGCACCGATGCCGATGGCGACGACGCCAAGGCGGCCCAGCGCGTGGTGCGCCAATGGCTGGCGAAAAAAGGCATCACCGCACCGCACCTGGTGATGGAGAACGGTTCCGGCCTGTCCCGTGCCGAACGGGTCAGCGCCCGCGAGATGGCAACCATGCTGCAAGCAGCGTGGAGAAGCCCGTACGCGGCGGAATACATCAGCTCGCTGCCGATTGCCGGCACCGACGGCACCATGCGTAAACGCCTGAAGACCACGGCCATGCGCGGCGAGGCCCACGTCAAGACCGGCACCCTGAACACCGTGCGCGCGATCGCCGGGTTCAGCCGCGACAACAATGGCAATACCTGGGCCGTGGTGGCAATTCTCAACGATCCGAAACCGTGGGGGGCTTCTTCAGTGCTGGACCAGGTGCTGCTGGACCTGTATCGCCAGCCGAAGCTGGCGGCGGCTGCCCCGGTCCTCTAACAGCAGCAAATATCAAATGTGGGAGCTGTCGAGCTTTAGCGAGACTGCGATAGGATCACCGCGGTGTACCTGGTGCAACGCGGCGCCTGCATCGCAGCCTCGCTAAAGCTCGACAGCTCCCACGCTCCGATACCTGGCTTCAGGCAAGCTCGTCAGCTCCCACACTCCGATCTGGCTTCAGGCGAGCACCCGCTCTGCCTCAACTCTATCCCTGCCCGCCTGCTTCGCCGCGTACACCCCTGAATCCGCCCGCAGCAACAAGCCATCAACGCCCTCTTCGACTCGCCAGCTGGCGATCCCGAAACTGGCAGTCACGATACCCACATCCTCCATCGGCTCACTGCGCAACGCCTGCCACAACTCCAGGGCAACACTGAATGCCTGGCTGCCTCTTCGGTACTGGACCAGGTGCTGCTGGACCTGTACCGCCAGCCGAAACTGGCGGCGGCCCCGGTTCTCTAACAGCAACAAAGATCAAATGTGGGAGCTGTCGAGCTTTAGCGAGGCTGCGATAGGATCACCACGGTGTACCTGGTGCACCGCGGCGCCTGCATCGCAGCCTCGCTAAAGCTCGACAGCTCCCACACTCCAATCTGGCTTCAGGCAAGCGCCCGCTCTGCCTCAACTCTATCCCTGCCCGCCTGCTTCGCCGCATACACCCCTGAATCCGCCCGCAGCAACAGGCCATCAACCCCCTCTTCGACCCGCCAACTGGCGATCCCGAAGCTGGCAGTCACGATCCCCACATCCTCCATCGGTTCACTGCGCAACGCCTGCCACAACTCCAGGGCAACGCTGAGCGCCTGGCTGCCGTCGGTATTGGGGCACAGCACCACGAACTCCTCGCCCCCCAGCCGGCAAAACACATCCGTACGCCGCAATCGTTGGCTGATGCGCCGGCACAATTCCTTGAGTACTTCATCGCCGACCGCGTGGCCGTGCTGGTCGTTGATACGCTTGAAGTGGTCGATGTCGAACATGATCACCGACAACACTCCAGAGGCGCGCTTGACTCGAATCATCTCGGCCTTCAGCCGGTCCTGGAAGTAGCGTCGGTTATGAATGCCGGTCAGGGAATCGGTAATCGACAGCGCCCGCAGCTCTTCCTCGACCCGCTTGAGGTCGGAAATATCCGACACATAGCCATGCCATAAGGTACCGCCGCCAGGGAGTTCTTCCGGCGTCGCTTCACCGCGAATCCAGCGCAGCCCACGCTGGGGCAATTGCACCCGGTACTCTTCACGCCAATGGCTCAGTTGCAGGGTGGACAAACGAATGGAATCCCGTACCCGCTCGACGTCCAGCGGATGAATGCGCTCGAAGACCTTTCGTGCATCCTGCTGCAACACCCCCGGCTCGATCTCGTAGATATCGCGAATGCCGTCGCTGGCATAGATGAAACGCGAGTCGCCGTTCGGTTCCAGGATGAACTGGAAAATACCGCCGGGCACATGGGCACTGAGTTTCTTCAGCAGGCGGTCCCGCGCGGCCAGTGCCTCATAGGCACGCTTTTGTTCGGTGACATCCAGGCAGATCGCCAGGTGTCCGACCCACAGGCCATGCTCATCCAGCAACACGGTGGCGAGCATGTTCACCGTCAGATGGCTGCCGTCCTTGCGCACCAGCGTCCACTCACGGGTCTCGTGCACCGCATCGGCGCCGTCCACCAGCATCGCCTGGCCTGGCGCGATACGCTTGCCCAGCGCCGCGCTCAACTGCACCGCGCGGGCTTCCAGCTCGGGCGCCAGATGCAGGCTTTCGAGGGTCAGGTGACCCAGGACCTCGTCCACCTCAAAGCCCAGCATTCGCTCGGCGCCGGCGTTGAAGGTGGTGATCACACCGCGCAGGTCAGTGGCAATGATCGCCACCTGGGTCGCCGCATTCAGCACGCTGCGCAGTTGGCCGTGGGTACCCCGCAACTCCTGTTCACGCTGACGCAATTGGGCCGTGCGTTGCTCCACCAGTTTCAACGCGCGCTGGCGTTGGCTGACCAACACGTAGAGCAGCGCACTGAGCAGCAGGCTCAGCAGGCTGCCCATGACCAGGATAGTGACCTGCGAAGAATGATTACCCTGCAGGAACACCTGGCTGGGGCGCAGGCTCAAGGCGTAGACGTGGTCGCCAAGCGTCAGCCGGCGTACGGCCATCAGATCGCTGTCCGCCACCGCGTTGCTGGATTCATACAGCACGCGCTTTTCTGCGTCGGAAGTATCGACGATCTGCGTCACCAGATTGTCCCGGTCCGCCTTGGGCAAGCCGTCGGCCACCAGCTGGCGCATGCTGATTACCGCCATTACGTAGCCGTAAGGTTCGCTGATGGGCGCTTGTGGCGTCGGTGCCCGACTGACGGGTGCCACCAACAGCACGCCCATGGCGTAGGCCGGCTCCACCCCCACCAGTTGCATGGGCTGGGACACCGCCATTTTGCCGGACTGTCGCGCACGCTCCACCGTCGAGCGTCGCAGTGGCTGGGCCAACAGGTCAAACCCCAGCGGCGAGCCAAGCAGGCTCTGGGTCTGGCTGTACAGCACCGGCACATACTCATCGTGCTGAGCGGCCGGGGCCAGTTCGCCCGCTGCGTTCAATTCGCGAATGGAAAAACTCACCCCGCGCTCAGCCGTAATTTCTTGTTCAAACGCGCTGCGCTGGTCCCGTAACACCCGGGGCGCCCAGGCATAAGCGCGGGTGCGCAACAGCAAGGGCTGCGCAAAACCGTCGAACTCTTCGCGGGAGACCGTAGTGGAATTGACGAAAAACCGCCGCAGGCTGCCCAGGCGTTGTTCCTGGTCCTCAAAGCGTTCCTGGAGGCGGCTGTAGCGCTCGTTGACCAGCAACTGGAAGCGTTGGCGCACCTGCTGTTGATAGAGATCGGAGGCCGCCCAGGCGACGACGATCGTCAGCGCACTACCGGCCAGAAACACCACCACCGCCACCAGCCACGCCGATACTTGCTCACTGATAAAGCCTAGGATTTTCGGGCGGACGGCATGCAGCGGCATAGACAAGACTCGGAACGCCAGCGTGCAGGTGCGTCACTTTGGCAAGGCCTTAAGTTATAGCCACAGGACTTGCATTTGACCAGCGCAAAAAAAACCGCAAGGCCGGAATGATCCGGGCTTGCGGCTTCAGAACGCAGTGATCAGCGAGCGGTGATTTTCCACGCCCGATGGATCTTGGCGTTGCGCGCAAAATCCGGGTCGATGGTCTTGTCACTGATCTCCTCGACGGCGTAACGCTCGACGAGGTTGTCTTCCAGCTGGAACTTGCGGAAGTTGTTGGAGAAGTACAAAACGCCGCCCGGCGCCAGGCGTGCCATGGCCAGGTCCAGCAACTGCACGTGGTCACGTTGCACGTCGAAGATGCCTTCCATGCGCTTGGAGTTGGAGAAGGTCGGCGGGTCGATGAAGATCATGTCGAACTCATCACGACTGGCTTCCAGCCAGGCCATCACGTCGCCCTGCTCCAGGCGGTTCTTGTCGGAGAAACCGTTGAGGGAGAAGTTGCGGCGCGCCCAGTCCAGGTAGGTCTTCGACAGGTCAACGCTGGTGGTGCTGCGCGCGCCACCCTTGGCCGCGTGCACACTGGCGGTGGCGGTGTAGCAATACAGGTTGAGGAAGCGTTTTCCGGCCGCCTCTTTCTGGATGCGCATGCGCATCGGGCGGTGGTCAAGGAACAGGCCGGTGTCCAGGTAATCGGTCAGGTTGACCAACAACTTGACGCCGCCCTCGCTGACCTCGGTGAACTTGCCCTGCGCACTTTGGCGCTCGTACTGCTTGGTGCCGCTCTGGCGTTCGCGACGCTTGACCACCACGCGGTTCTTGTCGATGCCCAGCGCCTGGGGAATGGCCGCCAGGGCATCGAACATGCGGGCCGAGGCTTTTTCCGGGTCGATCGACTTGGGCGCCACGTACTCCTGGACGTGAACCCAGTCGTGGTACAGGTCGATGGCCATGGAGTATTCCGGCATGTCGGCATCGTATACACGGTAACAATCGACGCCTTCGCGCTTGGCCCACTTGCCCAGCAGCTTCAGGTTCTTTTGCAGGCGGTTGGCAAACATCTGCCCGCCTTCGCTCAAGCGCGCTTGCTCGACCACCGGGGCCGGGGCTGGTTTGATCGGGTTACCGTTCTTGTTGTACTGACGCTCTTGCGGCTCGGTCGGCGCCTGGTCGTAGGCCGCTTGCTCGCGCTCGGCCTGGCGCTGTTCCGGGGTGCGACGTTCGCCGGTGACGAACTGGTCCGGGGTGACCTTGATCAGCAGCAGCTTGCACGGCAAGGCGCCGTTCCAGAACGAATACTGTTTGTGACTGCGGATACCCATGCGCTTACCCAGGTCCGGAGCACCGGTGAACACCGCCGCTTCCCAGCCCAGGCACGCCTGGCGCAGACGCTCGCCGAGGTTCTGGTAGAGGTACAACAGGCTGGCTTCATCACCCAGACGCTCACCGTAAGGCGGGTTGCAGATCACCAGGCCTTTCTGGTTCTGGTCCGGCCGCGGCTCGAAGGTGCCGACTTCGCCCTGGTAGATCTTGATCCAGTGGCTCAGGCCGGCGCGTTCGATGTTGTTACGCGCGGGTTGGATCAGGCGTGGGTCAGCTTCGTAACCCCGAACCCACAGCGGCGGCTTGGCCATGCCGATGGCCGCGCGCTCGCTGGCCTCTGTATGAAGTTTCTTCCACAGCGCCGGAACGTGACCGAGCCAGGCGGTGAAGCCCCACAGCTCACGGTTCAGGTTGGGGGCCATGTCGGCGGCAATCATCGCGCCTTCCACCAGGAAGGTACCGACGCCGCACATTGGGTCCGTCAGCGCGCCGCCTTCGGCAGCGATGCGCGGCCAGCCGGAGCGAATCAGGATCGCCGCCGCCAGGTTCTCTTTCAACGGTGCGGCGCCCTGCTGCAGGCGGTAGCCGCGCTGGTGCAGGCTGTGGCCGGACAGGTCAAGGGAGAGGATCGCTTCGCCACGGTCCAGGCGCAGGTGAATGCGCAGGTCCGGGTTGATCTTGTCGATGGACGGACGTTCGCCGGTCGGGGTGCGCAGTTTGTCGACAATCGCATCCTTGACCTTCAGCGCGCCGAAGTGGGTATTGTCGATGCCCGAGCCGTGGCCGCTGAATTCAACGGCCAGGGTGCCGTCGGCGAGCATGTGGTCTTCCCACTCGATGTCCAGCACGCCGTGGTACAGGTCTTCGGCGTCCTTCATCGGGAAGCGCTTGAGCACCAGCAACACGCGGTTGGCCAGGCGCGACCAGAGGCACAGGCGGTAGGCGGTCTCCATGTCGGCCATGCCGCGCACGGCTGAGGTGTGCTCGCGGGCTTCCTCAAGGCCAAGCCCGACGGCTTCCTCGATCAGCAGGCCTTCGAGGCCCTTGGGGCAAGTGAGGAAGAGTTCAAAACGGTCCGACATGGGGCATTCCAGGCTTTTCAGCAATAAGTGAACGGGCGACGCATCGCGCGTTCGGTTTTCAATCAAGCGCTTTTCTTGAAGAGCGCTCGTGTGGCACGAATGTGCCGTTCCACCTCGGCTACAGGCCTTTTGGGCCTTTATCGACGGGGCAGTTCAAGTATTTGAAGCAACAAAAAGAAATATTCTGACCCTTCGTCGAATAATAACCGACTGCAACAGGTGGGCATTCTCACTAAAGGATTAAACCCATCCTCTTTGAAGGGCACATCATAGCTGGGTTTGCCCAAGAAAAGGGGCGAAAAGCCATCCCAGCTTATGGCCATAGCATCATTATCGTTACGTGCTTATGACAAAACGATCATTGAATCCATGTGACCTATTGGTTAGAACTCAACACAGGTTGGCGCCGTAACGACGCCGACACATTGGCTCGCCACGCCGGCAGCGAGCCCACCAACGGCAGAAAAACTCTGCCCGGCCTCGGACGAGGCCGAAGGATATCAAGACAGTCAACAAGTGAGGGAAACACCCTATGAGAAGACTTAAGCGTGATCCGTTGGAAAGAGCATTTTTACGCGGATATCAATATGGCGTTCATGGCAAATCCCGTGAGCTTTGCCCATTTACTCTACCGTCGGTACGCCAAGCCTGGATCAACGGCTGGCGAGAAGGACGCGGCGACAACTGGGACGGTATGACTGGCACTGCGGGAATCCACAGACTCAACGAACTTCACGCCGTCGGCTAATCAAGGGCATTTAATTCCGACACCAGCACGAATACGCAACCACTTAACCACGCACGCCCCATCCGGGCGGCGGGCTTCGGCCCAGGGGCTCCTTCGAGGAGCCCTTTTTAATGGGCCTCGATTAACCTTTTGGCAACGCCGCGATCGCATCCACCGACTGGCGAATCAACGCCGGGCCCTTGTAGATAAAACCGGAATACAACTGCACCAGGCTCGCGCCAGCGGCGATTTTCTCGGCCGCGTGCTTGCCTTCCGTGATGCCGCCCACCGCAATGATCGGCAAGCGACCGGCCAGTTCGGCCGCCAGCACCTTGACGATGTGGGTGCTCTGGTCGCGTACCGGCGCACCGGACAGGCCACCCGCCTCGTCACCAAAGGCCAAGCCTTCGACGCCAACGCGGCTCAGGGTGGTGTTGGTGGCAATCACCGCGTCCATTCCGGAGTCCACCAAGGCCTGGGCCACCAGTATGGTCTCTTCGTCGCTCATGTCCGGGGCAATCTTGATCGCCAACGGCACGCGCTTGCCGTGGCGCACAGCCAGGTCTTCCTGGCGCTGGCGCAAGGCTTCGAGCAGTTGCTTGAGGGAGTCGCCAAACTGCAGGCTGCGCAGGCCCGGGGTGTTCGGCGAGCTGACGTTGACGGTGACGTAGCTGGCGTGGGCATAGACCTTGTCCAGGCAAATCAGGTAGTCATCCACCGCACGCTCCACCGGCGTGTCGAAGTTCTTGCCAATGTTGATCCCCAGGATGCCTGTGTACTTCGCTGCCTGAACCCGCGACAGCAAGTTATCCACACCCAGGTTGTTGAAGCCCATGCGATTGATGATCGCCTCGGCTTCCGGCAGGCGGAAGATCCGCGGCTTCGGGTTGCCCGGCTGCGGCCGTGGGGTCACGGTGCCGATTTCGACAAAGCCAAAACCCAACTGCGCAAAACCGTCGATGGCTGCGCCATTCTTGTCCAGGCCGGCAGCCAGGCCCACCGGGTTGGGGAAATCGAGCCCCATCACCGACACCGGCATTTTCGCCGGGGCCTTGCACACCAGACCATTGAGCCCCAGGCGGCCACCGGCACCGATCAAATCCAGGGACAGATCGTGGGAGGTTTCCGGAGAGAGTTTGAACAACAGCTGGCGGGCCAGGGTATACATGGGCGGGATTGACTCGGATGGCGGCGAAAGGTGGCGGCGATTATAGCCGGGGTGAAGGGCTGCATGCGAGGCGTGCTGTCCAATCGTCAGTTGCGGTACGCCATCAGTTCCTCGTAGCGAACCCAGATCTTTTGCGCATAGCGAAGACGCAGGGCCTCGCGCTCAGTCCCGGGGCCACCGCCCACATTGTAGGAGCCGATCGCCGTCCAGTTGTAGCCGAACTGTTTGACAAAGTCGGCAAGGATCGACGCCCCGACCTCCACCGACAGGCATGGCTCATCCAGCAAGCGTTGTTCGGTAATGCCCAACTTGAGCAGGCGCGGCAGGTGAATGCTGTTGATCTGCATTAGCCCGATATCCCGGGTGCCATTGCTGTTGGCGTAATTCATGGCCTCGGCGCGATAACCCGACTCCACCGCGGCGATGGCTTGCAGCAGCTCCGGTTCGATGTCATAGCGGCTGGCGGCCTCGGCCCAGCAATACGCGCGGGCCTCATTGCTGAAACCAAGGGCGAGCAGCAGCACTCCCTTGCGCCAGGCGCGTCTCATGCCTGGCTTCGACCGCAGGTAGAACAGACATGGCTCGCAACCGTGACGGCACAGGTCACTCGGTACCCTTTGCCGTACACCGTCTTGATCAGCCCCCTACCGTCCTTCAAAATTTTACGCAGCGAACAGATGCAACGGGTCAGGGACTCTTCGGTGGCCTCGTTATGGGGCCATGCCTGTTCCAGCAAGTGATCCTTGGTCACCAACACACCGGCCGACGCCAGCAGCACGCGCAGCACCTGCCCCTCCTTGGGCGGTAGTTGAATATCCGAATCTTCGCCGGTCAGCCTGCCGTCGCCATGCAATGTCCAGCGATCAAAGACCATGGGGGCAGCCAGTACCCCGTTATTCATCACGGCCATTCGTACCTCTGCACCCAACTCACCCTCATTTCCAACACTGGTTATCCCGAAAAATCGCGACTATAAAAAGCTCACCCGCGGTATAGGAGAGGCAAAAGCCCCCGTGCACTGTTTTTTCCAGACAGGCTGCGTAGGACTTTTCGGCACCACCCCATACAGGAACAACGGCGGTTTTTATCCCTCGCCCCGACGGCTAAATGCACGTTTCACCTGCTCATACTGGGAGGGTGTCAGCGGCGGTGCCTGCCCCGGCTCTGCACGGGTACGCACAGCATCCTCAAGCGCCGCCGCCTGAATGACAAACAGCCGGACACTGTTGGCCATAGGCCCGTAATAGCGTCCGGACGAGGCCGGCCCGGCATCACGCTGAAAATCCCCCACCAGCAGCCGTCTGCCCGGCGCCACACGTACCACGCTGCTGATTCCCACGCGCTCCACCGCCGCCGAGCGCTTGTCGCGACTGCCAGCCTTGCTCCGCTGGCGGCCATCCTCAATGGTGAGCAGCATCTCGATTTCACCCGCCTCGGCGAAGCGCGACAAAACACTGACCTGCGTGCCGTAGACCACCGGTTGCCACTCATCACCGTCCTCACCCGGCCGGGGCAGATAGAACGTCTGGTGATCGTTGAACACCGCCGGCACATTCTCCTGGGTAAGAATCACCGGCAACGCCGTGACCTTCGCTCGCCGACGCGGCTCCAGTGCCATGATCCGCTTCATGAAGGCGTCGTCCACGACGGGCGCCATGACCCGGGTTGCGGAAGGCTCGCCGGAGCCTTCATGCATGGCCACGCCCAGCTTCTTGAGCTCATCACGGTCCACATCCACCAGCCACAATGAAACCTCCACTGCACGCTTCGGCACATCCAACTCCGCCACCAGGCTTTCGATAAAGCTCACCTGCTCAGGCTTGCCCTTGATCAACAGGCTGTTGGTGTCCGGGTAGGCCAGCACCGAAATATCGGTGTCACCCAGTAATCCGGATTGCCCCCGTGAGGCACTCTCCTGTTCGACAGCCAGCAGTTTTTCGATCATGGATGCCATGCCCGGCACCGTGATGGTTCTGTCGCCCATCTCGTACTCGCGGTCTGCAACGTGGGTGTTGAGTACCTGCACCACCCCGATCCGCTGCGGCCCCATGCGCAGTTCCGCACGCTGGCGGTCCATCAGTTGCGCCAGGCACAACACATGGTCGACATAGCTCGGCGGCCCAGACACATAGAACATCCGCGCCCCACTCGCCCGCAGTGGGTAGCGCGCCTCGTCGAGCCCCGAGCGGCGCATGAACCCGCGTAGGATATCCACTGAAATGTGCCGCAAGGTCACCACCGAGCTTTTCGCCTCGTCGGCGTCATAGAGGTAAAGCACCAGGCCGTCGCTGTGCCAGATCAAGCCGTGCTGCCGAGCGACCGACTCCAGCAGCGGTTGCGCCGAATCGAAATCGAACGCCCCGCTGATGCGCTTGCGCGCCGCCGCCTGACTGACAACGATCGGTTGCCCCAGCGGCAATGACAGCGCGGTAAAAAAAGTGTGCAGGCTTTCATCATGAGCCTGGTACGACTCCCCGAACGCGCAGGGGCTGCCCAACAGCACCAGGCAGAAAAGCAGCGTCGAAAAACGGGAAAGGTTGATGAACATGCCTGCATGGCCCGGGCTGAAAGAGCGGCCATACTGCGAGTCAGGCCATTTTCAATCCTGATGGAAAGCTGACGCTCCGCCCATCCTGTGCGCTTCGTGGCATGTGCCTTGCTTTGCCTTGTCTATCACAGCCCGCGCCAACGGCGGAACGGGCTCAAGGACACAGACGTCGTTACCCCGGGCCTTCATTGTGAGTGGCCCGACGGAACGGCGTTTTTTTATGAAAGGTAGCTATTGATGAGTGATCCCCTGGCTTGGGTCAACGGCAGCGATGCCCCGGAAAAGAGCAGCCTCAACCTGGGCTTCATGGCCCTGAGCGATTGCGCCTCGGTGGTGGTCGCCGCCACCCAGGGCTTCGCGCAGCCCTATGGCCTGACCTTGAACCTCAGGCGCCAGTCATCATGGGCCAGCCTGCGCGACAACCTGGTCAGCGGCGAACTGGACGCCGCCCACAGTCTGTACGGCCTGATCTACGCGGTGCACCTGGGCATCGGCGGCGTGGCGCCCACCGACATGGCCGTGCTGATGGGCCTGAACCAGAATGGCCAGAGCATCAACCTGTCCCGTGGTCTGCAACAGTTAGGGGTGACCAGTCCTGAGGCACTGGATCGTCGCGTGCACCAAAGCCGAACAAAACTCACCTTCGCCCAGACCTTTCCCACAGGCACTCACGCCATGTGGTTGTATTACTGGCTGGCGAGCCAAGGCATTCATCCGCTGCAGGACGTGGACAGTGTGGTGGTGCCACCGCCACAAATGGTTGCGCACCTGCAAGCCGGGCGTATCGATGGGTTCTGCGTTGGCGAGCCCTGGTGCGCGAGTGCAGTGAAGCAAAATCAAGGCTTCACCCTGGCGACAACCCAGGCGATCTGGCCGGATCATCCTGAGAAGGTCCTCGGTTGCACCCAGGCGTTTGTCGAGCAATACCCTAATACCGCCCGGGTGCTGGTGATGGCCATTCTGCAAGCCAGCCGATTTATCGAGGAGAGCGTTGAAAACCGCCGCTCCACCGCGCAACTGCTGAGCGCCCCGCAATACCTCGACGCGCCGCTGGACTGCATCGAACCGCGGCTGCTGGGCAACTACGACGATGGCCTCGGCAATCACTGGCAGGATCCTCATGCCCTGCGTTTTTTTGGCAATGGCGAAGTCAATCTGCCGTACCTGTCCGATGGCATGTGGTTCATGACGCAGTTCCGCCGCTGGGGGTTGCTGCGGGAAGACCCGGATTACCTCGGTACTGCCCGCCGCGTACAGCAACTGGACATCTATCGCCAGGCGGCCAGCGCCGTGGGGGTGCCCGCCGGAGGCGAGGCCATGCGCAGCGGTCAGTTGATCGACGGCAAAGTCTGGGACGGTTCGGACCCGGCCGGGTATGCCCGCAGCTTTCGCCTGCACGCCATGGCAGACGTTTCCAGCCGCCAGGCCTTGCGCTGACAGGAGGATCTTATGTTGCGAATCCTGTTGATCAACGACACGCCACGCAAGGTTGGGCGGCTCAAGGCCGCGTTGACCGAGGCCGGGTTTGAAGTGATCGATGAGTCTGGGATGACGATTGACCTGCCGGCGCGCGTTGAAGCGGTGCGTCCGGATGTGATTTTGATCGATACCGAGTCGCCGGGGCGTGATGTGATGGAACAGGTGGTACTGGTCAGCCGCGACCAGCCGCGGCCGATTGTGATGTTTACCGATGAGCATGATCCGGGGGTGATGCGTCAGGCGATCAAGTCTGGGGTCAGTGCCTATATCGTCGAAGGGATTCAGGCGCAGCGGCTGCAGCCGATTCTGGATGTGGCCATGGCACGGTTCGAGAGTGACCAGGCGCTGCGCGCGCAGTTGCAGGCGCGGGATCAGCAGTTGGCGGAGCGTAAGCGGATTGAGACGGCCAAGGGGCTGTTGATGAAAATGAAGGGGTGTAATGAGGAAGAGGCCTACACGCTGATGCGGCGTCAGGCGATGAGTCGGCAGCAGAAGCTGATTCAGGTGGCGGAGCAGATTATTGCGATGAGTGAGTTGTTGGGGTGAGGGGTGGGTCGGGGTGTATATCCGTTATTTAGGTAACGGCGACTATTGGTTCCGCTCTTACAGCGGCTCACTTTTGAAAAGCGCAAAAGTAAGCAAAA
>NZ_JAAAFU010000024.1:0-69784 GCF_019352905.1 Pseudomonas sp. Xaverov 83 | reverse complement strand
CGGAGTGCGGGCATGCCGAGCCTAGGCGAGGCACCGAGTGGTGGGGCAAAGACCTTTTGGTTACTTTTGGCTGGGCCGGCATTCCGGGCGTTTGCCAAAAGTGACCCGCTGTAAGAGCGGAACCCTAAGTAGCCGTTACCGCAGCAACGGATATGTACTCGATCAACCAACCAACCCCAAAAACCCAAGCCCAAATAAAAGGCCTCGAACTAGCGAGGCCTTTTATTTGGGCTTCAATCTCTTCAACTCTGTGGCCTCATCCCTTGGGACATCCCAAACATGAACAACAACAACTCATGATCAGGCTTGGCCGCAACACCGACCTTGGCGATCCGCGGCATCGGGCACTGCTGCCCGACACCCTGCACCGCACTGAGGACTTGTGTCCGGGGCTGCTCCCAAGCAGCCAGGGCGAGGGCCGCTATGCCCAACGCCCCCAACAGAAACAAACCTCGTGCAATTTCTAGCTTCATTACGTTAAACCTTTGATAGCGCTGCCAAACGCCGTCTCGTAAAAGTAGCTGAGTTTCTGCCAGTCCGTAGCATTCCACGACGAATGGCGGCGCAACTGCAACATGTCATGCCGCGCCGCTCGCAAAGCGGTCAAGCGCTGGCGGCACTTCTCGAAGTCCAGCAGCGCCACTTCAACCTTCGCCGCGTCACCCTCACCCGTCACCCGCACAAAGATGTGCTTGATATACAGGCAACCATGCTGCCAACGGCCCTTGTGCATCCGAGCCAACGTACCCGCGAGTTCCTTGAGCAAACGCTCATGCACCAACTCGCCATACTGCTCACGACCACCCGCGGCGTACCAGTTTTCGATCTCGTCGAAACCGTCCAGCGAAGCTGTCACCAACAACGCCTTCCATTGGTGCTCAGGATCGCGACGGGCTTCGCAGAACACCAGTTCCGGCACACGTACATCCAGCAAGCGCAGGCCCTTCAGGGCGTCACGCTCACGCAACACAGTGGGGCGTCCAAAAGGATGGAGCCAACTGCGGTAGATATGGCCCGTCTGGCGCTTGCTATAGAGCAAACGACCATTGGTGCCCGTCACCCGTTGCACACCACTTTCACCGCCGCGACGACGATTGGGCTCTTCGACCCACTCGCCCTGCTGGCGCCAGAAATAATCAAATCGCTCCTCGGGAGCTACTTCACTACCTGGTAAACACTCGACAGCCATCCTGTTACCTCTTGCGCAATACATACACTCGCCACATGGCGTAGAGCGGTATGAAGTCCAGAGATTCCTGAACACGGAAACCGGCTTGTTCAAACTCTGCCTCAACAGTAGCAGCCGGTAACACGAACCGATTTTGGTAACCTTGTTGCTCACCTTTGTTGCGACGCCGCACTTCGGCACGCTTGCGTTTCCAGGCCTTGAAGTTGCCGTCCACCCACAACGAGATAATCACGCTGTCTCGGGTAACACGCTGAAATTCGCGCAGTATTGCCAGCCTGTGCTCAGGGTCACCGATGTGGTGCATCAAGCGCATGCAGAAAATGCTGTCGACCGCGTTATCCGGCAAATCGATATCAAACGCAGACGTTTGCAAGGGCCGTACCCGTTTCACCACATCCGCCGGTTGGGCGACCGTGGCGATCTTCAGCATCGACTCTGAATTGTCGGCACCGATGATCACACGGTTGGGCTTTTCTGCCAGCAAAGGCCAGAAACGCCCAGCCCCACATGGCAAGTCCAGCACCAGGCCAGGCTCACCCGCCATGGCTAACGCACCACGCGCCAGTTGCTCGTCGCGTTTGTGGGACAACCGGCGAGCCAGATTGTCCTGATGTTTGAGCAAATAATTCTGCGCGTGTTGATCGTCGTACTTTTCGGAAAATTCAAGCTTGATCGGGGTAGGCATCACCGGGTCTCCAGTTACTGATGCCTACAACCTTAAGAAGCGTCCCGTGATCAACAGGTCAACACATTGTGAAAAACTTGTCCTGTCGAATCGTATACATTACAAAACTTTGCAGATACAAGTCATAGCATGGTGCCATCTTCGGCGAAAATGAGGAAGTCTGCCGCAGGTTAGCGGCAGAGCAGGTACTAGGCCTTGACCTGACTCAACTCCACATGAAAGCGGCAGCCATTGGGCTCCATGGTACTGAGGCTGACGCTCCAGCCTTGGTTCTCGCAGATCCGCTGAACCAGGGACAACCCCAATCCCAGGCCTTCGCCACGCTTCTCGCTGCCGCGTACAAACGGCTCGAACATCGCTTCGCGCTTGTCTTCAGGTATCCCGACACCGGAGTCCTCCACCACAAAGCCGCTCGGCTCCAGGGTGAGGCGAATAAAGCCGTGTTCGGTGTAATGCAGTGCATTGCGCAGCAGATTACCCATCACCGCGTGCAGGAAGGTCGCGTTGTAACGGGTATCCAAGGGCGCGCCGGGCTGATAAATCAGCTCAAGGCCTTTGCGCTCGATCGGCTCACGCCAGATTCCCAGCAGATCATCGGCCACCTGGGCCAGGTTGGCTTGGGGAGACATGCCAGCCTCCTCACGCTGGGCACGGGCCAGCATCAGGAAGGTCTGTACCAGTTCGCGCATTTCTTCACAGGCCCGTGCAATCCGTTCGACCTGGTTACGGCCGCGCTGGTCAATTGCCGGGTTCTCCAGCAACAGTTCGCAGGAACTGGCGAGCACCATCAGCGGGGTGCGCAACTCGTGGCTGACATCACTGGTAAACAGCTGCTCCCGGGACAACGCCTGGCGCAAGCGGCCCAGGGTCGCGTCGAAGGCCACGGCCAGTTCACCGACCTCATCCGCCGCGTAATCCGGGGCCAGGGGCGGCGCCAGGCCGAGTAACTGGTCGCGATGACGCACTTGGCGGGCCAGGCGGACCACCGGGGCCATGACCTTGCGCGCCAGTACCCAGCCGAGAAATACCGCCAACGCCAGGCTGAGCACAAACCCCACCAGCACCACGGCGAACAGCACGCGCTCGCGCTCTTCGAAGTCGCTCTGGTCTTGCAGCAGCACATAGCGGCGACCGTCGACGATTTCGACCATCGCGTGGTAGGAAAGCTGTTCGCGGAATACCTCATGGAAACCGGCGTCGAGATGGCGCAAGTCCTTGGGCAACTCGAAATCGCCGGGGCCGCCGCTGAAATAGAACAATTGGTCGGGCTCGGGACGGTGGCTCCAGTCCTCGACGCTGTCCATCAGCAACAGGCGTTGCAGGTCACCCCCCAGGCCCGCCGAAATGAGCTTTTCTTCCACCAGGTGCACCGTGGCGACGATGCCCATGGCGAAGGCCCCCGCCACCAACGCGCTCATCAAGGCGAAGGCGATGATGATCCGCTGGGCAAGGCTTTGCTTAAACTCCATCACGACCCTCGGCCAGGCGATAACCCACACCGTGAACCGTTTGCAGCAACGGTTTGGCGAAGGGTTTATCAATTACCTGACGCAGTTGATGGACATGGCTGCGCAAGCTGTCGCTGTCCGGGCAGTCATCGCCCCACAGGGCTTCTTCGAGAATTTCACGGCGCAATACGTGAGGGCTCTTTTGCATCAGCACCGCCAGCAGCTTCAGGCCAACCGGGTTGAGCTTGAGCAGGCGCCCTTCGCGGGTGACTTCCAGGGTGTCGAGGTCATAATTCAGATCACCGACCTGCAAGGTCCGGCGACCGCCGCCCTGGGCACGGCGCAGTACCGCTTCGATACGCGCGGCCAATTCCGACAGCGCAAACGGCTTGAGCAGGTAGTCATCGGCGCCGGACTTGAAGCCCTGCAGCCGGTCATCCAGTTGGTCGCGAGCGGTGAGCATGATCACCGGCGTGTCGCGCCGTGCGTCTTCGCGCAGGCGTTTGCACAGGGTGTAGCCATCGATGCCAGGCAGCATGATGTCGAGCACGATCAGGTCGTAATGCTCGGTGGCAGCCAAGTGCAGGCCTGACAAGCCGTCCTGCGCGCAATCCACGGTGTAGCCCTTCAGCCCCAGGTAATCGGCCAGGTTGGCCAGAATATCGCGGTTGTCTTCAACCAATAAAATTCGCATGGGCAGTGTCTCCGTACGCGGTAACGGCCGTGTTGGCTCGCGCAGCTTAAGGCCAAGTATGACTCAGGGCTAGGGCTGAGGGCCGTGTCCATTACTCTTTTCAACCGATTGCGAGACTTAACGAGTTTTTCACTATAGGTTCACAACCTGACTACAGTGTCAGCGCGAAGATCGCGCCCATCGAAAATAAGGAACATTGACATGGGTTTCCCAAAAACGGCGCCAATGCGCTATTTGCTGTTGGTGACCGGTGCATGGCTGGTTGTTTTTCTACTAACCCGCATTCTGCTGCTGGTAACCCATCTGGATGAAGTGAGCGGTAACCTGCTGCCGGTATTCGGCGTGGGCCTGCTCTATGACCTCGGTTTCCTCGCCTACGCCGCCCTGCCCCTGGGCCTGTATTTGCTGCTGTGCCCACCAGGGTTGTGGCGTCGCCGTGGCCATCGCTGGTTCCTGCAAGCGGTACTGACCGTCAGCCTGTTCGCCATGCTCTTTACCAGCGTGGCCGAGTGGTTGTTCTGGGACGAGTTCGGCGTGCGCTTCAATTTTATTGCCGTGGATTACCTGGTTTACTCCAAAGAGGTGCTGAACAATCTGCTGGAGTCTTATCCGATCGGCAAGCTGCTGAGCCTGCTGGCAGTCTTGGCGATAGTCTTGAGCCTGGCGTTGCGTAAACCGTTCAACGCGGCGATGAATTCGCCATTACCTGCAATGCGCCAACGGCTACTCAGCGCCCTTGGCTTGCTGGTGGTGGCCGGCCTGAGCCTGCAACTGATCAATCAGGACAGCCCGCGCAGCCAGGGCGGTAACGCCTACAACAACGAACTGGCCAGCAACGGCCCCTATCAGTTCTTCGCCGCCTTCCGTAATAACGAGCTGGACTACAACCAGTTCTACAAGAGCCTGCCAACCGATGTCGTCGCCAAGCAGTTGCGCGCCGAACTCAGCGAACCCAACGCACGGTTTATCGGCACGGATCCGCTGGATATCCGTCGCGCCATTACCAACCCGGGCACGCTGCGCAAACCCAATATCGTACTGGTGACCATCGAAAGCTTCAGTGCCAAGTACATGGGCAGCAACGGCGACCCGAATAACCTGACACCCAACCTCGACGCGCTGCGCAAACAGAGCCTGTACTTCAATAACTTCTACGCCACCGGCACCCGCACCGACCGTGGCCTGGAAGCCATCACCCTGGCCATTCCACCGACGCCGGGACGTTCGATCGTCAAGCGCATCGGCCGCGAAAGCGGTTTCGGCAGCCTGGGCCAACAGCTCAATGCCATCGGCTATGACAGCGTGTTTGTCTACGGCGGCCGCGGCTACTTCGACAATATGAACGCGTTCTTCAGCGGCAACGGCTACCGCGTAGTGGACCAGAGCAGCGTGCCTGAAGCGGAAATCAGCTTCAAAAACGCCTGGGGCATGGCCGACGAAGACCTCTATAAACAGACGCTGAAACTGGCAGATGCCGACTACGCCAAGCAGCAACCGTTCCTGCTGCAACTGATGACCACCTCCAACCACCGCCCGTATACCTACCCGGCAGGCCGCATTGATATCAAATCCGGCGACGGTCGCGACGGTGCGGTGAAGTACACCGACCATGCCATCGGCCAGTTCCTGGAGGCTGCCCGCCAGAAGCCATGGTTCGACAACACAATCTTTATCTTCGTCGCCGACCACACAGCCGGCAGCGCGGGCAAGGAAGACCTGCCGATGGTGAACTACCAGATCCCACTGTTCATCTACGCCCCCAAGCTGGTGGACGCCGGCGAGAACGCGAAGCTGGCCAGCCAGATCGACCTGGCCCCGACGCTGCTGGGCTTGCTGAACCTGAGCTACGAGTCGACGTTTTTCGGCCGCAACCTGCTGCAAGACAACCCGTTGCCGCCACGGGTAGTGGTGGGCAATTACCAGTACCTGGGGTTGTTCGACGGCAATGACCTGGCGATTCTCAGCCCACGCCAAGGCCTGCGCCGCCATGACCAGGCACTGGGCGACAGCCACGAGTCCCGTGTGGGCAGCGATGACCCGTTGATTCAGCGAGCCATTACTTACTACCAGGGCGCCAGTTATGGCTACAAACAACAGTTGTTGAGCTGGAGGGTACCCAAGGACGAGGTTCCCAAAGTGAGTACGCGCTAACCAAAATGCCCCGGCCAGGTCTGACCGGGGCTTTTTTTAGAGTCTGAGTTCACCATGCACGCAATCGCTGTTCGTCCGGGATCCCAACCCCTCAATTTTTGGCTGTGCCTCGGTGTGCCTGCCGTGCTGGCGGTGGTCATGCTGTTGCTGGAGCTGACGTCGCTGGACATGGACGTCGCCAAGCTGTTTTACAACGCCTCCGAAGGCGGCTTTGTGGGCCGGCACAGTTTTTTTCTAGAGGACATTCTTCACGATCGCGCCAAGCAGATGGTGATCGTGTTTTCGGTGCTGGCGATCGCCGGGTTTGCCGGGGCCTTTATTGTTGAGCGGCTTAAGCCCTACCGCCGGGAATTGGGCTGCCTGGTGCTCTCGCTGGCCCTGGCTACCTCGTTTGTTTCGCCGTTGAAGACCGTGACCGGGGTGCAATGCCCGTGGAGCGTCAAGGAGTTCGGCGGCCAGGAGACTTACAGCGAGCTGCTGAGCCCGCGGCCGCCGACCGACAAGCCGGGCCGGTGCTGGCCGGGCGGGCATGCGGCGACGGGGTTTGCCTTGTTCGCGTTGTTTTTTGCCCTGAGGGATCGTCGGCCGCGGATGGCGCGCTCGGCGTTCATGTTTGCACTGGGGCTGGGCACGGTGCTTTCGGTGAGCCGGACGATGCAAGGGGCGCACTTTCTTTCCCATAACGTGTGGACGGCGATTTTCAGCTGGCTGATTTGTTTGGGCGCCTATTACTTCTTGCTGTACCAGCCGGTGAAAGCACCGCAGCCCGCCTTCCAGAAGCAGCCCGCAACGCCTTGATGAACAGCCCTTGCCTCGCCGGGGGCAAGGGCGCAACACTCTGCGCACTTTTTTGGCAACGATCCCGCTGAGCCATGTCCGATACCCTGCTGCTGATCGAAGACGACCTGCCCCTGGCAGCACTGACGGCCGAGTTCCTGCGCGCCGAAGGGTTTACCGTGGCGGTAGAACACCGTGGCGACCGCGCGGCCCAACGTATTCACGAGGAACAGCCAGCGCTGCTGATCCTTGATGTGATGCTGCCGGGCATGGACGGCTTTACCCTGTGCCGACAGATTCGCGACCACTACCCCGGGCTGATCCTGATGATGACGGCCCTGGACGAGAACGCCGAACAATTGGTGGGATTTGCCGCCGGGGCCGACGACTACGTGGTCAAGCCGATCGATCCGCAACTGTTGCTCGCGAGGATCCGCTCACTGCTGCGTCGCCATCCCCAGGCGCCCCGCAATTTCTATCAGTGGGGCGCTTTTCGCCTGGACCTGAACAACCACTTCGCCTGGCTTGGCGAGGCGCCCTTGCAGTTTTCGGTGGCCGAGTTCGAGTTGCTCGCCATCTTCGCCCGTCACTGCGGCGTGTTGCTGACCCGGGAAAAACTGCTCCAGCGCCTGCGGGGCCTGGAGTACGACGGCCTGAACCGTTCGATTGATATGCGGGTGTCGCGCTTGCGCAAGAAACTGATGAGCCTTGAGTGCCCCGTGACCATCCAGACCATCACGGCGCAGGGATACCTGTTCGTCGAAATCCCGAGCGGGAGTCAACATGCTGTCTAAAGTGCGCCCCTGGATGGCAATCGCGGCCGGCACCAGTTGGGCCGCCCTCACCCTTTACCTGTTGTGGTTGTGCACCAACGCTGCGGTGTTTATCGGCGACTACAGTTTTTTGCGCCTGATGGCCGGGCCGGGTTATCTGGTTGCCGAGCAACTCAAGACCCTGCCCCCCGAACAATGGGAGGCGCGTGTCGAGTCGCTGCAAGCACGCTTTCAGTACCCGGTGAGCGTGGTGAAAAAAGACGATATCGAGCTGCCACCCGAAGCCATTGTGATGCTCGACCATCATCAACCGGCGCAGAACAGTGATGAGGACGTCACCTACTTCCCGCTGGACGATGACACGGTGATTCAATTCGGCCCTATGTGGGGAACCGCCGAAGTGAAGGACCTGCTGCAATATCCGGTGTATTGGGTGACCGCCTGTGTTGCCGGCCTGCCGGTGTTGCTGTTGCTCTGGATCGCGTTGCGTGCCCGACGCAAATACACCCACGACCTCAACACCCTAAACGCCTGTATGAGTGCCCTTGCCCGCACGCCCAGCACGCTGCTACCGGCGATGAGCCAGGAATGGACGCCGCTGCTGCAAACGTTGCGCAAGCATGCCCAGGACATCACCTCGATGGGTGAACGCCACCGAGAAGTTTCCCAGGCGGTGTCCCACGAACTGCGCACGCCCCTGGCCCGGATGCGGTTTGCTCTGGCACTGCTGAGTAAAAGTGCCGACCCCGACACCCGCACCCGCCTGCAAGAGCGCCTGCAAACCGACATCGAAGAGCTGGAGTCGCTGGTTCGCGCCAGCCTCGCCTTTGCCCGGCTGGCCGATGCACCCAGCGACCTGCAGCATGAGCCGATCAATATCCACGACTGGCTGCAGCAGGAGTTCGCCCTGCTGGACGGGCACCATCGCTTGCTGACCCTGGAAACCCAGCCGGCCGACCTGGAACTGATCGGCGACCGCGCCCTGCTGCATCTGATCGTGCGCAACCTGCTGAGCAACGCCATCACTTACGCCCGCGAACGGGTGAACGTCAGCGCTGCGTGCCAGGACCAGCACCTGGTGCTGCATGTAGATGATGACGGCCCGGGCGTGCTGCCGGAAAACCGCGAAAAGATCTTCGAACCCTTCGTGCGCCTGGCCATGGGCGGCGACGAGCCCAGCGGGTTTGGCCTGGGCCTGGCGCTGGCCAAGCGCGCCACCCATTGGCACCGTGGAGAACTGTCGATCACCCGCAGCCCGTTGGGCGGCGCACGCCTGACCCTGACCCTGGCGCTGCGCCCAGGTTAGGCTGTTACAGCCTGTGACAGTGGAACGTCCGCGCTGCCGCTAACCTCGCGACCTTGTCCTTTGGATCAGGTTGGAGAGTCAGTTCATGCGTCACCCTAGACGGCATCTGCCCACGCTGCTGTTATCACTGTGCATGGCCGCCGGTTCATGGTCAGGCAGCAGCGCGGCCCAGAGTGCTCACGCGCCCTACTACCCCGGCACCATCCTGCCCAATCGCCAGACCCAGGCGATCATGGATAAACAATTGGTCACGTTCTACAAGGACTGGAAGGCGGTGTATCTCTCAGGGGATTGCGGCAGCGGCCGGTATTTCGTCAAGGTCAACGCCGACCACAAACCGGTGGGCGGTGGCGCCGCGCCCAACACCATCACGGTGTCCGAGGCTCATGGCTACGGCATGCTGCTCACGGTGATGATGGCGGACTACGATGAAGATGCCCAAAAATTCTTCGACGGCATGGTGCGCTACTTCCAGGATCACCCGGCAGCCTCCGATCCCGGCCTGATGGCCTGGAACCAGATAGAGGGCTGCGGCGACTCCACCGACCCTTTCCGCGGCGACGTCAGTGCCACCGACGGCGACCTGGACATCGCCTACGCCCTGCTGCTGGCCGACCAGAAATGGGGCAGCCAAGGCACCATTGACTATCGCAGCGAGGCCAACACGGTGATGGCGGCGATCATGAAACACGAGGTACACCCCAGGACTCAGCACCTGATGCTCGGCGACTGGGCGGGCACCGACGGCGACGCGGAGCTTGAGTACACCACCCGCAGCTCGGACTTCATGCAGTCGCACCTCTACAGCTTTTTCGCCATGACCGGGGATAAACGCTGGCAGGCTGTGCGCGACAAAACCTATTCGATCATCAGCGACTTTACCCAGCGCTACAGTGCCAAAAGTGCTTTGGTGCCGGACTTCATCAGCCACTTGGACACCTCGCTCACACCTGCACGGCCCGAACTGGTGGAAGGTCAATACGACGGCGGCTACTCGTGGAACGCGGCCCGTTACCCATGGCGCATCGGCCTGGATTACCTGATGTACGGTGACCCTCGTGCGCTGTACACCTTGACCACCTTCAACCGCTGGGCACGCGCCACGACCCACGATGAACCGGGCAACTTCAACAGCGGTTACCGGATCGACGGCAGTACCATTGAGGAAGCGCCGAATGAGCCGGCCTTTGTGGCGGCACTCGGGGTCAGCGCGATGATCAGCCCCGACAATCAGCTGTGGCTCAATAACATTTGGGACAACCTGCAACGCCGGTCCATCCGGGACCATGATTACTACGGCAACACCCTCAAACTGCTGGGCATGGTCGTCATGTCCGGCCATTGGGAGCGGCCCCAACCGGCGTCCCTCAAAAAAACCGCAAACGTGCCTGTCAATCCGTCATCCGGCCCTGCGGCACCGAGACCCGTGGCATCTTTGCCGGCTGCCTCGCAGCTGATGCTGGCTCGTGGCTTCATGTTCAAGAAGCTACTGGGGCGTCGCGGCGTCAGTTGAAGCGTGCGCATAAAGCGGGACGCGGAGCGTCCCTGGCGGCATTCCCACGCAGAGCGTGGGAACGATCAGCATAAAAAAACCCCACCTGCATCGCTGCAGGCGGGGTTTTTCAGTATCGGGGTAAGGCTGGCTTACATCATGCCGCCCATGCCGCCCATACCGCCCATGTCTGGCATACCGCCGCCAGCTGGAGCATCTTCTTTGATCTCGGCGATCATTGCTTCAGTGGTGATCATCAGGCTGGCAATCGACGAAGCCGCTTGCAGAGCCGAACGAGTCACTTTAGCTGGGTCCAGGATGCCCATTTCGATCATGTCGCCGTATTCGCCGGTAGCAGCGTTGTAACCGAAGTTACCCGAACCCTGCTTGACCTTGTCGACCACTACGCTTGGCTCGTCGCCGGAGTTGGCAACGATCTGGCGCAGAGGTGCTTCAACCGCACGACGCAGCAGAGCGATACCGACGTCCTGGTCAGCGTTGTCGCCTTTCAGCTCGGAGATAGCCTGCAGAGCGCGAACCAGTGCCACGCCACCGCCAGGTACCACGCCTTCTTCAACGGCTGCACGGGTAGCGTGCAGGGCGTCTTCAACGCGGGCTTTCTTCTCTTTCATTTCAACTTCGGAACCAGCGCCAACCTTGATCACTGCAACGCCGCCGGACAGCTTGGCCAGACGCTCTTGCAGTTTTTCACGGTCGTAGTCGGAAGTGGTATCAGCCACTTGAGCGCGGATCTGGGTAACACGTGCCTGGATGTCAGCTTCAACACCAGCACCGTCGATCACGGTGGTGTTTTCCTTGGTCACGGTGACGCGCTTGGCATTACCCAGGTGTTCCAGGGTAGCGCTTTCTAGGCTCAGGCCGATCTCTTCGGAGATAACGGTACCGCCAGTCAGAACAGCGATGTCCTGCAGCATGGCCTTGCGACGATCGCCGAAACCAGGTGCTTTGACAGCAACCACTTTCACGATACCGCGCATGTTGTTCACAACCAGAGTCGCCAAGGCTTCGCCTTCAACGTCTTCGGAAACGATCAGCAGTGGGCGACCGGCCTTGGCAACAGCTTCCAGAACTGGCAGCAGTTCACGGATGTTGGAGATCTTTTTGTCAACCAGCAGGATCAGCGGGCCGTCGAGCTCGGCGGTCATGGTGTCTGGCTTGTTGACGAAGTACGGGGACAGGTAGCCACGGTCGAACTGCATGCCTTCAACAACCGACAGTTCGTTTTCCAGGCCCGAGCCTTCTTCAACGGTGATCACGCCTTCTTTACCGACTTTTTCCATGGCTTCGGCAATGATGTCGCCGATGGAGCTGTCGGAGTTGGCCGAGATGGTGCCGACCTGAGCGATTGCCTTGGTGTCAGCGCATGGCTTGGACAGGGACTTCAGCTCTTTGACAATGGCGATGGTCGCCTTGTCGATGCCGCGTTTCAGGTCCATCGGGTTCATGCCGGCAGCGACGGCTTTCAGGCCTTCGTTGACGATCGACTGAGCCAGAACGGTAGCGGTGGTGGTGCCATCGCCTGCGTCATCGTTGGCACGGGAGGCAACGTCTTTGACCAGCTGCGCGCCCATGTTTTCGAAGCGATCTTTCAGCTCGATTTCTTTGGCGACGGACACGCCGTCCTTGGTGATGGTCGGAGCGCCGAAGCTCTTCTCGATGATCACGTTACGGCCTTTAGGGCCCAGGGTCGCTTTTACTGCGTCAGCCAGGACGTTGACACCGGCGAGCATTTTCTTACGGGCGGAATCGCCGAATTTAACTTCTTTAGCAGCCATGATCGATATTCCTTAAATACTTTGTAGTAACGGGAAGATGAGCGGGGAAATCAGCCTTCCAGAACAGCGAGAATCTCGTTCTCAGCCATTACCAGCAGGTCTTCGCCGTCGATTTTCACAGTGTTGCTGCCGGAGTAAGGGCCGAAAACAACCTTGTCACCCACTTTCACAGCCAGCGCACGTACTTCACCGTTTTCCAGGGTCTTGCCTGGGCCAGCAGCGAGAATCACACCGTGGTTGGCTTTTTCAGCAGCCGAACCTGGCAGCACGATACCGCCAGCGGTTTTCTTTTCTTCTTCACTGCGACGGATGACGACGCGGTCATGCAGAGGACGAAGCTTGCTCATTGTCGATCTCTCCTAATTGTGTTTTTCATCAGCCGGTGTCAATTCCGGCAGGTTAAATTCCGGCGGTGCCGGTCGCGGTTCGCGGCGCGAAACGCGGAAGTCTGTCTGGTGTCGCCACCAGAAACCTTGCGGTGACCGTTACATAAGGGCGCATAAGCTTATTACAAGGGTGCCAAGATGAAATTTTTTTGTGTCGGGGGAGGCTTCAAAAGCCGCACGGCACCCGCAGGTGCCGTGCCAGTGAGGGGATTACTTGGGGTCGCGGTGTTCGAACTCGCCTTCGATCACGTCACCTTCACGCCCCAGGGGCTGGCGCGGGGCCGGGCCGCCACGGGGTTGCAGGTCGTCGGCAAAGGCGCGCTGGCGAATGGCAGCTTCTTCGGCCCGCTGGCGCATCTTGCCCGCCAGCAGCTTGCGAGTGAATGGCAGCAGCATCACCAGGCCGACCACATCGCTGATGAAGCCTGGCAGGATCAACAGGCCACCGGCCAATGCCATCATCAAGCCTTCGAGCATGGTCTGGGCCGGCAGTTCGCCGCGATTCAGGCTTTCACGGGCGCGCAGCGCCGTGGCCAGGCCGGCGACGCGCAGCACCAGAACGCCGAGCATCGAGCCGAGAATGATCAGCAGCAGTGCCGGGAAAAACCCGATGGCCCCGCTGACTTGTACGAATACGAACAGCTCCAGCACCGGAAACAACAAAAAGAGCAACAAAAAAGGGCGCATCAAATGGTTCCTCAACGCAAGAATGCCTTGCTACTTCACCTTAGATGACGTCGCCGTTTCGTGAATTCAAGCTTCAGCGGCCGCTTTTTTCGGCCACACCTCGGCGTGAGCCAGGAAAACCAAGGCTTCGCGTACTTGTGTCGGCGTGTTGCAAGGCTCGGCAAAGGGCAGCCAGTAGAGTGCCTGGCCAATGCGCAGGTGCATGCCTTCACTGTCGATGCCCGCCAGTTGCGCAGGCTCGGTGGTCGGCAAGCCGGCCAGTTCGACGTAGTGGGCAATGGCCTTGGTATGGTCGCTGTTCATGTGTTCGATCATGCTCAGCTCGGCCTTGCCGGCGAACGGATTAGCCAGGGTCAGTTGGTCGACCCAGTGGATCGCGCCAAACCCGCCGATATAACGATGGCGCACCGGCTTGAGCACCCAGAAGTCAAAATCATGGGCCTTGTGGTAGTTGGCCGAATCCGGGAAATAGCGGTAATAACGCTCGGCTGCGGCTTCAATCTCAGCGCTGTCTTCCAGCTTTTCGGCCTCGGCCAGGTAGGTCAGGCGCCCTACCGCTTGAACGTCGTCCGCCTCACGCTCCCCCACCAGCAGTGAGCACTTGGGGTCTTTCTGCAAATTATGGGTGTGCTGGGCGATACGGCTGATCAGGATCAGCGGCCGGCCCTCGGCGTCCAGGCAGTACGGCACCACTGAGCCGAACGGAAAGCCGGGCATGGCCTTGGACAAGGTGGCAAGTGCCCCACGGTATTCCTTGAGCAGTAGTTCTCGGGCATTCTTGGCAACGTGCGCGCTCAACTTATGACTCCTTTGATAAATTCCGTCAAAAAACAAACTTGGGTAGCCGCTTAATTCTGCTCACAGGACTTGCGAATGGATCTCAACGACAAAGTAATCATTATCACCGGCGGTTGCCAGGGTTTGGGCCGTTCCATGGCCGAGTATTTTGCAGCCAAGGGCGCGCACCTGGCGCTGGTGGACCTCAATCAGGAAAAACTCGACCAGGCCGTGATCGCCTGCCAGGCCCATGGCGTGAAGGCTAGAGCCTATCTGTGCAACGTGGCGAATGAAGAACAGGTAACCCAGACCGTGGCCCAGATCGCAGAAGACTTCGGCGCGATCAACGGTTTGATCAACAACGCAGGGATTTTGCGCGACGGGCTGCTGCTGAAGGTCAAGGATGGCGAGATGACCAAGATGAGCCTGGCCCAGTGGCAGGCGGTGATCGACGTGAACCTCACCGGGGTGTTCCTGTGTACCCGCGAAGTGGCGGCGAAAATGGTGGAACTGAAGAACCAAGGCACCATTATCAATATCTCGTCGATCTCCCGGGCCGGTAACGTCGGCCAGACCAATTACTCAGCCGCCAAGGCCGGTGTAGCGGCCGCCACCGTGACCTGGGCCAAGGAGCTGGCGCGCTACGGCATTCGCGTGGCGGGCATTGCACCGGGATTTATCGAGACGGAGATGACCCTGGGCATGAAGCCTGAGGCCTTGGAGAAGATGACGTCGGGCATTCCCCTCAAGCGCATGGGGCGGCCGGAGGAGATTGCCCATTCAGCGGCGTATATCTTCGAGAATGACTACTACACCGGGCGGGTCCTGGAAATGGACGGCGGGTTGCGCCTTTAATTACCAGGTGGCTCCTTACCCAGTGGCCCTTTACCAGGTGACGCCGAACCCTGCGGTATAGCGGGTCTTGCTCAGCGCGCTTTCCGAGTCGCCACTAATAATGTCGCGCTCGGCCTTGAGGTTGAGGGAAGCCCACTCGGTGACTTTGTAGCGCAAGCCCATTTCCGCATCCAGGGAATAGTCGGATGGCCCTGCCAGCGGCTTGCCCAGCTCGCCATTGGTGAAGAACTCGACGGACTTGCCCACCAAGTAGCGGTTGTAGTTCCACTTCATCGCCAGCGAGTAGAAGTTGTCCTTGCCGCCATCCTGGTATTCATAGTCAGTGCGGTTGACCAACGAACCGAGGGAGAACGCGCCCAGTTCGTCATCCCAGAATTGGTAGCCCGGGCCGGTACCCACGGTGCGCTGGCGAGACAGGTCTTCGACTTTGTCGCGCTTGTAGGTCAAGCGCCCCTGCCAGAACCAGTGTTCGGTGAGAAAGCGGTCCAGGTCGTACTCCAGCGCCCAGTTGTCGGTGGTGGTCACGTCGTCCTGGAATTCGCGGTTGTATTCGCCCTGGGCGGTATGGCGCCACTGGCCATGGCGGGCGGTGGTCTTGAAGTCGATGTCGTAGTCGTTGGTGTCTTTTTCCGCGCGCTTGTAGTCCAGCGCCATGTCGACATTGCCCTTCCACACCAAGTCTTCGATCACGGGCTTGGGCTTGATGATCTGCTGGATGCTCGCCAGTTCGACAGTCTTGGGCGCCTCACCATTGGCCAGAATGACCTTGCCGTCATCAGCCGCCTTCAGGGATTTGGCTTTCTCGCCGGTGTAGGCATCCTGCTTGACCAGCAATTCCTGATCGCTTTCCAGGGTCTTGACCTGTTTCCAGTCCACCGGGATGGCGCCGGCATAATCGGTCTGGATCAGCAGTTTGCCACCGTCGAAAACCTTGATCTTGCCGGTCAGGCGGTCACCATTTTTCAACCAGACGGTATCGGCGAGCAGCGGGGTGGAGGCGCTGAAAACAGCAAGGCATAGCAGGGTTCTGGACAACATAAGCGAATACAGGCTCAAGTTTGGCGGAAAAAACGGGCATTATCGGGTTGGATAACTTCTTAGCAAGGACTGACTCGGGTATTTGAATCGAGTTCCGTTCCCAGCGTTACATTTGCAGACATTTCCCGCGAATAGACGGATATTTTCATCGGATATGCCCACCGTGAACAAAACGATCGACGCCCCGCAAAGCCCGGCCGAAATGCGCCGCACCGTGCTGTACCTGACCCTTGCCCAAGTGCCCGAGGGTTGCGTCATCAGCTATGGGGAGCTGGCGCACCTCGCCGGTTTGGGTCGTGCCGCACGCTGGGTGGGCCGCACCCTGAGCCAACTGCCCGAGGACACCAAATTGCCCTGGCACCGCGTGTTGGGTGCCGGTGGTCGGATAAGTCTGCCGGTGGGCAGTGCCTCAGGGGACGAGCAACGCGCGCGTTTACGCGCTGAAGGCGTCAGCATCCTGAACAATCGTGTTGATATTCAGCGTCATGGCTGGCGCCCGGTAGAGCACAGCGGTTAGAGTGCGCGCTTTATTTGCGTAATTCTGAGGCAGACTCCAGCCCATGCCCCGTAAAACCTGGCGCGCCGCGCTCGCCGCCTATGCCAGCCCCTCGACGTTAGTGCTGCTGTTGCTCGGCTTTGCTGCCGGCTTGCCTTACATGTTGGTGTTCTCGACGCTCTCGGTGTGGTTGCGTGAGGCCGGTGTGGCCCGCGAAACCATCGGGTACGCGAGCCTGATCGGCCTGGCCTATGCCTTCAAGTGGGTCTGGTCGCCCTTGCTCGACCAATGGCGCCTGCCACTGCTCGGCAAGCTCGGACGTCGTCGATCCTGGTTAGTCTTGTCCCAGACGCTGGTTATCCTCGGATTGATCGGCATGGGGTTCTGCGATCCGCAAAAACACCTGTCCTGGCTGATCGCTATCGCGGTCATCGTCGCCTTCGCTTCCGCCACCCAGGATATTGCGGTAGACGCCTACCGCCTGGAAATCGCCGACGACAGCCAGCAGGCCGCGCTCGCCGCCAGCTATATGTCCGGTTATCGCGTGGCCGCCCTGCTGGCCACCGCAGGCGCACTGTTTTTTGCTGAAGGCTTCGGTTCCACCGGGTTCAATTACAAGCACTCGGCATGGACCGGCACCTACGTGCTGTTTGGTGTACTGATGGTGCCTGCACTGCTGACCACCCTGTTCATGCGCGAACCCAATGTGCCACTGCGTACCCAATTGCAGGCCGGACGCTACAGCTTTGCTCACCAGTTAGTCTCGGTGTTCGTGTTGATCGTGCTGTTGGTGTCGGTGCCGGCGATGTTCACCCAGCTGTACAACACTGACTTCGCCAGCGTGCTGTTCCATGGTGTCAGCCTGCTCGACTTGTTGCTGGAAGACCGCGCGTTCCTGCGGGCCATCCTCTATATCATCCTGACCACCCTGTGCCTGTCGACCATGGGCCGCCGGGGCCTGGCGCCGGTACTCACGCCGGTCAACGACTTTATCCTGCGCTACCGCTGGCAGGCCTTCCTGCTGTTGGGGCTGATTGCCACCTATCGCATGTCGGACACGGTGATGGGCGTCATGGCCAACGTGTTCTATATCGACCAGGGTTTCACCAAGGACCAGATCGCCGGCGTCAGCAAGGTCTTCGGCCTGATCATGACCCTGCTGGGTGCCGGTATGGGCGGCCTGCTGATCGTGCGTTTCGGGATCCTGCCGATCCTGTTTATCGGCGGCATTGCATCGGCCGGCACCAACCTGCTGTTCGTGATGCTCGCCGACATGGGCCCGGACCTGCAGATGCTGATTTTCACCATCTCCCTGGACAACTTCAGTTCAGGCATGGCGACCTCGGCGTTTGTCGCGTACTTGTCGAGCCTGACCAACCTGAAGTTCTCTGCCACCCAATATGCGTTGCTCAGTTCGATCATGTTGCTGCTGCCGCGCTTGATCGGCGGGTATTCGGGGGTGATGGTCGAGAAGTTCGGTTACCACAACTTCTTCATGATCACCTGCCTGCTGGGTGTGCCGACGCTGATCCTGATCGCCTTGCACTGGTTTCAGGAAAGCCGGCGGATTCGGTTGAATCCAGCCAAAGAAGACTGAAAACACGCGGTGAATGTGGGAGCGGGCTTGCCTGCGATTGCATCACCGCGGTGTAACTGACACACCGTGTTGCCTGCATCACAGGCAAGCCAGCTCCCACAGAAGCCCTGCTCCAGCAACCAGATGCCTGTACGTCGGCGGCAAGCGCCCGTACAATCCCAAGTCATTTCAAGTCCAAGCAACCGACAACGGCCTACCATGCGCACCAGTCAATATTTGCTCGCCACACAGAAAGAAACGCCTTCCGACGCGGTCGTGATCAGCCACCAGCTGATGCTGCGCGCCGGCATGATCCGCAAACTGGCCTCGGGCCTGTACACCTGGCTGCCCATGGGTTTGAAGGTGATGCGCAAGGTCGAAGCCATCGTTCGTGAAGAAATGAACGCTGCCGGCTCTCTGGAAGTGTTGATGCCGAGCACCCAACCGGCTGAACTGTGGCAGGAATCCGGGCGCTGGGAAGAGTACGGCCCTGAATTGCTGCGCTTCAAGGACCGTCACGGCCGCGACTTCTGCGCCGGCCCGACCCACGAAGAAGTGATCACCGACCTGATGCGCAACGAGTTGAGCAGCTACAAGCAGCTGCCCCTCAACCTGTATCAGATCCAGACCAAATTCCGTGACGAAATCCGCCCACGTTTCGGTTTGATGCGTGGCCGCGAGTTCATCATGAAGGACGCCTATTCGTTCCACGCTGACCAGGCGTCCCTGCAGGTCACCTACGACCGCATGCACACCGCCTACTGCAACGTGTTCACCCGCCTGGGCCTGAAATTCCGCCCGGTTGAAGCAGACAACGGCTCCATCGGCGGTGCCGGCTCCCACGAATTCCACGTGCTGGCCGAATCCGGTGAAGACGACATCGTGTTCAGCAACGGTTCTGACTACGCGGCAAACATCGAGAAAGCCGAAGCCGTGCCACGGGAAACTTCGCGCCCTGCGCCAAGCGAAGAGCTGCGCCTGGTGGACACGCCTGAGACCAAGACCATCGCGGCCCTGGTGGAAAAATTCAATCTGCCGATTGAAAGGACCATCAAGACCCTGATCGTGCGCGCCGAGGAAGAAGGCAAGCTGATCGCCCTGGTGATCCGCGGCGACCACGAGCTCAACGAAATCAAAGCCGCCCAGCAGCCTGGTGTTGCCAGCCCGCTGGTCATGGCCACCGACTCAGAACTGCGCGACGCCATTGGCGCCGGTGCGGGTTCCCTCGGCCCGCTGAACCTGCCGTTGCCAATCATCATCGACCGTTCGGTTGAGCTGATGAGCGACTTCGGCATTGGCGCGAACATCGATGACAAGCACTACTTCGGCGTGAACTGGGAACGTGACCTGCCGGTTCCGACCGTGGCCGACCTGCGCAACGTGGTGGCCGGCGACCCGAGCCCGGACGGCAAGGGCACCCTGGAAATCAAGCGCGGCATCGAAGTCGGGCACATCTTCCAGCTGGGCAACAAGTACAGCAAGGCGATGAAGTGCGAAGTGCTGGGCGAGAACGGCAAGCCGATCACCCTGGAAATGGGCTGCTACGGCATTGGTGTTTCCCGCGTGGTTGCGGCTGCCATCGAGCAGAATAACGACGAGAAAGGCATCATCTGGAGCGACGCCCTGGCGCCATTCCAGGTTGCCCTGGTACCGCTGCGCTACGAAACCGAGCAAGTACGCGAAGCCACCGACAAACTGTATGCCGAACTCACGGCGGCCGGTTTTGAAGTGCTGCTGGATGATCGGGACAAGAAAACCAGCCCGGGCATCAAGTTCGCCGACATGGAACTGATTGGCATCCCGCACCGGATCGTGGTCAGTGACCGCGGCCTGGCCGATGGCAACCTGGAATACAAGAGCCGGACCGAAGCCGAAGCCCAACCGTTGCCGGTGGCTGACGTGCTGTCTTTCCTTCAGGCGCGTATTCGTCGCTGAAAACCAGATCAAGAGTCGTCATGTTCAAGCGAAACACCATAGCCCTGGGGGGCGCCACGTTATGTGGCGCCCTGCTGGTCAGCGGCTGCGCCAACCAAATGTCGCAACGCAGCGAACACGAGGAACGTATCGAGCGAAAATTGCTCGATCACAGCCTGCAGATCGACGTGGGCGAACCCAAGGTACTGGAGCTGCCGCAACGCAGGGTTCGCATTCACGAACAAAAGACCTTTGAGGTCACCGAATTCGAAGTCACCCGTCGTTACGACCGCTACACGCCCTACCAGCCTTGGCGCAAACTCTACGAGATGCCCTTTGGCGCGGTGGCGCTTGTGGCGGGCGTCGGCGCTAACGTGGCGAATGTCTTTGCCCTGGGCAACCTGCCTTCCAGCATGACCCGCGATTGGCTCACCTACGGCGTGGACGGGATCAACCCGTTCATGAACGTGCAATCCAACGGTCGGGCGCAACAGAACCTGGCGGGTATCGATGAAGTCCAGCGCGACAAGCGCGTGGAGTATTCGAGCCTGCCCTGGAGCGAGCGCCCGGTACAGGTGACGGCTGGCAAGCAAACCCATGAACTGACCACCGACCGTAATGGCGTGCTGCGCCTGAACCTGCTGGACAGCCCGTTTGCCGAGCAGGACCTGAACCGCATCAGCACTCTGAAGATCAGTGTGGAAGATGCCCAAGACGATGTGCACTCAGACTCGTCCCTGGCCGTCAGCGGCACGCTGCGCAGCAAATTGCTCGAAGCCCACGCCTTGATCTACGACGACCTGGAAGACGACGAAGTCAACGAGTGGGTACACCGGGTCAAGCGTCTGTCGGAGCTGGGCCTGGAAGAAGAAGCCAGCGAGCTGGAACAAAGCCTGATCGAACTGACCCGCAATGATCCGGAATTGCAGCAGGAATTCTTGCAGGCATTGACCAAGGATGCGGGTCGCCTGGTGGCGGATCCCGGGGAACGCTGAAGCACTTAATGTGGGAGCTGGCTTGCCTGCGATGACGGTCTGGCATTCAACATTGAGGTTGACTGTTACTCCGCTTTCGCAGGCAAGCCAGCTCCCACATTTTTATCCGGTTTCTACCAGGGAAATTGGAGCTGCTCGTTGCCGTTACTCAAATCCAGCAAGCGCACACCTATTCCCAGCAATCGCACCGGCTTGCCGCCGCGATTGAACGCCTGGGTCAGCAACTGCCGGTAACTCTCCAGATCCCGCCCTGCCCCGGCCTGCTCCAGGGTGGTCTGGGTAAAGTCGTGAAACTTCACTTTGACAAACGGCTTGCCCGCCCGATAACTGCTGTCGATGCGTGCCATGCGCCCGGCCAGGGTGTCCATCAGCTCAGGCAGTTTTTCCAGGCAACTGGGCAAGTCCGGCAGGTCGACATCGTAGGTGTTTTCAACGCTGATGGATTGCCGGCGGCTGTCGTTCTGCACCACACGGTCATCAATCCCACGGGCCAGGCTCCAAAGCCGCTCGCCGAAGCTTCCAAATTCACGCACCAGAGCCAGCTTGTTCCACTCTCGCAGTTGCAGGCAGTCTTCGATCCCCAGCCGCGTCAGCTTGTCGGCCGTTACCTTGCCCACGCCATGGAGCTTTTTCACCGGCAGCGCCGAGACAAAGTCTTCCACCTGATCAGGGGTGATCACAAACAGCCCGTTGGGCTTTTTCCAGTCGCTGGCGATCTTGGCGAGGAACTTGTTCGGCGCCACGCCCGCGGAAACGGTGATGTGCAATTGATTGGAGACCCGCCGGCGAATGTCCTGGGCAATGCGCGTGGCACTGCCGCCGAAATGCGGGCTGTCAGAAACGTCCAGGTAGGCTTCGTCCAGGGACAACGGCTCGATCAGGTCGGTATAGTCACGAAAGATCGTCTGGATTTCCTTTGAGGCTTCTTTATAGGCATCCATGCGCGGCTTGACGATGGTCAGGTCCGGGCACAGCTTCAAGGCGTGCCGGGACGACATGGCCGAACGCACACCGTAGGCCCGTGCTTCATAGTTGCAGGTAGCGATCACGCCGCGACGGTCTGCCGAGCCGCCAACCGCCAGGGGCTTTTGCGCCAGGGTCGGGTCGTCGCGCATCTCGATGGCGGCGTAGAAGCAATCACAGTCAACGTGGATGATTTTGCGCTGCGTCATATATAAGGCAGTGGTTCTGGGCAGAAAACGAACAGGCGGGCAGTATCTCACTCACACCTGTATATAGCACCAGTAGTTTGAATCTTCCGCCTAAGCGGTAGGAAAATTCGTAGATGAATTCATTTTCTCAATCGAAACACACCCCCCAATAGAGCTGAAAGCCTCGGCCAGACTGGCCCCGAGCCCGATCAAGGGGCCACCTTGGAGAGCTAACCGATTGAACCACAAGCGCTTTTCTTTGAATCAGCGGTTGACACACTCCCGTTCCTCTGTAGAATGCCGACACACAGACGCGGGATGGAGCAGTCTGGTAGCTCGTCGGGCTCATAACCCGAAGGTCGTCGGTTCAAATCCGGCTCCCGCAACCAAACATCAAAAAAGGCTGCTCGAAAGAGTGGCCTTTTTTGTATCTGACGAAAAAGTCCTTTTGAAACAATGGCATGGCATCTTTCATGAAACCGTACACGGTTTGTAGAGTCCATCTCATTGCAAGCTATGCTAAGTCTTCAAGCACTGTCCTTCTACGACCATTGGGCGCTGTCGCCGCACCGCGCGATACGCGTTAATATTTGTAATTATTTTGTACATAGGGATTGGTAACTTGGCTGGATACCTCCATCCTGTCGCGCACAATCCACGAGGTGATTGATGCGCGCCAACTCGTCTGAACCACAAGACTCTGTCACAGCGACACAACCGATCACTCCCACCCGTTTGCGCTGGCTGGATCTGTTGAGCAAGTACCGCCAACCCATCGGATTGGCCGTCACCTTGTTGCTGTTCGCAATCGCCCTTATCGCCTGTCGCCACCTGCTGCTTGAGCTGGACCTGTACGCGCTCCACGATTCGATCCTGGAAGTGCCGAAGCCTGCCCTGCTCGGCGCATTCGGTGCCGCTGTTGCCGGTTTCATCATTCTGTTGGGCTATGAATTTTCCGGCGCCCGTTATGCCGGCGTGAAACTGCCTGCCAAGACCCTGGCCTACGGCGGCTTTACCGCTTTCGCCATCGGCAATGCGATTGGCCTGTCGATGCTCTCGGGTGGTTCGGTACGCTACCGTTTATATGCACGGTACGGCATCGGCGCCTCCGAAGTGGCCCGCATGACCGTGTTTGCCAGCCTGGCCCTGGGGTGCGCACTGCCGCCACTGGCTGCGCTGGCCACCCTGAGCAACCTGCCCGCTGCGTCCAACGCGCTGCATTTGCCCGCGAGCTTGCTCGGCGGCATCGCCGGCGCTGTGTTGTTGTTAACAGCCGCACTGTGCATCGGCATCTACCGCCGCCGCCTGCCGGAACAACCGTACCCGGACAACCTACTGGTCAAGGCCGGGCGCCGCACCCTGCGCCTGCCAGGCCGTCGCCTGACCTTCCTGCAACTGATCATCACCGCCCTCGACGTTGCCGCGGCCGCCACCGTGCTGTATATGCTGCTGCCGGAAGCGCCACCCTTTGGCCCATTCCTGCTGGTGTATCTGCTGGCCCTGGCCGCCGGCGTGCTCAGCCATGTACCGGGCGGCGTCGGGGTGTTCGAAGCAATCCTGCTGGCCGCCTTCGCCGACAAGCTTGGCGCCGCACCACTGGCCGCCGCATTGCTGCTGTACCGGATGATCTATGTGGTACTGCCGCTGTTGATCGCCTGTGTGTTCCTGCTGGTCAATGAAGCCCAGCGCCTGTTCCATACGCAACAGAGCCTGCGGGCGGCCTCGGGCCTTGCTGCACCCATCCTGGCCGTACTGGTTTTTTTGTCAGGCGTGGTCTTGCTGTTTTCCGGCGCAACCCCGGAAATCGACTCACGCCTGGAAAACATCGGCTTCCTGATTCCTCATCGCCTGATTGACGCTTCGCACTTTGGTGCCAGCCTGATCGGCGTGCTCTGCCTGCTCTTGGCCCAGGGCCTGCGTCGCCGGTTGTCCGCCGCGTGGATGCTGACCATGGTGCTGCTGCTGACGGGCGCCCTGCTCTCCTTGCTCAAGGGTTTCGACTGGGAAGAAGCCAGCCTGATGACCATGACCGCGGTGCTGCTGGCGATCTTCCGACGCTCGTTCTATCGCGCCAGCCGCCTGACCGAACTGCCCTTCTCGCCGCTGTATCTTGTTGCCAGCGTGTGCGTACTCGGTGCGTCGATCTGGCTGCTGCTGTTCGCCTACCAGGACGTGCCCTACAGCCATCAGCTGTGGTGGCAGTTCACCCTCGACGCCAACGCCCCGCGCGGCCTGCGCTCGTTGCTGGGCGCCGCCGTGGTGTTGGTGGTGGTGTCGCTGACCTGGCTGCTGCGTACCGCGCGCCCGATCATCCACCTGCCAACGCCTGAGGAACTGGAGCGCGCCACCAAGATCCTGATGAACTCGGCGCAACCCGATGGCGGCCTGGCACTGACCGGCGACAAAGCCCTGCTGTTTCACCCCAACGACGAAGCGTTCCTAATGTACGCTCGTCGCGGTCGCAGCCTGGTGGCCTTGTACGATCCGATCGGCCCGACCCTGCAACGGGCCGAGATGATCTGGCAGTTCCGCGACCTGTGCGACATTCACCACGCCCGTCCGGTGTTCTACCAGGTGCGCGCCGAGAACCTGCCGTATTACATGGACATCGGCTTGACCGCGATCAAGCTGGGTGAAGAAGCCCGGGTCGACCTGAAACGCTTTGACCTGGAAGCCAAGGGCAAAGAGATGAAGGACCTGCGCTACACCTGGAACCGCGGGACCCGTGATGGCTTGTCCCTGGAGATCCACGAACCCGGCCAGGCCCCGATGGAGGAGCTGAGAGTCATCTCCGACGCGTGGCTGACCGGCAAGAACGTGCGGGAAAAAGGCTTTTCCCTCGGACGATTCAGCGACGACTACCTCAAGCACTTTCGTATTGCGATCATTCGCTTCGAAGGGCATCCGGTAGCGTTTGCGAACCTGCTTGAGACCTACAGCCACGACCTGGCCAGTCTCGACCTGATGCGTGCGCACCCGGACGCGCCGAAACTGACCATGGAATTCATGATGGTCGGCCTGATTCAACATTATAAGAACCACGGCTACGCCCGCTTCAGCCTCGGCATGGTGCCGTTGTCGGGCCTGCAACCACGACGCGGCGCCCCGCTGACCCAACGCCTGGGCTCGATGGTGTTCCGTCGTGGCGAGCAACTGTATAACTTCCAAGGCTTGCGCCGCTTCAAAGACAAGTTCCAGCCTGACTGGGAACCCCGTTATATGGCCGTGCCCGCAGGACTTGATCCGCTGGTGGCACTGGCCGACACCGCCGCCCTGATTGCGGGTGGCTTGACTGGATTGGTGAAACGCTGATGATTCGACGCTCCTGGCGGTATGTATTGGCAATCTTGGTGGTACTGGCACTGATCCTCGGTGGTGGTTACTGGTACTGGAACCGCCCTGCACCGCAACCGACTCTGGAACAACTGCCCCAGGCCGATGGCACGGTCCTGACCCGCGTAACTCCAGGCACCGCACCTAAAGCCCGGGTGGCCGTGGCCGTGCTGGCCGACGAAACCCTGACCGACAGCCAGCTGATCGCCCTCAGCCAGGGCGGCGCGGCGCAGATCGTCCAGGTGATCTTGCCCAAGGACGACTGCAAGCTGCAGGAACAAGCCCTGCAAACCGCCCTGGGCCAGCTTGCCGGCCCGGCGACCCTGGTCAGCGGCATCGGCCCTGGCGCATCGCTGGCCTGGCGCTGGCTGGCCGCACAGAACGACGACAAGGCCAATGCCATCTCCGTCGGCTTCGCGCTGGCGCAGCCGGGCTGCAACGACCCGCTGCCGAAAACCTCGGCCCACGGTAGCTGGCTGGTGGCCTGGAACGATAACCCTGACGATGATGCCGCCAGTTTCGTACGCGACACGCCGCGCGCCACCACCAGCATCAGCGACTACGACGTTCACTACCCGCAAGTGCTGAACAACGAGCTGCGCAAGCAACTGGTGGGTTCGGACAACGGCGGCCTGGCGATCCCGGTGGTCGAAGTGCCGGCTGGCCAGGCCAAGGACACCGTCACCCTGTTCCTCTCCGGTGACGGCGGCTGGCGTGACCTGGACCGCGACGTGGCCGGTGAAATGGCCAAGATCGGCTACCCGGTGGTCGGCATCGACACCCTGCGCTACTACTGGCAGCACAAGACCCCGGAACAAAGCGCCAAAGACCTCACCGAGCTGATGCAGCACTACCGGCAGAAATGGGGCACCAAGCGCTTCGTGCTGACCGGTTACTCGTTCGGCGCCGACGTGTTGCCGGCCATCTACAACCGCCTGCCGGAAAACGAGCAGCAGCGTGTAGACGCGATCATCCTGCTGGCCTTCGCCCGCACCGGCAGCTTCGAGATCGAAGTGGAAGGCTGGTTGGGCAACGCTGGCAAAGAAGCCGCTACCGGCCCGGAAATGGCCAAGCTGCCGCCTGCCAAGGTTGTGTGCATCTACGGTGCCGAGGAAGTCGACGAGAGCGGCTGCACCGATAAGACCGCAGTCGGCGAAGCCGTGAAGCTGCCTGGCGGCCATCACTTCGACGAGAACTACCCGGCGCTGGCCAAGCGTTTGGTCGATATCATCGAGAAGCGCCAGGGCAAGACCCCCGCCGAATAAGCGCCCACAAAAAAGCCCCCGCTGCCGCAAGGCACCGGGGGCTTTTTGTTGGGCTTACATTTCTACTTGAGTGCCGAGCTCGATCACCCGGTTAACCGGCAGCTTGAAGAAGCGCAGGTTGCCATTGGCGTTCTTGAGCATGAAGGCGAACAACCCTTCACGCCAGCGCGCCATGCCCTTGATGCGGGAGGCGATCACGGTTTCGCGGCTGAGGAAGTAGGTGGTGCGCATCGGGCTGAAGTCCAGGTCATCCAGATGGCACAGTTTCAGCGCCTCGGGCACGTCCGGCTCATCGACAAAACCGAAGTGCAGGATCACCCGGAAGAAACCCTCACCATAGGAATCAACTTCGAACCGACGCTGGGCGGGTACACGCGGGATGTCTTCGTAGACCACCGTCAACAACACCACCTGTTCATGCAACACTTGGTTATGCAGCAGGTTATGCAACAAGGCGTGAGGCACGGCATCCGGGCGCGCGGTCAGGAACACTGCGGTGCCTTGGACGCGATGAGGCGGCTGCACACGGATACTGCTGATAAAGATCGGCAGCGGCAGCCCACCTTCGTCCAGCCGGTCCACCAGCAGCTCCTTGCCGCGCTTCCAGGTGGTCATGAGGATAAACAACACAATCCCCGCCAATACCGGAAAGGCACCGCCCTGCACGATCTTGGGCACGTTGGCAGCGAAGAACAGCCCATCCACCAGCAGGAAACCGATCAACACCGGGATCGCCAATACCGGCGGCCATTTCCACAGCAACAGCATCACCGCCGACACCAGGATGCTGGTGATCAACATGGTGCCGGTCACCGCCACACCGTAGGCCGAGGCCAGGGCGTTGGAAGATTCGAAGCCCAGCACCAGCAGGATCACACCCACCATCAGCGACCAGTTCACTGCGCCGATGTAGATCTGGCCTTGTTCGGCGCTGGAGGTGTGCTGGATGTGCATGCGCGGGATGTAACCGAGCTGTATCGCCTGGCGGGTCAGGGAGAACGCCCCGGAGATCACCGCCTGCGAGGCGATCACGGTGGCCAACGTCGACAGCGCCACCAGCGGGACCAGAGCCCACTCCGGTGCCAGCAGGTAGAACGGGTTACGGGCCGCCTCTGGATTTTCCAGCAGCAGCGCACCCTGACCAAAGTAGTTGAGCACCAGCGCCGGCAGCACCAGGGCGAACCAGGCACGGGCAATCGGCTTGCGCCCGAAGTGGCCCATGTCGGCGTAGAGCGCTTCAGCACCGGTCAGTGCCAGCACCACCGCGCCGAGAATCGCCACGCCCATGCCAGGATGAGCGGTAAAGAAGCGCACGCCCCACACCGGATTCAGCGCATTGAGCACTTCAGGGTGCTGACTGATGCCGTGCACACCCAAGCCGGCCAGCACCAGGAACCACACCACCATCACCGGCCCGAACAACTTGCCGATGCGGTCAGTGCCGTGTTTCTGGATCAGAAACAGCCCGACCAGCACCACCAGCGAAAGCGGCACTACCCAGCGCTCAAGGCCATCAAAGGCCAACTCCAGGCCCTCCACCGCCGACAATACCGAGATCGCCGGGGTGATCATGCTGTCGCCGTAAAACAGCGCCGCACCGATCAGGCCGAGAATCACCAGCACCGAACGCAACTTGGGATAAGGTGCCGCCGCCCGCCGAGCCAGTGCCGTCAGGGCCATGATGCCGCCCTCGCCCTGGTTATCCGCGCGCAGGATAAACAGCACATACTTGATCGAAACGACCCAGACCAGCGACCAGAAAATCAGTGCCAGGATCCCGAAGACCCCGTCATGATTGACCTGAACCCCATAACCGCCAGCAAACACCTCTTTAAGGGTGTAGAGCGGGCTGGTGCCGATATCGCCGTAAACCACACCCACTGCCGCCACGAGCATGCCGATCGGCTTTGCGTTGGACTGCTCGGCACCTGCTGCCTGACTACTTGCCTGACCCATCAACCACTCCTGCCCTTTGACCTGCGGTCTTTTATAAACAGCGCGCCTGCTGCGGGCGCCTATGCTGTCCACAGCATGCGCTGTTTTACTTCTCGTTACAGACGATTTATTGACCGAGGAAATTCACTCAGGTGCAACGGCGCGAAGCATAGCGCAGCACTCGTCGTATTTCCCTGCATAAAGCTGGTCAAGAGCGATTCCCGTCGCTAGAATTGCGCACTTTTTGATCAGAGGCGCGCTAAGCGCCCGTCCGCCGCCTTTCGTGCACGACTGGTGGCGTCATTCAATACCGAGGTTAGACATGTCCACCACCATCGCAAAAGCCAACCCCAAGGTCGGCTTTGTATCCCTGGGTTGCCCAAAGGCTCTGGTCGACTCCGAACGCATCCTTACGCAACTGCGCATGGAAGGCTATGACGTCGTGTCCACCTACCAGGACGCGGACGTGGTGGTGGTCAACACCTGCGGCTTCATCGACTCAGCCAAGGCCGAGTCCCTGGAAGTGATCGGCGAAGCCATCAAGGAAAACGGCAAGGTGATCGTCACCGGCTGCATGGGCGTGGAAGAAGGCGCCATCCGCAACGTTCACCCGAGCGTGCTGGCCGTGACCGGCCCGCAGCAGTACGAGCAAGTGGTCAACGCCGTGCACGACGTAGTGCCGCCGCGCCAGGACCACAACCCGTTGATCGACCTGGTGCCGCCGCAAGGCATCAAGCTGACTCCGCGCCACTACGCCTACCTGAAGATTTCCGAAGGCTGTAACCACAGCTGCAGCTTCTGCATCATCCCGTCGATGCGCGGCAAGCTGGTGAGCCGCCCGGTGGGCGACGTACTGGACGAGGCCCAGCGCCTGGTGAAATCCGGCGTGAAAGAGCTGCTGGTGATCTCCCAGGACACCAGCGCCTATGGCGTCGACGTCAAATACCGCACTGGCTTCTGGAACGGCGCACCGGTGAAAACCCGCATGACCGAACTCTGCGAAGCCCTGAGCAGCCTCGGCGTGTGGGTGCGCCTGCACTACGTTTACCCGTACCCGCATGTCGACGAGCTGATCCCGCTGATGGCCGCCGGCAAGATCCTGCCGTACCTGGACATCCCGTTCCAGCACGCCAGCCCGAAAATCCTCAAGGCCATGAAACGCCCGGCCTTCGAAGACAAGACCCTGGCGCGCATCAAGAACTGGCGCGAGATCTGCCCGGACCTGATCATCCGCTCCACCTTCATCGTCGGTTTTCCCGGCGAAACCGAAGAAGACTTCCAGTATCTGCTGGACTGGCTGACCGAGGCCCAATTGGACCGCGTCGGCTGCTTCCAGTATTCGCCGGTGGAAGGTGCTCCGGCCAACCTGCTGGACGCTGCCATCGTTCCAGACGACATCAAGCAGGACCGTTGGGAGCGCTTCATGGCGCACCAGCAGGCTATCAGCTCGGCACGCCTGCAACTGCGCATCGGCCGTGAGATCGAAGTCCTGATCGACGAAGTCGACGAACAAGGTGCGGTTGGCCGCTGCTTCTTCGATGCGCCGGAAATCGACGGCAACGTGTTCATCGACGACGCCAGCGGCTTGAAGCCTGGCGACAAGGTCTGGTGCACCGTGACCGACGCCGACGAGTACGACCTGTGGGCTGAAAAGCGCGCATAAGGTGTAAAGAATTGAAAAAGCCCTGCTTCTGGACAAGATGCGGGGCTTTTTTAGGTCTATCGTTTTGCCCATCAGTGCCAAACATCAGCAAGGGGCAGCGGGCATGCGCCAGCATTCGGTTATCCATACACCCAAATCCAGCGATTATCAGGAACTGACCCGCATCTGGGAGGCTTCGGTGCGGGCCACCCACGACTTCCTGCCGGACAGTTACATCGAGTTGCTGAAAAACCTGGTGCTGACCCGCTACCTCGACGCCGTGATGTTGATCTGCACCAAGGACTCGCGCCAGCGCATTACCGGGTTTGCCGGAGTAGCAGCGGGCAAGGTCGAGATGCTGTTTATCGACCCCGAACACCGTGGCCAGGGCATGGGCCGACAATTGCTGCGCTATGCCATCGAGTCCATGAACGCCGACCAACTGGACGTCAACGAACAGAACCCGCAGGCACTGGGCTTTTACTTCAAGCAGGGTTTCGAGGTGATCGGACGCACGGACCACGACGGCATGGGCCAGCCTTATCCGTTGCTGCACATGCGTTTGCGCCAGGCCCAGCAACAGGCCCGCCGCGGCTAAATGAAATGGAGCCGGGATTAACCGGCGCCACACAGGTACAATAGCCGCCCCCTTTTGTTTCGGCCCTTGTCATGACTGAACCCCTACGCCTCTCCAAACGCCTCATCGAACTGGTCGGTTGCTCCCGTCGGGAGGCCGAGCTGTTCATCGAAGGCGGCTGGGTCACGGTGGACGGCGAAGTGATCGACGAGCCGCAGTTCAAGGTCACCACCCAGAAGGTCGAGCTTGACCCTGAGGCCAAGGCCACTGCGCCGGAGCCGGTGACCATCCTGTTCCACGCCCCCGCCGGTGTGGATGCCGAGACGGCCATGGCGTCGATCAACGCCGAGACCCTGTCGGAAGAACACCGCTTCAGCAAGCGCCCGCTCAAAGGCCACTTCCTGCGCCTGACCGCCAGCAGCGACCTGCAAGCCAAGGCCAGCGGCCTGCTGGTGTTCACCCAGGACTGGAAGATCCTGCGCAAGCTGACCGCTGACGCGAACAAGATCGAACAGGAATACGTGGTGGAAGTGTCCGGCGACATGGTCGCCCACGGCCTGAACCGCCTCAACCACGGCCTGACCTACAAAGGTAAGGAATTGCCGGCGGTGAAAGCCAGCTGGCAGAACGAGAACCGCCTGCGCTTTGCGTTGAAAAACCCGCAACCGGGTGTGATTGCCTTGTTCTGCGAAGCCGTTGGCCTGAAAGTCGTCGCCATTCGACGCATCCGCATTGGCGGAGTCTCCATCGGCAAAGTGCCGGTAGGCCAATGGCGCTATCTGTCCGGCAAAGAAAAGTTCTAAGACTTTTTTCGCCGCCGAATCTCTCGACACCGCCTGCCTGGGCGGTGTCCACAGTTGAATGACCAGGATTGCCCACCATGATTCACAATGACGTACTGCGCAGCGTGCGCTACATGCTCGACATCAGCGACAACAAGATGGTCGAGATCATCAAGCTCGGCGGCATGGAAGTCACCAAGGAAGATTTGCTGACCTACCTCAAGAAAGACGAGGAAGAAGGCTTCGTGTTCTGCCCGGACGAAGTCATGGCGCATTTCCTCGATGGCCTGGTGATCTTCAAGCGCGGCAAGGACGAAAGCCGTCCACCGCAGCCGATCGAACTGCCGGTGACCAACAACATCGTCCTCAAGAAGCTGCGAGTGGCCTTCGAACTGAAAGAAGACGACATGCACGCGATCCTCAAGGCTTCCGAGTTCCCGGTGTCCAAGCCAGAGCTGAGCGCGCTGTTCCGCAAGTTCGGCCACACCAACTACCGCACCTGCGGTGACCAGTTGCTGCGCAACTTCCTCAAGGGCCTGACCCTGCGCGTTCGCGCCTAAGCCCGTGAGCTACAGCGTCTCGCCCATCGGCTTTGTCCGCTCCTGCTTCAAGGAGAAGTTCGCCATCCCGCGCCAGCCACAACTGGCGCCTGCCGCCCGGGGCGTGCTGGAGCTGGTGGCGCCGTTCGACCAGGGTGAGGCGGTGCAGGGGCTGGAGCAGGTCAGCCATGTGTGGTTGCTGTTCCTGTTCCATCAGGCGCTGGAAGACAAACCCCGGCTGAAAGTGCGCCCGCCTCGCCTCGGTGGTAACAAGTCCATGGGCGTGTTCGCCACCCGCGCGACCCACAGGCCGAATGGCATTGGCCAATCGGTAGTCAAGCTGGACAAGGTGGAAGACGGCCGCCTGTGGATATCCGGCATCGACCTGCTGGATGGCACGCCGATTCTCGACATCAAGCCGTACGTGCCGTACGCAGACATCGTTGACACCGCGACCAACAGCATCGCCAGCGCTGCGCCACAGCTGATTCCCGTGCAGTGGCTGAAGACTGCGCTGCAACAGGCGCAGGGCCACGCTCAGCGCCTTGACGAGCCATTGGTGGCGTTGATCGAGCAGTGTCTGGCGCAAGATCCACGGCCGGCGTACCAGACGCCGGGGCCAGAGCGGGAATACGGGGCGCAGTTCTGGGACGTGGATGTGCGGTGGCACTATCCCGAAGCCGGGATGATTTGTGTGCTGGAAGTGGTGTCGGCTGGATAACCGGAAACAAATGTGGGAGCGGGCTTGCTCGCGAAGGCGGTGGATCAGTCAATACATCTGGTGACTGTTACACCGCCTTCGCGAGCAAGCCCGCTCCCAAATTTTTTGCGGTTCGCTTATTTCTCGACGAACGCACGCTCGATCAAGTAGTCACCCGGCTCACGCATACGCGGGGAGACCTTCAACCCGAAGCTGTTCAGCACTTCGCTGGTTTCATCCAGCATGCTCGGGCTGCCGCACAGCATGGCGCGGTCGTCTTCAGGATTGATCGGAGGCAGGCCGATGTCACTGAACAGCTTGCCGCTGCGCATCAGGTCGGTCAGGCGGCCTTCGTTTTCGAACGGCTCGCGGGTCACCGTCGGGTAGTAGATCAACTTGTCACGCAGGGCCTCGCCGAAGAACTCGTTCTGCGGCAGGTGCTCGGTGATGAATTCGCGGTAGGCGACTTCGTTGACGTAACGCACGCCGTGGCACAGGATCACTTTTTCGAAACGCTCGTAGGTTTCCGGGTCCTGGATCACGCTCATGAACGGCGCCAGGCCAGTGCCGGTGCTGAGCAGGTACAGGTGCTTGCCCGGCTTCAAATCGTCAAGCACCAGGGTGCCCGTCGGTTTTTTGCTGATGATGATCTCGTCGCCTTCCTTCAAGTGCTGCAATTGGGAAGTCAGCGGGCCATCGGGCACCTTGATGCTGAAGAACTCCAGATGCTCTTCCCAGTTCGGGCTGGCAATCGAGTAAGCGCGCATGAGCGGGCGGCCGTTGGGCTGTTGCAGGCCGATCATCACGAACTGACCGTTCTCGAAGCGCAGGCCCGGATCGCGGGTGCACTTGAAGCTGAACAGAGTGTCGTTCCAGTGATGAACACTGAGGACACGCTCGTGGTTCATGTTGCTCATGTACGGGGGACTCCTGGAAATGGGTCTGCGCCAAATGATGGATGCGCAATTGCACAGCATTCTAATGGCGGCGACAATATCTGTTAACTGGATTATTAAGATAAGGGTTATCGGTTATATCGATATGCGATTTACTCTACGTCAACTGCAAGTCTTCGTCGCCGTCGCCCAGCAGGAAAGCGTCTCGCGCGCTGCTGGCCTTCTGGCCTTATCTCAGTCCGCCGCCAGCACCTCGATTACCGAGCTGGAGCGTCAATCCAGCTGCCAATTGTTCGACCGCGCGGGTAAACGCCTGAGCCTCAACGCCCTGGGCCACCAGCTATTGCCCCAGGCGGTGGCACTGCTGGACCAGGCCAAGGAGATCGAGGACCTGCTCAACGGTAAGTCGGGCTTCGGCTCCCTGGCCGTCGGCGCCACCCTGACCATTGGCAATTACCTGGCCACGCTGCTGATCGGCAGCTTCATGCAACAACATCCCGAGAGCCAGGTGAAGCTGCATGTGCAGAACACTGCGCATATCGTGCATCAGGTGGCGCACTACGAAATTGATCTGGGTCTAATTGAAGGCGACTGCAGCCACCCGGACATCGAGGTGCAAACCTGGGTGGAAGACGAGTTGGTGGTGTTTTGTGCGCCCCAGCATCATCTGGCCAAGCACGGCCAGGCCACCATGGAAGAGTTGACCCATGAAGCGTGGATCCTGCGGGAACAAGGCTCCGGTACGCGCCTGACCTTTGACCAGGCCATGCGGCATCACCGCAGCGCGCTGAACATTCGCCTGGAGCTGGAACACACCGAGGCGATCAAACGCGCGGTGGAATCAGGATTGGGGATTGGCTGCATTTCCCGGCTGGCGCTGCGCGACGCCTTCCGGCGCGGCAGCCTGGTACCGGTGGAAACCCCGGACCTGGACCTGGCCCGGCAGTTCTACTTCATCTGGCACAAGCAAAAGTACCAAACCTCGGCCATGCGCGAATTCCTCGAGCTGTGCCGTTCCTTCACCGCCGGGGTACAGCGCAGCGACGAGATTGTGCTGCCGACCATTGCCTAGATCAGGATCACGGCCCAGACCAGGGTAATCATGGTCAGTGCGACAAACTGCGCGGCGCTGCCCATGTCCTTGGCGTTTTTTGACAACGGATGCAGGTCCAGGGAAATCCGGTCAATCGCCGCTTCGACGGCGGAGTTGAGCAATTCGACGATCAACGCCAGCAGGCACACGGCAATCAGCAGCGCCCGCTCTACCCGGCTGACGTTCAGGAAGAAACTCAGCGGGATCAGGATTGCATTGAGCAACACCAACTGACGAAAAGCCGCCTCGCCGGTGAAAGCCGCACGCAGGCCATCCAGGGAATAGCCCCCCGCGTTGAAGATACGTTTGATACCGGTTTGACCTTTGAAAGGCGACATAGAGTAGGCAACTGAGCAAAAAGGTGTGGGGAAACTAGAGCAAGCAAAGTCAAAAAAACGTGAATGAACAGCGTCTTAATGCTGCGAAATTGACTCAAGTTGTTGCAGGAGCAATGCAGCCTGGGTTCGCGTTCGCACGCCCAGTTTGCGGAAAATCGCCGTAACGTGGGCTTTGATGGTCGCTTCCGACACGCTCAACTCGTAGGCAATCTGCTTGTTCAACAGGCCTTCGCAGACCATGGTCAGCACGCGGAACTGCTGGGGCGTCAGGCTGGCCAGGCCATCACGGGCGGCCTTGGCTTCGTCGGAGACATTGATCTCTTCAAAGGCTTGGGGCGGCCAGGAGACATCGCCATCCAACACCGTGCGCACGGCTTTCTGGATATCTTCCATGGAGCTGGACTTGGGAATGAAACCGCTGGCACCGAACTCCTTGGAGCGCACCACCACCGAAGCCTCTTCCTGCGCCGAGACCATCACCACCGGAATTTGCGGGTATTGCCCTCGCAGCAGCACCAGCCCGGAAAAACCGTAGGCACCCGGCATGTTCAGGTCCAGCAGGACCAGGTCCCAGTCGGATTTTTCGGTGAGGCGGGTTTCCAACTCGGCAATGCTGGCGACTTCGACGAGGCGTACATCCGGCCCCAGGCCCAGCGTGACCGCCTGGTGCAGCGCGCTGCGAAACAGCGGGTGGTCATCGGCAATCAGGATTTCGTATGTGGCCATTGATTAAATGATCCTGTTTTTTATGGGGGCACTGATGGGTTCAGTGCTCGCCAACACGCAAGGTGGCTGCCAGGCCAGCAGTCACCAAAGGGCGCGCTCAACGTCAAAAGACGACGTATCCAATCTGTGACAACGCCCCAATCGGCGCCAAGCATGCCCAGCGTAGCCTGGGTGGTCAAGCGCTACGCCCGTGGCCATTCTAGCGGGCCGCGCATTTGCGCGGCCATCATGCAAAGGTCGGCTGGCCATGACACCTATAGATAAGGTGCAAGGCGAGTATGGACGACATCGGCCGGGTCCAGCGCCAACTGAAACTTGGCGGCCAGGTAGTGGGTGCTGAACACGTCCAGATAGGCGTCGAGCACTTCGCTGGCCGCATGATCCTCAGCGAGTTCCAGGCACAGGGCCGCCACTTCGGCGGTGCAGAAATGATCATCACGCTTGGAGCGGCGCAGTTTGTAGCGCGAGAGTTGCTCGGGGGCCAGGCTCAGCACCGGCAAGTGCTCCAGGTACGGGCTCTTGCGGAACATCTTGCGCGCCTCGCTCCAGGTACCGTCCAGCAGAATGAACAGCGGGCGCTTGCCCTCTTCCAGACTGACCTGGTTGACCACCCGCTCCGGCGCCACGAATTCGCCGGGAAAGACGATATAAGGCTGCCACTGCGGGTCGGCCAACAAGGCGAGCAACTCAGGCTCGACTTCAGTCCGTGACCAGGGGAATGCAGTGGTGTCGTTGATCACATCGGCAATCAGCCAGCCGGTGTTGCTGGGCTTCATCGGCTCTACGTCATGCATCAGCAGGCACATGCCGGATTTGGCCTGGACCTTGGGCCGCCAGGCACACAGGCAATACTCGGGAATCACCCGGCAGCCGGGGCAGCGCTCGGCACGGGAGCCTCGCGCAACAAACGGTTTAACGGCGCGGGCCAGGCGCTGGGTGCGCAAACGGGAGACTGCATGGCTCATCGGGTGCGCCGCTGCATGAACGTGGAAATCGACACGGATAGAACTCGGGAAGGCAAAAGTTACCGCAGTTTACCAGAGGCGCCCTCGCCTACCTGCACTTCCCGGCAATAGGCTGGCCGTAGTGGCAGGCGGTCACCTATAATCCCGCGCCACTGAACGCACAGCGCAGTGGCTGGTCTATGCACCAGTAACCGAATCAGGAGAGTTTCATGCTGCGTCTTATGCCACGCCTTGTAGTTCCGTCCGTCGCCCTTGCGTTGGTGTTGCCCCTGGGTGCCCAAGCGGCCTCGTTGCTGGAGGCTCAACTGAACAGGAAGCTGCAAAGCGTCGCAGAGGAAAGCAACAAGAACTTGCCTCGGGAAATTGACGATAAAACCCTGGAAGTGGCCTACACCGTTGAAGGCCTGCAACTGATTGATCATCTCAGCGTACTGCCAGACCGCGCCGAGCAAATGCGCGCCAATCCCAAGGCGGTGTACTTCCAGCTGGGTCAAAGCGTGTGCCTGAACACGGGTTATCGCGAGCTGATGGCCAAGGGCGCGATCATGCGCTACGAGATCACCGAGAACAAAACCAACCGCCCGGTGGCGTCGGTGAAGTTCCAGGAAGCAGACTGCCCGGCGCCTGCGGCGGCGAAGAAGAAAAAGTAAGCGATGCCCCCTGTCGCGCGCCGCTGATCAGCGGCGCGCAATACGCCCCTCTGCACTCTGCGCCATTGCCCGCCCGCGGCACCGTCTAAACTCCCTCACAAGTGATCAATAAGCGATTGCCAGCCAAGACTTTATAGGCTCATGATCAATTCATCCTGAAAGCCTGGAGCATCGGGTTTTCACACCGTTCTGTAACATTTTCAGGGCAAAAGAGGGTTGCCCTCCTGAGCGTGCAGTGCAAAGGTTTTTAAACATAAGGAATATACAGAACCGGTTTCGCCCACCTCGTTAATCAGAGGCAACGACACATGCAGTGTCGTGGTCCCGACGAATTTCTCGCCGGCACCCAGGGTTCTGTGAAGAAGGAGAAGTTGAATGCCTTACGAACCGAATGAACTCCTGATCCGTCAATTTCAAGAAAACGGCACCGACCTCACGCAGCAGGTCGACGCACAACTCCACCTGATTGCGCCCAGCAGCCCGAACATCCCCCTTTATCGCGACATGATCTTTACCGTGTTGCGCATGGCCCAGGACGACCGCAGCCGCTGGAACGCCAAGATCACCCTGCAGGCAATCCACGAACTGGACCACGCCTTCCGGGTGCTCGAACAGTTCAAAGGCCGACGCAAAGTCACGGTGTTCGGTTCGGCGCGCACGCCAGTGGAAAGCCCGCTGTATGCCTTGGCCCGGGAAGTGGGCGCGGTCCTGGCCCGCTCGGACCTTATGGTGATTACCGGCGGTGGCGGCGGCATCATGGCGGCGGCCCACGAAGGGGCGGGGTTGCAACACAGCCTGGGGTTCAACATCACCCTGCCGTTTGAACAGCATGCCAACCCGACCATCGATGGCACCGAGAACCTGCTGTCCTTCCACTTCTTCTTTACCCGCAAGCTGTTCTTCGTCAAGGAGGCCGACGCCTTGATCCTGTGCCCAGGCGGTTTCGGCACGCTGGATGAAGCGTTGGAAGTGCTGACCCTGATCCAGACCGGCAAAAGCCCGCTGGTCCCAGTGGTACTGCTGGATGCACCGGGCGGCAGCTTCTGGCAAGGCGCCCTGGACTTTATCCGCAGCCAGCTTGAAGCCAATCGCTACATCTTGCCCACTGACCTCAAGCTGGTGCGCCTGGTGTACAGCGCTGAGGAGGCGGTGGAAGAGATCAATCAGTTCTACGCCAACTTCCACTCCACCCGCTGGCTGAAGCGCCAATTTGTGATTCGCATGAATCATCCATTGAGTGACCGTGCACTGGCCCACCTGCAGGAGGCATTTGCCAGTCTTCGCCTCAGTGGCGACTTCCAACAAATTGCGTACACCGGCGAGGAGCATGACGAACCAAGCTTCAGCCATCTGACACGCCTGGTATTCAACTTCAACGGGCGTGACCAGGGACGGTTGCGGGAGTTGGTGGACTACATCAACTTGCCGGAAAACTGGGCCCAGGCTCAGGGAAAAACGCAGCAGCGGGTGACGGAGACGGCGTGATTTGCCCCTGAAACGCAAAAAGCCCGCTATTTTCATAGCGGGCCTTTTGGGTTGTGTCAGGTAGAACGATGCGCAGGTTGGGGCAGCTGCGCAGCCCAGCGGGAGCAAGCCCCGCAATAATCAGAGCAACCATTTACCAGACACAGCCTTCAGTCATCCATATCCCGACCGCTCAACAAGCGGCTGATCATCTCCATCGAAAACCCGCGATAGCTCAAAAAGCGACCTTGCTTCGCCCGCTCCCGCGCATCAATAGGCAGATGACCGGCAAACTTGCGACGCCAGGTATCTTCCAATTGTGCCTGCCAGTTGATGCCGGACTCACGTAAGGCGAGTTCGATATCAGCACGTTGCAGGCCACGCTGGCTTAGCTCTTCACGAATTCGCGCAGGGCCATAGCCGGATCGGGCTCGGTAGGAGACAAAACTTTCGAGGTAACGGGATTCCGACAGCAGCCCTTCTTCCGTCAAACGGTCAAGGGCTGCGTCGATCATCTCAGGATCTGCGCCGCGCTGACGCAGTTTACGCGTCAGCTCGACTCGACCATGCTCGCGTCGTGCGAGCAGGTCCATTGCAGTGCGCCTTACGGCGACGGGTGTATCGAGGACAACGCTCATCGTTTGCTTCAGATGTCAGTGTCGACTTCTTCTACTTCTTCAACCGGCTCGCGGTTGGCGGCGGCCTTGACGTCAGGTGCCGGGGTCAACAGCTTGTCGCGGATCTGCTTCTCGAGCGTAGCGGCAACATCCGGGTTATCCGCAAGGAACTTGGCCGAGTTGGCCTTGCCCTGGCCGATCTTGCTGCCGTTGTAGGCATACCAGGCACCGGACTTCTCGACGAAACCGTGCAGCACGCCCAGGTCGATCATCTCGCCGTTCAGGTAGATACCCTTACCGTAGAGAATCTGGAACTCGGCCTGACGGAACGGCGGGGCCACCTTGTTCTTCACGACTTTGACGCGGGTTTCGCTACCGACGACCTCGTCACCTTCCTTCACCGCGCCAGTACGACGGATGTCCAGACGGACCGAAGCGTAGAACTTCAGCGCGTTACCACCGGTGGTGGTTTCCGGGCTGCCGAACATCACGCCGATCTTCATCCGGATCTGGTTGATGAAGATCACCAGGCAGTTGGCGTTCTTGATATTACCGGTGATTTTACGCAGGGCCTGGGACATCAGGCGGGCTTGCAGGCCCACGTGCATGTCGCCCATTTCGCCTTCGATCTCAGCCTTCGGTACCAGGGCTGCCACGGAGTCGACCACGATCACGTCGATGGCGTTGGAGCGCACCAGCATGTCGGTGATTTCCAGCGCTTGCTCACCGGTGTCCGGTTGAGAAACCAGCAGGTCGTCAACGTTGACGCCCAGCTTGCCGGCGTATTCTGGATCCAGGGCGTGCTCGGCATCGACGAACGCACAAGTGGCGCCCATCTTTTGTGCCTGGGCAATCACCGACAGGGTCAGGGTGGTTTTACCGGAAGATTCAGGACCGTAGATTTCAACGATACGGCCTTTTGGCAGGCCGCCAATGCCGAGCGCGATATCCAGACCCAGAGAGCCAGTAGAGATAGCCGGGATCGCCTGACGGTCGTGATCGCCCATACGCATTACGGCACCCTTGCCGAATTGACGTTCGATCTGACCCAGGGCCGCAGCCAAGGCTTTCTTCTTGTTGTCGTCCATTAAAGTCCTCACGTAATCAATAAGGCCTGGCGGCCAACACCTGTATAAGTAGACAGTATTGTTCCACAAAGATCCGTGATCGCCTACCCCTGTTTTTCTATTTCTGCTGCAGCTCGTCGCAACAAGCCCTCTAGCGCGGCCTTTACCGTTTGTCGGCGGACCTCGTCACGGTTCCCAGGGAAGTGTTCAAGCTCGGTGGTAACCTCATCGCCCACGCCCCAGGCCAGCCATACGGTGCCCACCGGCTTGTCCGGCGAACCGCCATCGGGGCCGGCCACACCGCTGACCGCTACGGCAAAACGCGCCAGGCTTTTCTCCTGGGCACCCCGGACCATCGCCTCCACCACTTCGCGACTGACAGCCCCGACTTTGGGGAACAGCGCTTCCGGCACATTCAACTGCCGGGTCTTCTGGCGATTGGAATACGTGACATAGCCCGCCTCGAACCAGGCCGAACTCCCGGGAATCCGCGTGATGGCCTCGGCGATACCGCCGCCGGTGCACGACTCGGCCGTAGTGACGTGGGCATTGAGCACCTGTAAGCGTCGGCCAAGTTCAGCGGCGAGTTGAGTAATTTCCTTCACGGTCATCTCCTGGAGTGGACGGGCGTTTGCCTACCCTACAGGAGCCCATGGGCCATGCAAGTTACAAGAGACTAACGCGCGACAGCCCGGACATACGCCTGGCAGGCGCGCAAGGCGATCATGGCGTTATCGCCGTCGTCGGTGATGCCGATAATTCGTTGAGCATGCGCCGGGTCAAGTCGGGCTCGCGGGGCGCCATGAACCACGCTGCCGGGGGTGGCGGTGGCTGGCATTGGACAGCCGCTGGCTGAGTCGCTGGCGTCGAGAAGGACTGACAACCGCACATCAGCAGTGGCCAGGCGATCCCGCAGGTGAGCCTGATCGTGCTGTGCATCGGAAAGCTCTCGGGTGTGTTGTTGGTCGCTGGCGCTGAGTTGTTGCTCCAGTGCCAGCCGTTTGTCCTGTTCCAACCGTTGTTGACGCTGAGCCGACAGGCTTTGTTGGCTCAGCGCTTCGGCGTGCAGCACCTCCAGGCGCTCAAGTTGGATGCCATACCGCCAAGCCTGTACCTGCCAGGCAATACCCGCCGAGACCGCCGCCAACAGGAAAAAGCCAAGCAGGCGATATGACGTCAGGAAGCCCATAGAACCGCCTTCGCCCGAGCCCACAACTGCATACGGTTTTCCAAGCCATTGAGGCCGCCATTGATACGCCGGGTGATGGTGGTGAACTGGTCCTTGTCAGCCAGTTCGTTCAAGCCATTGCTCTGCCAGAACCACGCGGCGGATTCGCAGGCCCATTGCGGTTGCTCCAGCAACTCCGGTTGCTGCAACAAACGCTCATCGCCGAACAACGCCTGGCTGCATGCCAGGTAGTTGCGCCGGCCGGTGATCTGGATCAGGCCACGCCCGCGATACTTCTGACCATCGCCATCGGCTTCGGGGGTGTTGCCCAGGCGCGCGGCCAGGGTGCCGGTGTCGTACTTGCTCAGGTATTGATCGCTGCCCAGCTCACGTACGTAACGCAGTTCGCCGGATTCGTGGCCGATTTGGGCGAGGAAGGCGGCGATGCGTTTGGGGGTGGTGATCTGGTAGTCGGCCATGGCAGCGTTTAAAGCAGATATAAAAACGCCGGCTCTAAGGCCGGCGCCGGGCAAGATTGCCTGAAGCTGCGAAATTTGCATAAAAACTCCGTCAGGCATTACTCCACCTGCTGTGAAATCCAGCCTGGAGCCTTTGGACGCTTGTCCATTGCCGGAAACTCCACAGCCTGGGGCCAATCTCGAAGTTGTTGCAAATAGGTAAGCAACTCGAAAAACTGCGCGCTACTCAGCGTCGTGTTTGCTGCCATATCTGCTTCATCTCGATGGCGTTCGCGTAGCCATTTGATGCTCTCAATCTGAGAGTTCCGCCAATCACGTTCCAGACTCTGCATAACCGGCCCGTCTTGAGGTACGGGAATTCCGCCCTCCTCCAGCCATTGCTCATATTCGGCCCAGAAACGGTGAGAACGCGGAACCGTTGCTCTATCGACCAAGCGTAAAACGGTGTCTGGATCATGTGTTAACTGATAGCTCATAAACCCTCCTAAAGTTCGGCATCAGCCGCTGCGTGGATGTAATAGGACTGTGTGGCCAAACCGACATCCGAGTTATCCACCCAGACGGACCGGGTTGATGCGGTGTAGGTTCGCGCATTGCCGGATGAGACCAGGTCACTGCCAGATCGCCATTGGCCGGGAGCTCCAGTGCCAAGCGCGCGGTAGAGCGTTGTGCTGGGAATCGCACGTTTCTCGACCTTGAAAGACCACTGAGTCGCCGGCTGGCCCGAAGAAGCCACCTGCCCTTGCATAACGATTGAAATCAGCGAACCCGCCGTAGATCCGGCCGCGTCACCAGGTACAACATCTTGACTAAAGGTCTTCTCGTAGTAGCGCTGACAAAGGCTCAACTCTTCACCGTTGGTTCTTCGCTCAAAGAGAGTGGCTACAGGTCCTTCTTCCAACTGCACTTGAGCCAAGTCGATCGTTTGCAGTGAATTCAGTGCAAGATCCAACTCAATCCGCAGGCAGTCGCTGTCTCCAGCGCCCAGCGTCTTGCCAGCAATGGACGGAACCTGAAATGTCGCCTGGCACCTCGTCCAGCCATTCGTCACCTGAAACGAGTTAACCAGCGTAGTGGCCGGGAGAGATCCACCATTGCCGAAGTACTGCGTAATCGAAAAAGTCACACGACGCGGCGCATCACCACGGACCCAAAACGAAACCGTCGCCACTTTTCCAGCCAGCGTTCTTACCGACTCGATTTTTTGCGAAATCTTATGAGTGGTTGCGCCCGAACCGGCTACCACTTGCTGCCAGCGCAAGAAAAACCGCGGCTCGTTGGGTACATCAGTCTGACCAGGTGCAAAGCTCTGCCGAGAGATGTTCACCCCGGCAGCACCGTCCCAATCACAGCGAAATCGGTCGGCAAGAAACCCGCCTGCATTGGGCCCGACATTGACTACACCTCTCTGCCAAATATCAAACCCGCCATTGATAACCAGATTCTTGCGATAAACCTGAACCGGAAAATTTTGTTGCGGGTCCAGCTTTGCCAACTCTTTAATCGCCAACGCCAGCTGATTGTTTTGAGACTCGTTCGGCACTAAACCGGCCGCAGTAATTGCGTTAACGATCTCCTGCGTAACCCCATTCCCCCAAGCCGCCGGAATCAAACTCCCCGGCGTCCCAGTCACCGGGTTCTCATCCACAAACTTGCCATTCACCAGCCCAACGCTGGGCACACTCTTTGGATAATCCACGCTTCTACCCTCTAGTCATAATTGATGTGCACCTGCGTATGAGCAGGTGCGCTGCGATGAATCAGGCACTCCAGGGCGTTCCCCGGATTGACGCCAAACCGCTCTCCCCAATAACTCGCCCCAAACCGCCGCCCCAGGTGCTGGCGGCCGCCGGTGTTGAGCGTCCACATGAAGTGCGCCTGCCAGGTGCCAAAATGCGCAGCGCCGAACCGTGAGCGGCCCATGCGCGGGGCGCGGTGCTCTGTGACACTGGCGTCGGGATAACCCTGGCTGCGGGCGATTTCGATGTAGTACGCGGCGCGCTGGCTGCCCACCGCCAACAGGCGTCTACGCACCGCCAGGCGACGGTCGTCGTACAGCGGGCTCAAGCCCAGGCAGGGATCGGGCAGTTGCATCACCCTTTCCCACTCCGGCACCAATTCGCTGACGGTCGCGGGGTCCATTTCGTTTTGCAGGTCGCAGGCCCGGGCGTCGATGCGTGTGAGTTCTTCGGCGATGCCTTTGAGCACCGTCTCCAACTGCGGCACGGTTTCCAGATCCCAGGCCGGACCGCTGGGCAACAAGGCGGTCAGTTGTTCTTGATACTGGCCGGCAGTTCTTACTCCAGCCATGTGATACCTCCGAACACCAGCAACTGATTCGTCGCCGCTGTAACGTCCGCCAACGGGTTTGTGAGGGTGTGATCGGTCTCGCCGGTCGCGGTACTGATGGCTTCGGCGATATGGGTCAGCAACAAGGTGTCGCCCAAGCCGGCCTCGCGGTTGTGCAGGTCACGCAGTTGGGCCTCGACAGCCGCGCGCACGGCGCTGGTGTCAGGGGTCAGGCGCAGTTGGTAAGCCACCGGTTTCATCACTGGCGCTAACACATACACATCAGCGGTGACGGGCCGCAGCGGCTCGATATGGGCTTGAACCTGCGCCAGCTGCGCGGCATTGGGGATCGGCTGCGGGTCGTCGTCACGCATCACGAACACCCCCACCGTCCCTGGCCCCAGGTAATTGCCGCGACACCATGCGCGGGTAATGCCGGGCACTTCGAGGGACCAGGTCTCGTAATCCTGTGCCGAACCGCCCTGGGGGATAACGCGATAGGAACGAATCACCCGCGCTCGCAGCGACTCCAGGGTTTCTCGCGCCACACCGCCGGTCAGCCCCGGCGCGAGCACGGTAAAGGTCGAACCAATACCTTGCAGCGGCTGGACCGCAATCAGGCTCAGCCCGGCATCAGCGTTGCCCAGGGTGCCGGCGTCAATCGCTTGCACGGTGGCAGTGTTGAGGCCCGCATGGGTCGTGGCGGCAGCGGTGACTTTGAAGCTCCGCCCATCACTGCTTTGCAGCACCGTATCCACATCCAGTACCGCGCCCGCCGCCGCGGTAAAACTCACGCTGCCACTGGCGGCCACCGCCGCCTTACGCGCCTGGTTCAACCGCAGCGCGGCGATGCGCTCCAGGGTGGATTCATCCGCGGTATCCGGCAGGATCTGCTCAGCGATCCAATCGAGATAACCGTACAGGCCGAACGCCGCACCACTGAGTGTGCGCGCCAGGACCTGGGCATCGGACTGGCGCAGCGAATCGCTGGCCAGGTCGCTTTGGGTGCGTTTGATCAGCACCGGCAGCGAAGGGGTTTCAAACGGCATAGATCACCTGCCAACTGTTATCAGGGTTGATGTCCAGGCGCTCGCCATCGGCCAGAGTCAGCTGCGTGCGCAGATTGAGCCGCTGGGCGTCGAGGCGTTCACTGAGGACTTCGATGGCGCTGCAATGCCCGTCGTCGATCAGCCATTGCAGGGCCTCGCGGGCATAGAATTCGGCGTCCAGTTGCGTCTGGCGGGTCAGCTTGACCCGGCGCAGCAGCCACAGCCGTGAGCCGATACGGTCGTCGGCCACGCTGGGGAAACTGTCGCCCCACCAGCCAAAGCGCTCGCCATCGTCTACTGCGTCGTCCGGCGCGGCACGGCGCCAGGTGAACAGGCTGATCAGCACCGAGCGGGTCAGGGCATTTTTCAGGTTGTCGGAGACAAACATCACTGGCCTCCCGCCGGCACGCCGGTCTGGCCGCTGCCGGGCTGTACGCCCACATGCACGTGCCGGATCTGGCTGATGCCGCCGGCAATCTGATCGCCCTGGGAGATGATCTTGCCGCTCTGGGTCAGGGTCGGCGTATCAATGTTCACCGCCTGGCTGGCGCGGATATTCAGGGTGCCGGTTTCAATGTCGATCACCCGCCCGCGCTTGAAGTGAACCTTGTCGCCTTCGTCGGTGTAGATCGCTACTTCGCCCGGCGCCAGGGACTGCAACCGATAGCGACGGTCAGCCACCACCAGCACGATGGCATGAGAGCGGTCCCCGCCCAGGAACGTGGCGATGCCTTCAGCACCGGCCAGCGGGTTGCTGGTAAAACCGTAGGGTTCGAAGTGCTCCATGTCGTCGTTCACTTCGCCTGCGGTCAGGCGCATTTGCAGCGATTGCAGCTTGGTGGCCGAGTGGGCGAGCACGACAGTGCCGCGCGCCAGCAGGCGAGTCAGTAGGCTCATGGAAATTCCTTGATGGTTAAGCGGATGGCAACGGATTGGCATCAAAGGTGGACGGAGGCGCCACCTGCAGGGTGGTGATCGAACCTTGGTCAGAGAGCGACCAGGTGACCTTGGAGATCAGCATGTCCTGGTCAAATCCCAGCACCGGATCGATCACCCGCACCAACAGGTTGTGGTGCCACAAGTCGCCGTTGGACTGCCGCCAGCCTTGCACGGTGTAAGTAGTCGTCAGGGCTTTTCCGGTACGGGTAGCGCGTTCCCAGTCGGCACGTTGCTGGGCCAGTTCGGGCGTCAACTGCGTCGGTTCGCTGATCACCGTGACGCGTTTTCGCGCGGCTTTTTCATCCCGGGAAATCCCTGAAACCTCACTGACCGCCGCTGCACTTTTCTGATCATCGCCCTTGTGCTGGCCGATGACGCGGTACTCGGAAAACACCGAGCCAAAGTCCATCGGTGCATTGGCAGAAAGGATGTTCTTGCCCAGCTCCAGGCTGTCATTCGCACGCCCTGCACTACCGGGCAATGCCAGCACCAGGCGTCCGTCCGCATCGTCGGTGGAGAACACCCGATACAGCGTCAGCAAGCGGTCGATGGATTGGAATACCGTCTCCCCGGGCACGATGCTGTGGGTATGCAAACGTGTGGTCTCGGCAATCTCGCTGTGCACCTCGACGCCATAGGTGGCCGTCAGCGCACGGACGATGCTCAGCACACTTTGCCCGCGCCACTGGCCGGGCTGGTTTATCGCTGCGCAGTCCACCAGGTCCTGCGTCACTGAACCGCCCTGAATACTCAGGCTGATCTGCTGGCCGTCGTAAGTGACGGGCGCCTTGAACACAAAGCCGGTGAGCACCAGATCGCAACCAATGCGCACCTGGCAACGGGCGCCGGGCTTGATCGGCGCTGTCAGGGTTTGCCCGGGCCATTGCCAGGTGATGTTGAGGGTGAAGGTGCGAAATTGACGCTCCAGGTCGGCGCTGATTTCCACGCTTTTCCAGCCGCCATAATCCAAGCCATCTACGGTCAGGGTGACGGCATTGTCCAACTCGTTCATGGGTTACTCCCTGACCACTTGCAGATCCGCCGGCGGCAGGAAGCCCGGATGGGCCACCCGATTGCGCTGCACCACCTCGCCCACTCGCGTCGCGTCACCGAAACGCTGATACGCCAACAGCAAGGCGGGCATGCTGCGCATTGGCGTCAGGTTGACCAGCCGTACACCGGACGATGCCACCGCCGTCAGATGCGTGAACATCTGTTGGCGCAAGTCGTTCAGCGCAACGTAGTGCCCGGCGTCGGCCTTCAATGCGGCTTGCCACATGGCTTCGTTCAGAAGGTCACGCAGCACCAGCACATCGTCAGCCACCGGCACTTCGCGGCGCTGCACCGGCTGTGCCGCCTGTTGCGCCAGGGACGGCGTGGTGCTTAGGGTCACCGCCTTGGTCGCCACCGGTACGTCCGCCAGCCAATGGGCGATCTTCACCCACAACGCGTCCTGTACCAGGTTGGCAGTGGCCTGCACGGCGGCCACGCTGTCCTTGCCGGTGGTCAGCTTTGGCACGTCGATATTCCGAGCCGCTTCCACCTGCTGCGAGAGGTTGGCCAGCATGCCGCGATAGCCGCTGCGGGCAAATGCCTTCAACTCCTTCACATCACCGAGCAAGCCCTTGAACTCGGCGCTCAGCTCCTTGGGCACTTCCTTGATGGCTTTGACCAAGGCATTCAGGTCGCCATACAACTGAATCAGGGGGGCAAACTGCTGCTCAATCACCTGGTAAACCTCTGCCAGTCCATTGCGCAACGCCTGGATGCCCACCCGCGCCTGCTTCACCAGTGCGACGGCCTGCTCAAAACGCAGCACCGCCGACCCCAGCAAACTGTCGGCCGACACCAGCAACAGCTGGCGGGTATTGACCGCCGTAGTGGGAAACTTCAAAGGTTCGTCGGGATAGAACTTCAGGGCAAAGGTCACCAGCCCGCCGTCCTGGCGGGTTTGGGTCATCTCGCATTCGCCGACTTTGACCTGCAACCGTCCAAGCCACGGGTGCACCAGCTCGCCGGCGCCCTCCTCCAGGGCCTTGAGCAACTTGTCACGTTGCTCAAGGCAGTCCTCGCCCACTACAAATGCCGTCAGCTCATGCACCCTGGACTGTTGGCCCAGCCCTTCAAAAAACGGCAGGTCGCGCTGAGGGTATTCGTGCAACTGGCCCTTCTTGCCGACCGGGACTTTTGCCTGGTCGACCCAAAACCCGACGCCACGAAACGACGCCGGCAACAAACGATCACGCCAGCTCATTGGAGCCTCCAAGGGACAGGGAACGGTAGCCGACACGTGGGGTGACGCTCAGGCCGGGCTGGTTGGTTCTGGGCTGGTCGACCCGCAGGCCGGCTGGTGCATTGTCGAAGCTCACCCGCAAGTCGCCATTGAGCTGCGTGCGGTTGTTGGCAGCGGTTTGTTGCAGCAGCGAACTGGAGCTGGACGCCAGGGGTGATACCAAGCCAGGCCCCTTGCGGAACCAGGATGGATTACGCGCGCTTTCGGCATTGCGTTCCTGTTGCTCGGTGGTCAACTCCACCACACTGCCGGTCGCCTGGTTGATCACTTCACCCAGCCCACCGTTGAACAACTTGCGAATCGGCGCGGTGATCACCGCAAGCTTCTCCGACAGCGCGGTGAACCAACTCAGCACCGGGGCCCACATGACTTCAAGTTGCTCCATCGGATGCCAATCGTCGAACAGACCACTCAGCACCACAAAGGCGTCCTGGGCCTGCAACTTGAGATCGCTCCAGATCGAGGCAAATGCGCCGCTGACGCTACCCCAGACGGCAGAGATCTTGTCCAGAGGCGACCAATCGAAGTAACTGCTGACGATGGTAAAAGCCGCGAGCGCGGTGAGTTTGAAGTCACTCCAGATCGCCGCAAACATCTCACTGATCACACCCCAGTTGGCAATGATTTGCCCTTCGGGTGACCAACTGAACAGGCTTTTCATGAACTCGACTACTGGCACGCTCAGTGCTTTGAGCAAGTCCCAGAGGGCCGCAAAAAAGCCGCTCAACGGCGTCCAGTTGTTGACGATCAAACCCATTGGCGACCAGGAAAACAGCGTGGTGAAAAAGCCGACCAGGGGCTGCGCCATCACCTTCAGCGACGTCCACAACCCTGCAAAAAAGCCTGTGATCGGCCCCCACAAGCGCATCACCTGTTCCAGCGGACGAAACGCAAAGACCGTCTGAAAAAACTCGCCCATCGTTCCAATCGCCGACATCACCCGTTCGCCGAGCCCGACAAAAAACGCCGAAATCGGCTTCCAGTTGGCAACGATCAATCCCGCCGCCACGGCAATGCCCACAGCCACCAACACTATCGGGTTGGCGCTGAGCACCAGTTGCATCAGCCCCAGCGCCTGGGACACGCCGGTGACAGCCGTTTGAATGGCGGTAAACGCCACCGCACCCGCTGCGAGGCCCTGCACCAGTTGCGGATTCTCGGTAAGCACTTGGGCCACCGAGGTCAGCAACGGCTCCAGCCCGACCACCACCGCCGTGACGGCTGGCAACAGCGCGGTACCGAAAGCCACTGATACCTTGTCCAGCGAGGCGTTGAAATCCTTCAGGCCCTGCGCCGCCGTTTCGGTAACGCCCTGCCCCACGGCGGTATTCACTTCGCCGACCTCAGCCTTGAACGCCAACGCCGATTTGATGCCGCTGACAAACGGTGCCGCCAGCCCGCCGCCCTTCACCAAACCGGCGATATCCAGCTTGCCGAGACCGGTCTGTTCCAGGTTCTGCCTGAAGCGCCCGACCGTGGCCTGCAGCGCAGCGAGCTTGGGCGACAGCTGGTCGATCCCGGTCAGGCGCACGGCGGTACTTTCTACTTTCTGAGCTTCTGCCATCACTGCACCTGCTGCATCGCATTGATCCGTTGCGCATGCTCCAGGGACTCCCGGAGCGTATCCAAAGGCCTGGCCAGCATCTGTTCGGGGTCAACCTTCCAGAACCAGGCCAGGTCGTAGGCCACCGCAATCAGCTCCGCGACGGAGCCTGCGCCGCACTCATGAAAAAACCGGCGACGGCCCAGCTCAGCGCGTTGAAGTCCACCAGGTCGAGTTGGTTGACCGACGACGGCGGAATACCCGCGCACACCGCGATGTACTTGGCGGCGACGTCGAGGTCCAGACTCACGTCTTCACCCTTGTCGATCTTGTACGGCAGCGCCTTGATCGCCCGTACCTCCTGCACCGTCGGGCGGCGCAGGATGAGTTCGGTCAGTGGCTCGCCGTGGGCCTCGATGGCCACTTGCAGCTTCACCGTGTCGGTCATTGCCAGGTCCCCTTGATGCCTTCGAATTTCAGCTCGATCACGGCGTCGTCGCCCTTGGCCACCGGCTCTTCCACCAGGTAGGCACCGGCCAGCACATAGACCTTGCCGTTGTTGAATTCGCAGGTGACGGTCATGTCCGTGCCGGCGATCAGTTGCTTCAATGGAAAGTCCGGCGTGTGCAGCGCGGTGACTTTGAAGGACGGGGTGATGTCGGTTTCCTTGTAGAAACCCGGCACCACGGTTTCCCGCTTGACGGCCATCAACGGTGCTTCGCAGCCGCCGTTGATGGTCAGTTGAGCGCCGTCCACTTTGACGTAGCAGGTGCCCGCAATCAGTTGACCCATGATGTTTCTCCCAAAAATAAGCCCGCACTCGGCGGGCTGGAATCAGTTGCGAAAAGCGCGGGGCTTACACCGCCGCGTCGTACTGCAAACGGAACTGGTTGAGCAGCGCAAACACCCGCAGCCCGTTGACGTAATCCGGCGGGAACAGCACGTTGATCCGGCTCGGGTCCTGGCTGTCGCGCTCGACGATCAGGTGCTCGGCGAACAGCTCGGCGTTCTCCACATGACCTTCCAGTTCCAGCTTGGCGTACTGGGCGATCAGCTCACCGCGGATAGTGCTCGGGGTGACGATCGGCTGGCCGGCGCCAAAACGCGTGCCGTCTGCGGCGAGTTTGTGGCGCCCGTACTTGCTGGTGATCACGCTTTGCAGACGGCGCACGATAAAGGCCGACTGGTGCAGGGTTTCGCTGTCCAGGTAGGAGTTGTCCGCCTGGCCGAAAGCGTTCTTCTGGTAGGTGGTGATCGCCCGCTGGATGCGCACGTAACCGCCTTCGTAGTAGGCGGTGGCGATGCCGTAGTTGAGCAGCGATTGGCGCTCGGTCAGGGTGAAGCGCTCGCTGGCGTCCGCCGGGTCGAGGCCTGGCAGGCTGCCGCTTTGGGTCGGACGGCTGGCATCGGCGGAGATAAATACCGCCGTGCGTGCGGCCAAGGCGGCTGCCTGGACCCAGAACGGTTGCGGCACGCCCGGCTCCATGGCCTGGATGGTCACGTGCTGGTCGTTACGCCCTTGCCCGGCCGCCACCAGGGTGCCGATGGTGCCGCGCTTGGCGGTGTACACGTGACCGAACAGTTGCTTGGCCCAGGACCAGCGTCCGCTGTTGTCATCCATCACCGCTTGCCAGGCGTTAAGGCTGGTGGTGTCGGCCCACGGCATGCAGATGAATTCAAACGGCTCATCGCCCAGCGCAGCCAGCGCCGCGAGTTGGTCCGGTACACCGGCGCCCGCGGCCATTTTGCCGAGGACAGCGGTCAGGCCGTCAGGGAGTTGTTCACCGTTGCTCTGACCCAGGCGGTTGAGTTGCAGGCTGATGTCGTTGCCACTGTCACCGGTCCATTTGGCGGTCAGGGTGACGGTGCCATCGACGGCTACCGCACTGACCGGCAGGTCGGCACTGGCGTTGATTTTCAACGCCAGGGCGGTGGCGGCAACGGCAGCAGTCGCGCCATTGATCACGGTGGCTTGAACACGGGTGCCACCGACGTACAGGCTGAGGATGCCACCTTGGGTCGCGGCGCCGGTCAGTTTGAGATCGGCCTTGGCCGCGCTGCCTTCAGTACTGTGCAGCGGCAGGCACCAGATCTCGCCCACCGGGTCACTCTTGCGGAACGTCTCGTACATCGACGCCAGCATCGAACCCTGGCCACCGATACGCTTGGCCATGGCCACGCTAGATACCAGCACCAGACTGCCGATTTCCGGGCTGGTGACGTTGTCGTTGACCTGGGCCACGATCAGCCGGCGCAAGGCCGACGACGCACTATTGGCCGCCGAATTGTCCATCTCGGCGTAGAACAGCGGCACACGAATGTCCGCCGGAATATGACTGAATCCAATCGCCATTATTTGGCTCCCTGTGGTTTTGCCGCCTTGACGGCTTTGGTTGTGATGTCGCCATCGGCCAGACGTCGACGCCACCAGGCGTTGTCCGGGACTTCGCGGCCTTCGGCGGGCAACAGATCGCCCGCCTCCGGGTCAGGTACGGCACGGCCGGCAACCGGCAGTACGGTGATGCGTTTGCTCATGGTTTTACCTCGGCAGAAAACGTCATTTCCAGGCGCCCGTCGGGGCCTGGGCGTTGCAGATTGGGGTCGGCCGGGTCGATGGCATCGACCCGCACCGTCACCCCGTTGAAGGACGGCAGAGCGTCCAGCTCAAGCTCGAGCCAGGTTTCGGCTGGCTGTGTGCTGAGGTTGCGTCCCAGTTGGAACTCGGCGAAAAAGCGCAGCCGGTAGAGCCCGCGGGTCTTCGTCAACAGCAGCCAGTCGCCGCCTTCGTATTGGATGGGCTCGTAGAAGCGCTCGGGCTTGAATCCCACCAGGGCGCGCCAGACTTCGGCGCGCAGAGCGTGGAGTTGGTCCATGGCCAGGGCTTGTTGGCCGTCCACCAGGTCGAGTACCAGCACCACGCCAAAATGCTCGCGGATAGTTTGCCGGGTGGTGTTTTGCGAACTGTTCGCGGTGGCTGCGTCAGTGATCGGCGTAACGACCGCAGTGGGTGCACCGGGCAGGGTTTGCAGGGCATCGAGATCGAGGCCAGCGTGCACCTGTTGGTTGAAACCGGGGCAGTGATCACGCAGGTGAGTCAGTAACGGGGTGATCTTCATGGGGGTCACCGGGCAATAAAAAACCCGCTCGGGAGCGGGCTTGGTTAAAGGGGGAGCGGCTAGACCGTCAAACCACTGGCGACAATCGAACTGCGATAGCCCGTCTTCGGCACCCCGGTATGCGTCACCGTTTTGATCGACCACCGTCCTTGCATGTACGTCGGCCAAGTCTCGTCCAGCAGCAAAAGACCTTCGGCCGCCAGCAATGGGTTACCTGGGCAATCAATGGTCAGCGTTCGTCCTTTAAGGCTGGCCCGGCCCAACTCGCGCTCCGCCACCACCCGGGCTTCATTTTCGCTCTGATAGCGCTGGCGCAGGACCGTGAACGGGGCAACTCCGACCTGGACTACTCGCAGCTTGCCTGCCGCCGCATCCCACCAACTGGTTTGGCAGCCGGCGTATTTAGCGCGGGCTTTCTCCTCAAACTTGGCGCTGATAAATGCCTGGTCGCCGGGGCGGTTGTTCAGGGTCACGGAGAGTTTTACCTCCGGCAGCATCTGCCCAGAAAGCGTTTTGACCTGCCCGCTGTCAGCCAGTACATACAGCTCGTTGAAGGGCTTGCTGACCCCACCGTACTTCCCGGCAAGACGGGTGATAAAGGCCATGTCGCTTTCATTGGACTGATCGATATGGGGAATGAAAATACCCTCCAGGCTCGGCGCAACACGGGGTGAAAAGCCGTGGCGGGTCACCAGTTGGCGGAACAGCGCCCCCAGGGTCGTCGGCCCGTAACTGGCGGAACGACGCTGCCGATAGCCGGTTTGATCCTGCACACTGAACGGAGCTGCGGTGGCTCCCACCACCAGGCGCATGGGAAACAGGAACGGCGTTAGATGGGTAACCACAAACTCGCCCTTTTCCACCAGCCCCGTCTCCAGGTAGCCCGCCCGAAAACCGATCTTCCCGCTCAGGCTCGGCAAGCCTTCCAGGCCTTCGATGTTGAGGGTGAGTTCCAACTGGTCAGATTCAATACCGGTGGTATCCGTATGGCTCCACTGCATGATTCGCTCGTTGAGCAGGGCCGCGTTGGCGCCGTAGAACTCGACGATCGGGGTAAATCCCATTGCCATGAAACCTCCTTAATCCCAGGCCGACACCGGGCGCACCGCAGCCGGGCGCGACTCCACTTCGGGCACGATTACCCAAACACCCGCCGGCAAGACCGGGCCCTGCTCGGCAAGGTCGGGATTCAAGCGCCAGAGGTTTTCTTCAGCCATGTCATCGCAGCGGCCAAGCTCGCGGTAGAGCAGCAGGTTGACCGAGTCACCGGCAATACTTCGCACTCTACGCATTGACGAACTCCTCCAGCACCAGTGTCCAGCCGATCACCAGAGCGGTGCCGTCATCGATCACACAGGACTGATCTTCCGTGACCGAGGTGATGCGCCACAGTCCCCAGTTACGACCGATACCGTCCACCAATGGCAGCGGCGCCCGACCGTTCTGCAGGGCGCGCAGCTCGTCCAGGCGTTGCATGCCCACGGCGTACGCGGTTTTACCTGTGAACGTGAGCTTTTCCAGGTTTTGCCCTTTCTGCCGCGACTGCGGCTTGCTGGCAATAATCTCCAGATTCGCCCAGCCACCGTCCGTGAGGCGGTTGAGACCGGAATAGGCAAACCCGCGCGACAACCCGAAAATAAAATCCCCCAGTACCATTTGCTGTCGCATCAGGCATATCCCCTTAAATCAGTCAGCGATGCGTTACGCCGCACGCTCAAGGCGTCGGTCAGTATCGGTAAGGTTTGGTATTGCAGCGCCTGAATCACGCCATCGATGATGGGTTGGGCATCGGCAAGACTTACACCGCTGATCTGAATGCTTGGCGCGATGGTGATCTGCAGGTTGTCGGTGCTGGCGCTACTGAGTTCCTTGCTTACCGTGTTGGGTGATGGCAGACGATCACTTGGGCCGAACAACTTGTCACCGAGCCAGGTGCCCGCCTCGCTGCCCAACAAACCACCGATGGCGCCGCCGACAGCAGTGCCGACACCGGGAAAAATCAGGGTGCCGATAGCGGCGCCGGCGGAGGCTCCCGCCCAGGCGCCGCCCGCGGTGCTGAGGCCGGAGGCGACCGCTTTTGCGTCGCCATTGCGCACGCCCTGCACCACATCCATGGCGGTGTCGACGTACTTCAACGGGCCGAGGCGGCGGGTGCCTACCGATTCCAGTCTGGCAAACGCTCCCGATAAACTCGCGGCCAGGCCTTTGCCTGCACCGCGCGCCACACGGCGGTTTGCCGACGGCGCCGCGTAGGAGGCAAACGAATTACCAGGTAGGTTGGTCGACGCCTGGGCGGCCTGTTTGGCAGAGAACGGAACAAGCGGCTGGCCCATCGCATTGAGCTGGGGCGCGGCATTTGCCGAGGCGGGAAGATGAAGAGGTTTGAGATCCGCGGCTTTGCCATCGACGGTTGCCTTCGATTCACGCGGAACCGTTTGGCCAGGCTTGGGAAGCTTGACGCGCCGCTTCTTCAAATTCCCGGGGGTGCGAGCTTTGTCTTTCTTGCGGACCGTCTCTCCAACGCTTTCGGGTAACTGTGCGGCCGCCGTTTCAAGTGGGCCGGTGGTGCCAGGGCAACATTGCTTGTCGCCACCCTTGTCCTTGTCTTTATCAAGCCCCCCGTCCTTGAACAGTTTCCCTACTCCGGGAATCCTGCCGAACGTCACATCGACCAGATTGCCGATCACTCGGGTCTTGACCGTATCCAACAGGCTCGAACCCAAATCTTTCCCGATATCGGCCCCGGCCTTGAGGCCCTTGTCCACCCAGGAATCGGAGGCTGTTGCTGGGTCCTTTTGCTCGTTCTTCGGCGCACCAGCGGCGACATCGACCGTCTTGGTCTCCAGCGAGTGGCCGTTAATGAACAACGTGCTGTTGAGCGATTCGAGGGTCTCGCGCAGCCGCACCTGCTCCAGGGTCAGGCCGTTGATTTCGAGGCTGGCACTGGCCAGCGCCAGGCTAAGATCCGTCAGTGCGGCAGGCACCGCATCCAGGGAGGCAGGCCCGGTCAAATCCTCGGCCGCCGGTGACAAGTCCCCCGAAAGCCCTCGGTCATACGTTTGCCCGGCAAATGCCAGCGCATAGTTAATCTGCATCCCGCTCTACTCCTGTTTGACGCCAAGGCGAGTGATCGCGATGTCGTAGCGGCGCAATGCTTTTCCGACTTCCCAGTCCAGGATTTCCGCTTCGTTCACCGAGTAAACCAGCGGCACGACGTCGAGGATTACTTCGATGTCGCGCTCCGAAAGAAGGCCGCCGGTTGATTTAAAAAATCGTCGATGCGCTCCTGCAGTTCGGTCCAGTCGGGCACGGTCAGGTCCGCCAGGTCGGGGATCATCAGGCCGGAACAATGGGCAGTGATGAACTCGGCGCGTTCCTTGGCCGTGGTGAGTTTTTTCATCACTTTGGTGGCACGCAGCGCGGGCATTTCCAGGGTCACATCAGTCAGGGTTCGGCCCGCTGCGTTCAGCGGCAGCAGCAGCTTCACCTGTTCGGTGATGCTGGAGTCGCCAGGCTCGCGGGACTCGTCCAGGAAGAACGAGGCCGGGCGGGTCGACATGTCATGCACGTATTGCGCGATGGTCACGTAGTCCGGACGCTTGAGTTGGTCGAGTTCCTTTTCCGACAGGCCGGTGGCGAGTTTCGCCAGTTCGAAAAACTGGTCGTCCTCATCATCACCGGCACGGGCCAGCGCGTCTTTTTGCGCGGCGTAGAACAACGGCTTGAGTTGAATCTGCTCGATCGTCGCGCCAGTGTCGGCGGTGATCGGCGACAGCAGGATGTGCAGCGGAGGCATCCAGGCCATGAGTCAATTCCTTGGTGAAGTATGGGAGCGGGCAAACCCGCTCCCGGGGGCTTACGGCATCAGTACCGCGCGGCGGGCATCGCCGAGAATGTCGACGCCGTTGAGCACGAACTTCTGGGTACGCACGTCGATGTCGATTACCGGGATGCCGTTTTCCAGGCGGTTGTAGGTGCGGCAGGACAGCTCCAGGGTGGTGGTCGCCTTCTCACCCATCTTCAGCTTCGCTTCCTCCAGGGATTTGAGCTTGCCGCCGACGGTGTGATAGGTGAAATAGGTGCGGCCATCCTGGTCCTGGCCGGCTTCACGCACGTTCAGCAGGATGTCGTCACCCAGGCGCACGCCCAAGGCCAGCATGATTTCCGGGCCGGCGCCTTGCAGGATCAGCTTGGCATTCAGCACCTTGGCGCTCTTGGCCATTTCCTCGGCGATAAAGCGTCCGCCGGCCATGGCTTCCATCTCGAACTCAATCTTCGGCGGAGTGAATTCTTCCACGGTTGCGGACAACGGCAGGCCTTGAAGGGTGGCCGCAATGGCCTGTCTTACACGGTTGGTAAACATTAGAGAACGTCCTCCAGGAACTGCTCGATGATTTCATCGCGGGCGTTGAGTTGATAAATCATGTGTTCGTTCGGCGCGTAGCGGCCGTAGTCGATGACGATGAACCAGGTGCCGTTCTTGTACTTCTCGACACTGTTCAATTCCGGGTGCAGGTACACGCTGCCGCCGGGGATGGTTTCGTCGGCCACCAGGGTTTGCAGCCAGTCGTTGATGCGCTTGACCTCCTGGTCCATGAACGACTTGGTGAGGTTCTTGGCCATGGCTTTCTGGCCGGCCTTGACCAGCTTGCGGCTGATGGCGTCTTCCAGGCCCACGTAGCTGATGAACTTGCCGGTAATGGAGCGGTTACCCAGCAGCGAGAAACCGCCGAGGATGGTGCGGGCGTAGTAGCTCACGCCGTAACGGTTGAGCAGGTCGCCTTCGGTGGAGGTGTCCAGGATGTTGTACTCAACCACGCGGGAAACGTCTTCGGCGAAGGTCACCTGATTGCCCGGGCTTTCCCACTGCTTGACCTTGGCCAGTGCAGCGATGGCCAGGGACGACGGGGCCAGGAACACATTTTTCTTCGCGGCCTTGGAGTACACCGACGGCATGTTGTGCACCAGCAGGCAACGGTCGAAACCGAGGTCGGCACCGCCCAGTTCGCCGCTGTAGGTCACCTGATCGGCGACGGTTGCGTCCTTGCCATCCAGCACCACACGGGCCTTGATGCGCTTGCCGAAGGAGGCAAATTCGCCGGCCACGGCTTTGGTGCTGGTGAATCCCGGGGCGCCGATGATGGTCAGGTCTTCGGGGACGCTGGCCAGGGCGGCGAGGCCCAGTTTACGGCCGGTGACAGGCTCTTCACCGCCGATCACATTGTTGAGGGTATCGGCCGGGGTGGTGCCCTCGTCGACGATCACCACGTAGACCGGTACCTTGACCACTTTGAGTATCTGATACACCGCGTGGAACAGCGTGCCGGTTTCAGCGCCGGTAGGGTCCAGCAGCGCCTGGGTGGTGAAGCTGTTGATGCGGAACGGGGCGTTTTTCGGAATCGACGCATGGGCGTTGGGGGCGGTGCCCACCAGGCCGATGACGTTATCGCCCAGGCCACCCATGGCCTCGGGGGATTCGGTGGCATTCACGGTGATGCCGTTGTGCTCGAAGTTCAAAACCTCAGCCATGATCAGTCAGCCTTCTTGGGGGTGGAGTTGAGGACGCTGGTGAGTTCCAGGCGGCCAGCGGTGCGCAGGGCGGATGCTTCGACGTCCAGCAGTTCCAGTTCCTCACCGGCGGTAGACCAGTGGCCGTTGCCGGTGGGGAATGGGATGAGGACGGTGTAGGTTTGGCGGTTAAACATGAGTGGAATTCTCCGGGTGAAAAACGCCAAAGCCCCTGCGAGAGGGGCTTTGGGCGGGCGAAAAAAAACCGCTTTCGCGGTGTGTGGTTCAGGTGCGATCAGGCAATGGATAAAGTGCTTTGATCTCCGCAACTTTGTCGCGCCACGCCTTTTCTTTCTCAGGAGTTTCGTCGTATTGCCACTCAAGGAAAAGCGGGTCGGCTTCAGTCACATACAGGGTGCGACGCGCCGCGATGGAACTCTCCAGTTGAGTAGTTTTCGCGGCCTCAATGCAGAGCTGTTCTGCTTGTTCGACGGAAAAACCAAGATTTTTGAGAATCTCAATATCCGCTGGAATATTGATCAACTGCTCACCTGCAGGTGTCACGGCAGTTTTAATAGAAAGCGTCATTCAAACCCCCTTCGATGCGTAGATTTTGTCGTTGTCGTAGGAGTACGCCAACCGCTTCTCGGGCAACGTTGCTCCCAGGACCGCGTCGGCATCCGCCAAACGATACGGTCGAACGCACCAACGAATTTCCCAATCACCTTGAGTACTTTCGCCAATAGCTACCTCGCTATCGGAACGGCTGAAACCAACAGCACCGGCAAACGATTTAGTCACCGTGTACCCCAACCCTCCGCGCAAATAAACACCGGAATGCATTGCTGCCTGAATGACTTGACCGTCTGCTACACCTTGATACAGCGGCCTGACGCCCGTGATATGTCGTGCAACACAGATCATCCCGAAACTTACACCTCGAACCGACTCCCGGTAAGTTTGAGAAATACGCTTAATGCTCAATAAGTTACCGTCGCCGTTCCAGATGTAACCGCAACCTTCCATCTGCAAATTCAGCCCCGCAATGTGATAAACGCCCTTACCAAAAGGTTCTAACTCTTGGTCGCGACTGTAGATCCGGGAGAGAGTAATTTCTGTTTCACCACTTTCGTTGCCTGGCATCGTCCACCAGACGGGGTAAAACGTATCGGTCGGTAGCCCTGTTAGATCAATTTCCTGTTTATAAAGCGCGCGACCATTAATATCTTTGGCTTGCACGCTGTTACGCCAAGCGGTGAACTGACTCGACGCGGCCTCTACCCGTGCATCAATTTTGCCAATCTGGTTAGTCACCGTATCCGTCAGCTTATTACACGCATCCACCACTTTCGTGATAGTAGTTTCAATTCCCATCATCAACTCCCTGTCAATTAAACTTCCAGCACTTTTGTCAGTGCAACTACTTCGCTTCGAGATGCATAACCCGCAACATCAGATCAACGTGACGAGACATATTGCCAACCGAAGCCGCCGCCATGATTGCGATCTCTTCAGCCATCAACACATTCAGATTTTCACTCCCCACCACAATCGTCACGCTGTCCGCCGGCAACGGCGAAATATCCAACGTGAACTTCTGCAGCACCCGAGCCGCAGCCGCTTTATACGTCAGCAACTTCCCCGCCACGGAATACACCGCCAACAAGGTCCCACTGGCGAGGTAAAACCCAAACTCGCCAATCTCATACTCAGCCTCGCCATCAAACAGCGCGGCCATCCTGAGTTGTCGGTCGCCCAAGTCCTCGTAGTCCACAATGGCGACCCGTTGGCGCTCGTCACGCAGGGCAACTTCGGTGCCGTCGGGGTTGTAGCGGCCAGTACCGGCGCCAATGTGGGTGATTTCGCCTTTCAAGCCCTGGTTCTTTGCCTGCAGCACTTCATCCAATCCCTTGGAGGTGAAGCGCACCAGGCGTGTAATTTCATCTGTCATGGCTGCGCCCTGAGGTAGTAGTCGTTAATGGTGTAGTGCCGGGCTACCCCGGCACTGTTAAGCCGGGCCGCCAGCCCGAATTCAGGCAGTACGCCGCACAGCTGCAACTCGCCATCGCTGAGCGGTGTGTGCGCCACGCTGCTACAAGCAAGTACCCCGTGCAGCTTCACCTCGGGTAACGCCCCGGGCTGGCTCTCATCGCCGATGCTCAACCCTGGATCAGCGGCTGCAGCGACACGTAAACCCTGGGAGGTCTCGTGCACGATGGTGATAGTGGCCAGGTCCCGCTCGCTCTTGGCCGCGTTGATGCGGCGGATCAAACGGTTGTGATCGCCACTGGACCAACTGCGACCGATGATTGCCTGCACGTCAAAGGTGTAAGGCAGACCGGTTGGCCGCTGTTGATACCAGGCACTGATATTGGGGGTGAATCCCAGCGATTCGACGGCATAGCTCAGCGCCTTGGGCGTACCGGCCTGACGTTGGATCTGCCAGGACAAGGCCACAGTGAGGCGCTTCTCCGACTCGCTGGCAGCGGCGTCCCATTCACTGACGCCGCGATCAGCGGCCAGGTAGGGAAGGAACTCAACCGGCGTTTGCAGCGGGTTCATCAAGGCGGGAAAGGGTGGCGTCACCCGGTCAAGCAACTGCCCAAAACCCAAGTCCAGTGCCTTCTCCAACGGCGAACTGTTGGCGGGCAGCAAGCTGCCTTTTGTCTCTTTCATAGCGTGCGCACCTCCACCTCGACGCCCGTGCAATACGGGGCCTGGAATGCCGTGGTGACGATCGGCTCCAGCGGCTCAAGAATTTGCAGTTGCGCAGCGCCCGCCGAGTGGATGGCGTAGTCGATCCAGCTCGGGTCCACCCGCCCTTCCAGGCAATGACAAGATTCTGCATAGTCTTGCAGCAGTTTCTGGGCGGCGACTTGAGTGAGCCCGGAGTCCGGGCCGGCGTTGATCTTCGCCACCACGCGGATTTTGTAGCGCAGGATCTGAGCCGCCTGCACCGTGACGAGATCCGTTTCCGGGCGCACATCAGGCCGGGCAAAGTGCCGGCGTACACCGTCGAGCAGATCAGCAGAAGGTGTGCCATCCCCGTCTCGGGACAGGACCGTGACCATCACTTCACCGGGCGCAGTGCGACGGCCGTTGCCATCCTTGACCCGCGCCGCGTAACCGTCGGGGTCGAAGGTATAAGTGACCGTCACCACCCCCGGCGTAGCACTTTGCACTTTCACTGATGGACGTTCACCGAGGGTGAAAACCTCCCGCCGATACTGCATCCGCGAACCCGCCGCCGGAGCGTGAGGCGCGAGGTAATAACGCAACCGGGCGTCGTCGTCGCTCTCCAACGTCGGCGGCACGGGCGGGAAAGCCGCCGGGTCACCAGGGTCGAGCACCTGACGCTCCAGGCCCATGTCGGCAAGGCGTGCGTCGAGGTTGCTGCCGGTGGCCCACCACGCCAGCATCTGCTTGATGCGGGCGTTGTATTTACGCTCGTGGGTCTGCAGGCGAACGCAGAAAGCCTCCAATGCCAGCGTCAGCAGTTCGCTTTCGTTCTCCAGGCTGACCTTCAGCTTGGCCGCATTTTCCGGCGCACGAGTCGCGACGTAATCAACGACAAACGCCTTGAACTCCGCCAACAGCGGCTCGAATTCATCGACGGCAATGATCGCTGGCTCAGCCAACTGGTTCTGGCCAGGTATCAGCATGCTCATGTCACCACCTCGAAGGTTTGTTTGCGGTTTTTCCAGGTGCCGGCGAAGCGCAGCAACAGGCCGGCGCCCTGGCGGTTGGCGACGATGACTTGCGGTTCGAAGTCGGCGATGCCGTTCTGCGGGTTGTAGAACGCCTGGGCGGCATGGCTCTGGGCGAGAATCAGCAGGTCATCGCCGAGGTTTTGCCCGAGCAGTTGCGGGATCATCGAGCCGTACAGCGGACGCTTCTGGCGAGTGCCCAAGGGAGTGGTCAGCGCTCGGGTGGCGCGCTGGACGAATTGCAGCCAGTCATCGACCGCCGCCCCGGTGTTTCTATCGATTCCGATCATGGGATGTCCTTATCAGGGGCTGATGACTCGACCTTGGTGGTCCACCACCGGGCCGCTGAAGTGCGCACCGCCGGCGTCCAGCAACAGGCTTGTACCGCCAACTTGCAGCGTGATGGCCTCGGCGCTCATCGTCAGGCTGGCGGCGCCGACCTTGACGTCTACCTGCTCACGGGAACCGGTGAACGTAGTCGGGCCGTTGACCCAGTTGAAAGTGTGGCTGGCGTCGTCGTAGTCGCTTTGTGTGCCGTCTTGATGGCGGCGCCGGGTCAGTGTCGGAACGCTTGAGACCGGCGGAAAACGGTCGCTGTTCAAGCCGAACAACGCCACCGATTGTGCCCCGCCCTCCCCGCCGCCGTAGTTGAGCAGCAAGCATTGCTCGCCCACTGACGGGATGCGGGTTTCCGTCTGCGCACCGGCGCTGGGGTTGAAAAAGCGGATCGCCGGCGTGAGCAGTTCACCGTGGCTGACCTTGCAGGTATTGCTGGCCGCGTCGACCTCCTGGCACACGCCGATGCGGCAAAAACTTTCGGCGCGTCGATACAGGTCTTCGAGCTGGCTCTCCATTTCTGCCAGTCGTTCGACGATCGGTCCCAGTTGCATGCGTAACAGCGCGTCGAACATGGGCTACTCCGCCAGCGGCTTGTATTGGTCGGGGTCGTCGATGTTCGAGACTTCCCAAGTGCAGGCGAACAGCGGTTGGCCTGTGGGATCGTTGAGCAGCGGCGGTCCGATATAGAGGGTTTGGGTGAAACTGACGGTCCAGGTGTCGTAGTCCGTTTCTGCGGTGGTGCGTATTGAGGGCGCAGCGACGATATTGGTCGGCAGGTCGCACTGCTCCTGCGGCAGGTTCCAGCGGTTATCCAACACCAGGTCCATCAGTTGGCTGGCCAGGTCGCAGGCATCAAAGGGCAAGGCACCCGGAGCAACCATGGTCTTGAGTGAAATCCCCAGGGCGTGGGCCTTGCGCCCTTCGCGGGAGCGAATGCCCGGGCCATTGCCTTCGACCGTGATCAACACGCCGGTGTTATCCGCGGTGCCCTGGAAGTCCTGATGATTGCCGACCTTCAGATTCGGAAAGGCAACCCGCAACGCCTCGTTGATGGCCTGGGGCAGTTGGGAAGGTTTTTCGATGAGTGTCATTTAAGTAGCGTCCTTGCAACGGTTACTGCGGGTCCCGGCCTGGGCCTTCGTTGACGCCGATGCGCTTGGCCGCCCAGCGTTCATAAAGGCCGATGGCCACGTCGGCGCCGGCCATGGCGGTCAGGCAACCAATGGCGCCGGCCGTCCAGATCGACATGCCGGCGGCGTAGCACAGCATCAGGGCTGACACCCCGCACACCATGCAGGCCCCGGAACGCAGGGCCAGGCGCCGCACCAGCGACCAACCGCGGGCGCCCTCCTTGTCGGCGCGCCACATTTCTCCGGATACACCGCCGATCAGGGCCAGTGCGATCACCAACCAGATAGGCATTTCCGCTAACGCTTGCTGCTCGTTTGTCATGTCACGCCTCCTGGCTGAGCATTACCGGCGCAGTGCCGGGTTTTGGGTAATTCCATTTATAGGTAGGCATTCCAAAAAGCCCGGTTGCCCGGGCTTTTCAGTAATGATTTCCTCGAACTTTCGGCGCTACTGGCGCGGTACGGTTCTTTCCTAAATGTTTTTCCGACCACGATCCCTGTCTGCCGGATAACTGCTTCTGGTGCTTTACGCTGCACACCCGGGCCAGTTGCCAACCCTCTGAACCGTTAAGGCCGGTTCATCGCTGCCTGTTCTTGAAGCGGTTTGAAACTAAAGAGCGTCGGCATCCTTGCCGGTGTTGCCTGGCATCCGTGCCATCGCTTCGATGGCGTCCTTGCCGGTGTTGCGTAACGTCCTTGTCTTCCTTGGCAGCATCCTTGCCGCCTCCACCAGGCCTTCTTGGCTGGCTTGAGACGAAGAATATGCATGTATGCATATACAGTCAATGCACAAATGCATTTATTTTTGCAGCGCATATGCATGGATGCATTTGCAGCCTTATGGGCAAAGGGTTTGGTGGTTTTGCACGGACGAAAAAAAGCCCGCTCATTGGCGGGCTTTGTCTTACGAAGAAGGGTTAGCGGGCGTACATGCCCCACCAGAAGACGTGACCGAGGATGCTGATCTGCTCATCCTGGATGTCCTGGAAGCTGTAATCTTCATCCGGGTGTTCATCGCGGTTGAAGCTGCGCAGGCGAATCCCCGAAGGCAGGCGGTAGAGCTGTTTCACCCGCAGTTGGCCGTTGTGGTTGATGGCATACAGGTCGCCGTCGACGATGTCACCAATCCCGCACTTGCCGGCGTTGACGCCGACGGTCGCGCCGTCACGCAGCACCGGCAACATACTGTTGCCACGCACCGTGACGCACTTGGCCTGGTCGAACTGCACCCCGTTATGCCGCAGGCTGCGCTTGCCGAATCGCAGGCTGGCCTTCTCGCTTTCCTCGATGACGAATCTTCCTGATCCAGCAGCCAATTCAACCTCGCGCAGAAAGGGGATCGACACCTCGTCATCATTAACGGGCGTGTCGTCGTCCCACAGGCTTATGTCCTTGAGTTCCGAATGCATCGGGTCACGCTCGTCCGCCCGCGCCGACACCAGCCCTGCGCGCCCGCGCAGCTGATCGGTGCTGACCTGAAAGTAATCGGCGATGCGTGAGATGTGCTTGTCCGACGGATCAACGATCTTGCCGCTGAGGATCCGGGACAACGTGGATTGAGGCACACCGGTACGCCGGTGAAGCTCCGTGGGGGAGATCCGGTCGCGGTCCAGCAGCTCTCTTAAGACGATAGAAACGTTGCGTTTTTGCATAACGCGGATAGTGCAGGCAGTTTTGATGCTTGGCAAATGCTAATTTGCATATTTAATGCATTGATTGCCGAGATTTACCTGACCGTTTGTGAACTGCGAAGCCCCGACCTCGCGTGTTAACCTTGCGCCCATTGCAAAAAATGCTGGGCCAAGCGCCCCCTTTGCCCCATCACTTTCAACGAATTTGCTAACTATCCAATGAGTAAAAACACTTCCGATCTGTCCTCCCACACCCCGATGATGCAGCAGTACTGGCGCCTGAAAAACCAGCACCCTGATCAGTTGATGTTCTACCGCATGGGCGACTTCTACGAGATCTTCTATGAAGACGCAAAGAAGGCCGCCAAGTTGCTGGACATCACCCTGACCGCGCGCGGGCAGTCGGCCGGGCAGGCGATTCCGATGTGCGGGATTCCTTATCATTCGTTGGAAGGTTACCTGGTCAAGCTGGTGAAGCTGGGCGAGTCGGTGGTGATCTGTGAGCAGATCGGCGACCCGGCCACCAGCAAGGGCCCGGTGGAACGCCAGGTGGTGCGCATCATTACGCCGGGGACGGTGAGTGATGAGGCGCTGCTGGATGAGCGTCGCGACAACCTGATCGCGGCGGTGCTGGGGGATGAGCGGCTGTTCGGCCTGGCCGTGCTGGATATCACCAGCGGCAACTTTACGGTGCTGGAGATCAAGGGCTGGGAAAACCTGCTGGCGGAGCTGGAGCGCGTCAACCCGGTGGAGCTGATGATTCCGGATGACTGGCCAAAGGATCTGCCGGCGGAACGTCGCCGCGGGACCAAGCGTCGCGCGCCGTGGGATTTCGAGCGTGATTCGGCGCTGAAAAGCCTGTGCCAGCAATTCTCCGTGCAAGACCTCAAGGGTTTTGGCTGCGAAACCCTGACCCTCGCTATCGGCGCCGCCGGTTGCCTGCTCAGCTATGCCAAGGAAACCCAGCGCACCGCCCTGCCGCATTTGCGCAGCCTGCGTCATGAACGTCTGGACGACACCGTGGTGCTCGATGGCGCCAGCCGTCGCAACCTGGAACTGGACACCAACTTGGCCGGCGGGCGCGACAACACCTTGCAATCGGTGGTCGACCGTTGCCAGACCGCCATGGGCAGCCGCTTGCTGACGCGCTGGTTGAACCGTCCGCTGCGGGATTTGACCGTGCTGCAAGCCCGTCAAACCTCTATTACGTGCCTGCTGGATCAATACCGCTTTGAAAAGCTGCAACCGCAGCTCAAGGAAATCGGGGATATCGAGCGGATCCTGGCGCGGATCGGCCTGCGCAACGCACGGCCCCGCGACCTGGCACGCCTGCGGGATGCCCTCGGCGCCCTGCCGCAACTGCAAGCAGCGATGACCGAACTGGAAGCTCCGCACCTGCAGCAGCTTGCCGTCACCACCAGCACCTACCCGGAACTGGCGGCGCTGCTGGAAAAAGCCATCATCGACAACCCGCCCGCGATCATCCGTGACGGCGGCGTCTTGAAGACCGGTTACGACACCGAGCTGGACGAACTGCAATCCCTGAGCGAGAACGCCGGGCAGTTCCTGATCGACCTGGAAGCCCGCGAAAAAGCCCGCACCGGCCTGGCCAACCTGAAAGTCGGCTACAACCGTGTACATGGCTACTTTATCGAGTTGCCGAGCAAGCAGGCCGAGCAGGCGCCGATCGATTACCAGCGTCGCCAGACCCTCAAGGGTGCCGAGCGCTTTATTACCCCGGAACTTAAAGAGTTCGAAGACAAGGCACTGTCGGCCAAAAGCCGCGCCCTGGCTCGGGAGAAGATGCTCTACGAAGCCTTGCTCGAAGACTTGATCGGCAAGCTGGCACCACTCCAGGACACCGCGGCTGCGCTGGCGGAGCTGGACGTGCTGAGCAACCTGGCCGAGCGCGCCCTGAACCTTGACCTGAACTGCCCGCGTTTTGTCAGCGAGCCGTGCATGCGCATCGTGCAAGGTCGCCACCCGGTGGTGGAGCAGGTTCTGACCACGCCGTTCGTCGCCAACGATCTGTCGCTGGACGACGACACCCGCATGCTGGTGATCACCGGTCCGAACATGGGCGGTAAATCCACCTACATGCGTCAGACCGCATTAATCGTGCTGCTGGCCCATATCGGCAGCTTCGTGCCGGCGGCCAGTTGCGAGCTGTCCCTGGTGGACCGCATCTTCACCCGGATCGGCTCCAGCGATGACCTGGCCGGTGGCCGTTCGACCTTTATGGTGGAAATGAGCGAAACCGCCAACATCCTGCACAACGCCACCGAACGCAGCTTGGTACTGATGGACGAAGTGGGCCGCGGCACCAGCACCTTTGACGGCCTGTCCCTGGCCTGGGCGGCGGCCGAGCGATTGGCGCATCTGCGGGCGTATACGCTGTTTGCAACGCACTATTTCGAGCTGACGGTGTTGCCGGAAAACGAGCCGCTGGTGGCCAACGTGCACCTCAATGCCACCGAGCACAACGAGCGCATCGTGTTCCTGCACCACGTGTTGCCCGGGCCGGCGAGCCAGAGTTACGGCCTGGCCGTGGCGCAGCTGGCGGGCGTGCCAAGTGAGGTGATCACTCGCGCCCGCGAACACCTGAGCCGCCTGGAAGAAACCGCCCTGCCCCACGAGATTCCCGTGGCCAGCCCGGCCAAAGCCAGCAACAAACCCAGTGCGCCACACCAGAGCGACATGTTCGCCAGCCTGCCTCATCCGGTACTGGATGAGTTGGCTAAGCTTGACGTGGACGACTTGACCCCGCGAAAAGCGCTCGAAATGTTATATGCACTGAAGACTCGGATATAACGCAGACGCGTGCAAGCTGGTAGACTCTCGCGCGGTTTGGGATGCTGCGGGCTTTTAGCCTGGCCTGCAGACTATCGCTCCCGAACCTCGCGAGCCCTGCCACAAGGGGTTTCGCTGCCGCCGCCTGAGGAGAAAATTAGAAATGACCTTCGTCGTCACCGACAACTGCATCAAGTGCAAGTACACCGACTGCGTAGAAGTGTGTCCGGTGGACTGCTTCTACGAAGGCCCGAACTTCCTGGTCATCCACCCGGACGAGTGCATTGACTGCGCCCTGTGTGAGCCAGAATGCCCGGCCGTCGCAATTTTCTCCGAGGACGAAGTCCCGGCAGAAATGCAGGAATTTATTCAGTTGAACGTTGAGCTGGCGGAAATCTGGCCGAATATCACTGAGCGCAAAGACCCGATGCCGGATGCGGCGGAGTGGGATGGCAAGAAAGGCAAGATTGCAGACCTCGAGCGCTGATAACGTCGATGCCCTCCAAAAGGCCCCTTGCGGGCCTTTTTGCATTTCTGCGGGACGGGTTTCACTTTTCTACAGGCAAAAAAAAGGGGCGGTATGACCCGCCCACATTTTTTCCCTAGTCCCTGTGTTCCTTTTCATCATCCTGATGAATCGCATCCTGCGAGGTTCCCTGAGTCATCGTTCCGTGATGACCGTGTCAATCCGTGGACACAGGGCTGATCTTAGAGAGTTCCCGGGGAAGTTCAACGGGATCCAAACCGCAGAACTACAAGTTTGCGCGCTCGTTCAATAAAAAATAGTTGTTGTATTTCAAGTAGATAGAAATATAAGAAATCAATTCAAGACGTCTGCACCGACGAAAAAACCCAAACGCTTACGAAAAAGTAAGTGAATGCTTACACCAGCAATTACGTAAAAGGGTAACAAGCGGCACTTGGGTGTTCGCCGGGCAAGAAAAAGCCCCGACACAGTCGTAATGCTGTTCACTTAAGCATTTGAGCCCACGCCGGGCTTCCTAGAAAATCCGATACCAGACCTCTGG
>NZ_JAAAFU010000023.1:0-17159 GCF_019352905.1 Pseudomonas sp. Xaverov 83 | reverse complement strand
GTGGGGCAAGAGCCTTTTGGTTACTTTTGGGCTCCTTTCAAAAGTGACCCGCTGTAAGAGCGGAACCAATTTAAGCCATCACCCAAATAACGGATATTCACCCCCAAAGCCTACCGCTCAATCGACCGACTCCACCGCGCATTCCACTCCGGCCGCGCCTGGTTCACCTGATCCCAGTCAATCGAAATCGCCGTCTGCAAGTAACTGTTCATCGCCTCCACCCGAGCCCGAGTCTTATCCGTGGTCGGCGTAGTAGGATTCGAAGGAATCTGATCCCCCAACTCTAAAGCCGGCGCCTGCGCCTCAGCGGTCAACAAAAATTGCGCCAGTTTCTGCGCCAACTCCGGCTGGTCATTCCGCGCAATCACACACTCCGCCACGTTCAACACCACCGCGCCTTCCTTCGGCTGCGCATACTCCATCGGCACACCCAACAACTGCTGCGTGGTCACCTGCGTCGGCGTTAGCGGAAAGATCGCCGCCTCATCCGTCTGCACCATCTCGGAAATCTTCGCCGAGCTGGCGATGTATTCCAGCACGTTGGGCCCGACGGTTTTCGGCCAGGCCTTGAACCCCGGCTCCACGTTGGTCTCGCTGCCCCCCTGAATCCGGTTGAACATCAGGAAACCATGCAACCCAAACGTGGAGGAGGCCAGGGACTGAAACACCACCTTGTCCTTGAACCGTGGATCCGCCAGGTCCATCCACGATGTCGGCGGCGCCCAGCCCTTTTCCTTGAACATCTTGGCGTTGTAACCCAACCCGGTCACCCCGAGCGTCACCGCAACTGCCTCTTCCTTGATTTTGGCCTTGGCCGGAATCTGATCCAGGGTCGGGTTAGGCGTGAGCTTCTCGCACAACCCCATGGAGATAGCGCGGTACATGATGCCGTCGTCGAGGAACATCACGTGCATCTGCGGGTTGTCCTTGTTGGCCTGCACCTTGGCCAGGATGTCCGACGAGGTGCCCGGCACGATCACCACCTTGACGTTGTTGGCCTTCTCGAACGCAGGCAGCACCTTGTCGGCGTAGACCCGCTCCATGGTGCCGCCGTTCATGCCCAGGTACAGCGTCGGTGCAGCATGGGCCGCCGTGCTCAACAGGGCGAGGGACAGGCAAGACAGCGCAGTACGTTTGATCATGTGCATGAATCTTCCTCTCAGGCTTGGAAACGACGGATGGAAAATGCTTCGATGGGCTGCCGGCTGGCCCCCGTGCAGACGATTTCTGCCAGGGCTTCACCGACCGCAGGGCCGAGCTGGAACCCGGCGCCGGCAAAGCCGAAACCGTGGAGCAGGCCGGGTTGGGTGCTGCTGTCGCCGATCACTGGTTCGTGGTCGGGTAGATAACCTTCGGTGCCGCTCCAGGTGCGGATCGCCTGGGCACCTCTGAGGAACGGGTACAACTCGCCGGCGTTGCGCAGAATCTCCAGCACCGCCGCTTGCCCCGGGCGGGCCTGTTGCGGGCCCAGGGCAAAGCCGCGACCACCACCGAGGATGCAATTGCCCCGGGCAACCTGCCGCGCATAGATTCCGCCGCCTTCGACGCCGGTACTCACGTCCATCACCACCGGCAACGGCTCGGTCACCAGCATCGCCGGGTGCGCCGAGGTCATCGGCACCGGTTCGCCAAAGTGCGCGGCCACGGTACTGGCCCAGGCGCCGGCGCAGTTCAACAGCCAGCGGGCTTGCAGCTGCACACCATTGGCACAGCGCACCTGAAACCGCTGGCCGTCATGTTCAACCTGGGTGACTTCGGTTTGCTCCATCACCCTTGCACCGTGGCGCTGCGCGGCGCGGGCAAAGGCGGGGGAGACCAGGCGCGGATTGGCGTGGCCGTCCTCGGGGCAGAGTGAGGCGCCGACCGCCACATCACCCACCCATGGAAACCGTGCACGCAGCTGAGCGTGATCCAGCATTTGCAGGCCCAGGCCAAAGCCTCGAGTGGCGTCGGCGTAAGCCTGCAAGGCGGCCAGGTCTTCGTGACTGCGGGCCAGTTTCAAATGCCCGGAGCGCACGTATTCGCCATCGATCCCAATCAGCCCCGGCAAGTCGGACCACAGCTCGTGGGCACGTTGCGATAACGGCAACTGATGCAATGGCCGACCCTGGCGCCGCACGCCGCCATAATTCACGCCGCTTGAGTGCGAACCACAAAAGTCCCGCTCCAGCAGCACCACGCGCCGACCTTTCTGCGCCAGCAGCAAGGCGGCTGACGCGCCGACAATCCCGCCGCCCAACACGATCACTTCGCTGTCGATCATGGCTGCATCTCCACGCCAAACGGCAAGGGTTTGATCGGTGCCTGGCCCCGCAGGCGGCCAACGTTTTGAATCTCGCGCCCACTGCGTTCGGCAATGATTTCTGCCGCTGCGAGCCCACACATCCGGCCCTGGCAACGGCCCATGCCAACCCGGCAATGGGCCTTGACCCGGTTCACTTCCCAGTGACCTTCATCCACCACCGCGCGTACTTCGCCGACGCTGACTTCTTCACAGCGGCACAAGATCAGTTCATCCGGGGCTTCGGCGGCCCAGTTTTCCGGGAAGGGGAAGGCGGTTTCCAGGCCATGACGAAAGCGTTGGATGCTCGCCAATTGCTGCTCCAGCACCGCCGGCCGGCGAGGGGCGATGGCAATACCGGTGTCTTCCAGCAACGCCAACGCCGCCCGCTCGCCCGCCATTTGCGCCGCATCGGCGCCCATGATTCCGGCACCATCACCCGCTAAATAAACACCCGTGACACTGCTACGCCCAGCCGCATCTCGCTGGGGCAACCAGGCGCGGTTCAATGCATTCCAGGAAAATTCACACCCAAGCAAATCCGCCAATTGGGTCTCGCTGCGCAGGGCATGGGCGAAGGCCACGGCATCACAGGCGATTTCCTGCTGGTCCCAGTGGATGCCCGTCACTCGTTGTTCGCCGTCGATGTGCGACAGCGTTGCACCTTGATGCACCGGGATGCCGTGGGCCGTGAGCCAGGCGCGGTAGTACAAACCTTTTGCCAGGGTCGCCGGCTGGCCGAGCAATGCCGGCAAGGCGCGGCACTGGGCGCTGAACGGCGCGCTGTCGAGCACCGCCACTACCTTGGCCCCGGCCTTGGCGTACTGATACGCCACCAGGTACAGCAACGGTCCGCTGCCGCAAAACGCCACGCGCTCGCCGATGGCGCAGCCTTGATACTTCAGTGCGATTTGCGCCGCGCCAAGGCTGTACACGCCGGGCAGCGTCCAGCCCGGTACCGGCAGGATGCGGTCAGTGGCGCCCGTAGCGACGATGATCTGCGCGTATTCGATGCTTTCGGCGTGGCCGTTGTTGAGCATGTCCAGGCGACCGTTCTCGGCATTCCACACCAGGGTTTCCGGCCGGTAGTCGATCCGGGTTGCCAGCTCATCCATGGTGCGATGCAGCGCCGTCGCCTTGCCCGCTTCAAAGCCATACAACTGCTTCGCCGAGCGCTGGAAGTTCGCCGGTTGGCGCCGATAAATCTGGCCGCCGCCGCGCAGGCTCTCGTCCACCAACACCGGGGTTACGCCATGCTCGAGCAAGGTCCGGGCGGCGGTAATACCCGCCGGGCCTGCGCCCACTATCACCACTGTCTTCATGCCTGGCGCCCCGGATCACGGCGAATCGCCTGGCCGTCTTCCAGCAAGGTCGAACAGGCGCGCACTCGGCGACCGTCCTCAAGCCGCACCCAGCAATCCTGGCAGGCGCCCATCAGGCAGAAACCGGCGCGGCGTTCGGCGCTGAAATCACTGCCCCGCAGGTGCTCGGCGCAGGTCAGTACGGCGGTCAGCAAGGTGTCGCCGAGCAAGCCTGTGGCAGGCTGCCCGTCGAGGGTGAAGGCGAGGGTGGGCCGCTGGGTCTCGGCCAGTCGTTTGAACAGTGCCATCAATGTTTCCCTACCAACACGCGGTCCAGGCCGTAGACCCGGTCCAGCAAAATCATGGCCGCCGCCGTCAAGCCGATCACCAGCGCCGACACGGCCGCCATCATCGGGTCGATGGATTCGGTGGCGTACACGTACATGCGCACCGGCAAGGTCTGGGTGGCCGGCGAGCTGACAAAAATCGACAAAGTGACTTCATCGAAACTGTTGATGAACGCCAGCAACCAGCCGCCGGCCACGCCGGGCAAAATCATCGGCAAGGTGATCTGGCGAAACAGGGTGAAGCGGCTGGCCCCCAGGGATTCGGCAGCCTGTTCGGCGCTGCGATCGATGCCGATGGCGGCGGCCAATACCAGGCGCAACACGTAAGGCGTGATGATCACCACATGGGCCAGCATCAACCAGGTGAAGCTGCCGTTGACGCCCATCATTGCGAACAGCCGCAGCATCGCTACCCCCAGTACCAGGTGCGGAATGATGATCGGCGAGAGGAACAGGGCACTGAAGAAGTTACGGCCGGGGAACTGGTAGCGACTGATTGCCAGGGCCGCCGGTACCGCGATCAAGGTCGCCAAGCTGGCGGCCACGAACGCCAGGACCAGGCTGTTATAGAACGCCTGGATAAAGTCGGCACGTTCGAACACCGCATGAAACCAGCGCAGGGAGAAGCCCGACGTCGGCAGGCTCAAGGTGTTTTCCGGAGTGAAGGCCACCAGGCACACCACCACCAGCGGCGCCATCATGAACAGTACCACCAGGCCGTGAAAGCCCAGGGCCAAAGGACCGTTTCTGGACATCGTCTTATACTCCCAGGGACTTTTTGTAGCGGCCTTCGACCATGCGGTTCCAGCTCAGCATGATCAGCAAGTTGACCAACATCAGCACCACCGCGATGGTCGCGCCCATGGGCCAGTTGAGTTCCGAGAGGTATTGGTCGTAGACCACCGTGGCGACCATCTTCAGTCGACGTCCGCCCAGCAGGCCGGGGATCGCGAAGGAGCTGGCGGCCAGGCCAAACACGATCAGGGTGCCGGAGAGCACGCCGGGCATTACCTGCGGCAACACGATCTTGCGCATCACCGTGGCCTGGCTGGCACCCAGGGACAGCGCCGCCTGTTCCGCCGACGGGTCGAGCTTCTGCAGGGAGGTCCACACCGGAATGATCATGAACGGCAGCATCACGTGCACCAGTGCGATGATCACCGCGAACGAGGTGTAGAGCAGCTTCACCGGTTTGCCACCGAGGGCCTGGATCACCTGGTTCACCAGACCATCGGCACCCAGCAGCAGGCTCCAGCCAAAGGCCCGCACCACCACTGAAATCAGCAGCGGCGTGAGGATCAGGATCAGGAAGATCGAGCGCCACGGCGTGCCCATGCGGCTGAGGATGTAGGCCTCGGGCACCCCGATCACCACGCAGAGCAAGGTCACCAGGGCACTGATCCAGAAGGTGCGCCAGAAGATCTCGTAGAAGTACGAATCGCTGAACAGCGACAGGTAGTGGGCGAAGGTCCACTCATCGGCCTTCACCCCCACCTGGTAGTCGAACACGTTGAACGACAGCACCAGCGTCAGGCCCAGGGGCAGGATCAGCAGCCCGAAAAACAACACCAGCGCCGGCAACGACAACAGGTAGCCACGGCTCATGCGCGCACCTCATCGGCGGCCAGTACCCGCAGCAGGCTCGACTCCCAGTCCAGGCCTACCGCCGCGCCGCAACCCAAGGGCGCACTGCCGTCGTTGCGGCGGACCACGGTCAGCTCGCCGATCTGGGTCTTGATGCGGTACAGCCATTGGCTGCCGAAGAAATAGCTGTCGAGGATCTTGCCTTGCAGGCGCCCTGAGCCGGCGGCCACCAGGTCGATCTTTTCCGGGCGCAGGCTCAGGGTCAGTTCGCCGTTGCCGGGCTCGAAGCGCACTTGCGGCGCACCGAGTTGATCGAAGTCGCCCGCCAGCAGGTTGGCCTTGCCGACAAAGTCCGAGATGAAGCGCGTGCGCGGGTGTTCATAAAGTTTGTACGGCGCGTCGATCTGGGTGACGCGCCCGGCCTGCATCACCACCACGCGGTCGCTGATGGACAGTGCCTCAGCCTGGTCGTGGGTGACCATCAGGGTGGTGATCCCGACTTCGCACTGGATGCGGCGGATTTCGAACTGCATCTCTTCCCGCAGGTTGGCGTCGAGGTTGGAGAGGGGCTCGTCCAGCAGCAACACCGGCGGCTCGATCACCAGGGCGCGGGCCAGGGCCACGCGCTGGCGCTGGCCGCCGGACAGTTCCCGCGGGTAGCGCTCGGCGTGAGGGGCCAGGCGCACCAGTTCCAGCACGGTCTTGACTCTGCTTGCGATCTCGCCGGCGGGCACCTTGCGCATCTTCAGGCCGAACGCAACGTTGTCGCGCACGCTCATGTGGGGGAACAGCGCGTAGCTCTGGAACACCACGCCCAGGCCACGGCTGGCGGGTTTGGCGTGGGTGATGTCGCGACCGTCGAGGACGATCTGGCCACCGGTGACGTCGACGAAGCCGGCGATCATTTGCAAGGTGGTGGTCTTGCCGCAGCCCGAGGGGCCGAGCAGGGACACGAACTCGCCTTTTTCCACCGCAAGATCAGTGGCGACCACCGCGTCGACGGCGCCGTAGCGTTTGCTCAAGGCGTTGAGTTGGAGAAAAGCCATGTCTGCGTTCCACCTTTTTGAGTCGCGTCGAAACGCGCTTTTTTGTTTTGGGCAGATGCGAAAAGGGTGTTGCGGGTGCGTTGGCGCTCGATCTTGAGTCGGCTGCCGTTAGTTGTTCATTTCGCCCCTGTGGACGCAGATTAGGGCGAAAGACTAGGATGGCGGAAGATGGAATTTCACTGGATAGAGTACTTTTTTCAGTTTCATTCACTGACCAGAATTTAGTGTGAGATATCGGCTTATGGATTCCACTGAGCGGAATGAAAGTGTCAAGGAAGTCGGCGCCGGTGGCGTCTCCCGGTTGTTTGCATTACTGCGCATCCTCGGCGCGGCGCCGGACGGGGGTGAACGGGTGACGCAACTGGCGCAGCAGGTGGGGTTGTCGCAACCTACCACCCACCGACTGCTACGCAGCCTGATGGACGAGGGCATGGTGGAGCAGGATGCGCGCACCAAGCGCTATCGGCTGAGCCTGGAGTTCTTCGCCCTGGCGGCAAATGCAGGCAATACCGGCAACCTGCGGGACCTGGTGCGGCCGAGCATGTTGCGCCTCAGTGCTTCGCTGGGGGATTCATTGTTCCTGCTGGCGCGCAGCGGGTTTGATGCGATCTGCCTGGACCGCAGTGAAGGGCCGTACCCGATCCGTACCTTCACCGGTGACATCGGCGGGCGCGTGGCGCTGGGCGTAGGGCAGGGCAGTTTGGCGATCCTGGCGTTTTTGCCGGAGGAAGAGCGCGAGACGGTGATCCGCTACAACTTGCCACGGCTCAAGGATTTTCACCTGTACGACGAGGTGTTTTTGCGCTCGGAGGTGGAGAGTGTGCGGCGGTTGGGGTATGCGGCGCGCAATACCGGAGTGCTGGAAGGCATGGCCGGGTTGGCGGTGCCGATCCTGGATCGCAATGGGCATGCGGTGGCGGCGTTGAGTGTGGCAACCATCAGTGACCGGCTGGGGCCGGGGCGGTTGCCGACGGTGGTGGAGTTGTTGAAGCGCGAGGCGGCGGCGATCGGGCCGAAGATCAATCCGTTTGATCCGACGTTGAGGCGGCCTTCGCAGATCTTCGGTGGTTAGCAGTTGTCAGCCACAACAGAGATCAAATGTGGGAGCTGGCTTGCCTGCGATAGCGGTGGGTCAGCCAACATTGTTGTCACTGATAGACCGCCATCGCAGGCAAGCCAGCTCCCACATTAGATAGTCGCCATCGTTTGAGCGCGCACGGGACTCATCGCCGCCATCGCCACCGAAGTCGCCGCCGTCCGGGTCTCCACCCCCAACTTCACATACACATGCTCCAGATGCTTGTTCACCGTCCTCGGGCTCAGCCCAAGAATGTCGCCAATGTCCCGATTGGTCTTGCCACACGCCACCCAGCGCAACACCTCGACTTCCCGCTCCGTCAGTTGAAACCGTGCCGACAACAGCCTATGCGCCGGCTCATCCTCCAGAGTAATCACGCTCGGCTGCGTCGCCGCCCGCGCCGACAACAATATCCGCGACGTCCGCAAATGCGCTGCCACCCGCGCCAGCACTTCATCCGTCTGGATCGGCTTGGTCACGTAGTCACTGCCGCCCACCTCAAACCCCTGCACCACATGCTTGCTGTCGGTCAGCCCGGTCATGAACACCACCGGAATGTCCGCGCTGGCCGGTTGTGCCTTGAGCCGGCGGCAGGTTTCAAAGCCGTCCAGGCCGGGCATCACCGCGTCCAGCAGGATCAAGTCCGGGCGCCGGCGTTGCACGCGGTTCAGCGCGCTGAGGCCGTCCAGCGCCACCAGCACCATGTAGCCGGCGTCGTCCAGGGCGTCGGAGAGCATGGCCAGGTTGTCCGGGGTGTCGTCGACAATCAGCACTACGCCGGGCTCAGCGCTGTGGGTCAAGGCATTCATCTTCGGCCTCCTTCAGGATTCGGTTGAGTTCTTCCAGGCGAAAGCTTTTCAGCAGCGCCCGGAGCTTGTTGATGAACGGTGCGGTGCCTGGGCTTTCCAGCACGATGGCGTCGAGCTTTTCATGCAAACCACGCACATAGCCAATGGCGCTCAGTTCGGCGAGCACCGCGAGTTCTTCAGCACTGGGCAGCACGCCCGGTGTGATGACCGGTGCGACGATCGGCGTCCGGCGGCGCAGCCACTGCAAATCCAGGTGCAGTTGCACGCGCCCGAGCAGTTCCGGGGTACGCACCGGCTTGGCCAGGTAGTCGTTGCAGGCGCCGGCGATGCTGCGTTCGCGGTCGTCAGTGAAGGCGTTGGCGGAGATGATGATTATCGGCGCGGCAGACAGCGCATTACGCCGGATCATCCGGCTGGTGGCCCAGCCGTCCATGGTCGGCATCGACAGGTCCATCAGGATCAGGTCCGGCGACAGCAGGGCCACCTGGCGGATCGCCTCCTGGCCGTTGCTGGCCTGGGACACCTCGAAGCCCAAGGGCGTGAGCATGCCGCTGAGCACTTTGCGATGGTCCACATGGTCGTCCACCACCAGAATGCGCCGCCGCTCGCCGTGGTAGCCGATGATGTCGTGTTCAACATGCACCACCGCCTGCGGCACCCGGACCTGGGACAGGAACAGCCGCACCTGGAAGCAGGTGCCCTTGTCCAGTTCGCTGACCACACGCAATTCGCCCCCCATCAGTGAGGTCAGCATGCGTGTGATGGTCAGGCCCAGACCCACGCCCTTGTCCTGGCGCATCAGGTCGCCGCGTTCGAATGGCTGGAAAATCCGTTCGATCTGCTCCGGGTCAATGCCGATGCCGGTGTCGATGATCTCGAAGTTGGCGGTCTCGCGCATGTAGCTGACCCGCAGGCGCACCTCGCCGCTGTCGGTAAAGTTGATCGCGTTGCCCAGCAGGTTGATCAGGATCTGCCGCACGCGTTTTTCATCGCCGCGCACTACGGCGGGGATCTTGCCCACGCAGTCCAGGCGAAAGCGCAGGCCCTTGTCTTCGGCCTGGGGGGTGAACATTTGCTCCAGGTCGTGGATCAGTTCCGGGAAGGGGATTTCGGTGAGTTCCAGGCGCAGCTTGCCGGCCTCGATCTTGGCCACGTCCAGCAGGCCGTCGATCAGCGACAGCAGGTGCGAGCCGCTGCGCAGGATGGTCGCCAGGGCGTCCTGATGCTGTTCGGGCATGGCACTGTCGCGCTGCAGGATCTGGGTGAAGCCAAGGATGCTATTGAGCGGCGTGCGCAGCTCGTGGGACAGCCCGGTGACGTAGCGACTCTTGGCCGCGTTCGCTGCTTCCGAGGCTTCCTTGGCCTGTTGCAGGGCCTGGTCGGTGAGGCTGTGGGCGGCGATCTCCTGCATCAGCAGCGAGGTTTGCCGGTCGGATTCTTCCTGGGCCACCCGCCGGCTTTCGCGGGTGAGTACTACCCACCAGGCGAGTACGGCGGCCAGCACCGAGAGCGTGAGGAACGCCTTGAAAAACGCCTGGTACAAGGTTTGCGAATGGGGCAAACCCTGGGCCGCCTGCATGTAGATCAGCGCCAGCGCCCCGGCGAGCATCAGCACCAGCGCCATCAACAATCCGAGGTAGTGCGCCAGTCGGGTATGCAGGCGCGGTACCAACGTCGTCGGCAGCAACCAGCGCAACACGCCTTCGAACTGGCTGGCCAGCCGCGCATGGGGTTTGCAGCGGTCGCCACAGCGCGCGTCCAGTGAGCAGCAGAGCGAGCAGATCGGCGTGCTGTAGGCCGGGCAGAACGCCATGTCGGCGGTTTCGAACGGGTTGCTGCACAGCCCGCAGATCACCAGCCCGGTGCCGGGTTGCGGGTGAATCAACTGCGCTTTACTGCTGCGGGCAATGTAGTAGCGGCCCTTGGTGAGCCACGCCAATAGCGGCGCCATGATTAACGCGGTACCCAGCGCGACAAACGGTGGCGCAGCCTGGGCCAGGGCGCCGAACAGGCCGAAGTGGGCGAGGATCGACAGCAGCGAGGCAATCAGCATCGAGCCGACGCCCACCGGGTTGATGTCGTAGAGGTGCGCACGCTTGAACTCGATGTGCTTGGGCGACAGGCCCAGGGGCTTGTTGATCACCAGGTCCGCCACCAGCGTGCCGATCCAGGCAATCGCGATATTCGCGTAGAGCCCCAGCACCTGCTCGATCACATCGAACACCCCCAGCTCCATCAGCATCAGCGCGATGGCGACGTTGAACACCAGCCACACCACGCGGCCGGGGTGGCTGTGGGTCACGCGGGCGAAGAAGTTCGACCAGGCCAGGGAGCCGGCGTAGGCGTTGGTCAGGTTGATCTTCATCTGCGAGATGAACACGAACAGCACCATCGCCCCCAGCGCCCATTCGGGAGAGGAGAACACATAGCCGAACGCGACCAGGTACATCTGGGTCGGCTCGGCGGCGCGCTCCATGGGGATTTCATGTTGCAGGGCAAGGAAGGCCAGGAACGCCCCGGCGAACATCTTCAAGGCGCCCGGCACGATCCAGCCCGGGCCGGCGCACAACAGCGCGGCCCACCAGCGCTTGCGGTTGGCGGCGGTTTTTTCCGGAAGGAAGCGCAGGTAGTCCACCTGTTCGCCGATTTGCGTGACCAACGACAGCGCCACGGTGCAGGCGGCGCAGAACGACAGCAGGTTGAAGTCACCACCGTCGCTGCTGCGGCCGACGAAGCTGGTCCAGTCGCTGAAGGCCTCGGGGTTTTTCCACAACACGAAGCCATAGGGCAGCACCAGCAGCACCAGCCACAGGGGTTGCGTCCACAGTTGCAGGCGGCTGATCAGCGTTACGCCGTAGGCCACCAGTGGGATCACCAACACTGAACAAATGACATAGGCGATGGCCAGCGGGATATGGAAATACAACTCCAGGGCCAGGGCCATGATCGCCGCTTCGAGGGCGAAGAACAGGAAGGTGAAGCTGGCGTAGATCAGCGAGGTAATGGTGGAACCGATATAGCCGAAGCCTGCGCCGCGGGTCAGCAGGTCCATGTCCACGCCGTAGCGGGCGGCGTAGTAGCTGATGGGCAGGCCGGTGAGGAAGATCACCAGGCTGATGGCAAGGATCGCCCAGAAGGTGTTGGTGAACCCGTAGCTCAAGGCCAATACGCCGCCGATGGCTTCCAGCGCCAGGAACGACACCGCGCCGAGGGCGGTATTGGCGATGCGCAGCTCCGACCATTTGCGGAAGGACTTTGGGGTGTAGCGCAGGGCGTAGTCTTCCATGGTCTCGTCGGCGACCCAGGAGTTGTAGTCGCGGCGAATCTTGACGATGCGCTGGGTGCCGGGGAGGGGTTGCACGGTGGGTGGCTCCGGGAAGTGGGCTAGGAGGATGAGCAAGTTCCATGCCCTGGCAGGCGCCGCGGGTCCAAATGTGGGAGCGGGCTTGTGTGGGAGCGGGCTTGCTCGCGAATGCGGTGGATCAGTGAATGCATTCGTTGCTGACCCACCGCATTCGCGAGCAAGCCCGCTCCCACATGGGATCTCCACAGTTTGTGAAGGGCGCGATCCTGCCCTGAAAAGGTGCAGGGCGGCATACGTCAAATGACGTACGCCGTTACGTCAGGCTGCGTATACCCGCCGTGGCCACCTGCCGCCATGCTGAACCCCTCATTGCAGAGGAGTCGCCCCATGGAATCACGATTGATCCGCTCCAAACCGTTGTTGGCCTTATCACTGCTGGCGGCGAGTCTGTTCAGCCATGGCGTCATGGCCGACAACGAAGGCCTGGCGGTGACGCCGACGGAAGTCACCGTCGGCCAGCTGCACTCGGCCACCGGCACCATGGCGATTTCCGAAACCGGTTCGATCCAGGCCGAACGCCTGGCCATCGAGCAGATCAACGCCTCGGGCGGGATCCTCGGGCGGCAGATCAAGGTGATCCAGGAAGACGGCGCGTCCGACTGGCCGACCTTCGCCGAAAAGGCCAAGAAACTGCTGGTCAACGACAAGGTGGCCGCAGTGTTCGGCTGCTGGACCTCGGCCTCACGCAAAGCCGTATTGCCGATCTTCGAAAAAGAAAACGGCCTGCTCTACTACCCGACCTTCTACGAAGGCCTGGAACAGTCGAAAAACGTGATCTACACCGGCCAGGAAGCGACCCAGCAAATCCTCGCCAGCCTCGACTGGATCGCCAAGACCAAGGGCGCCAAAACCTTCTACCTGGTGGGCTCGGACTACATCTGGCCGCGCACCTCGATGAAGATCGCGCGCAAGCACATTGAAAACGTCCTGCACGGCACCGTGGTCGGCGAAGACTACTACCCGCTGGGCAACACCCAGTTCGGTTCGCTGATCAACAAGGTCAAGCTGAAAAAGCCTGACGTGGTGTTCGCCGCCGTGGTGGGCGGCTCCAACGTGGCCTTCTACAAACAACTCAACGCGGCGGGTGTGAATTCATCCAAGCAAACCCTGCTGACCCTGTCGGTGACCGAAGACGAACTGCTGGGCATCGGCGGCGAAAACATGGCCGGCTTCTATGCCTCGATGAAGTACTTCCAGAGCCTCGACAACCCGAACAACAAAGCCTTCGTGGAAGCGTTCAAGGCCAAGTACGGCAAGGACGCAGTGATCGGTGACGTGACCCAGGCGGCCTACCTCGGCCCATGGTTGTGGAAAGCGGCGGTGGAGAAAGCCGGCAGTTTCGACGTGGATAAAGTCGTCGCCGCATCGCCTGGCATCGAGCTGAAAAACGCGCCGGAAGGCTACGTGAAGATCCACGAAAACCATCACCTGTGGAGCAAGTCGCGCATCGGTGAAGTGCAGCCAAACGGGCAGTTCAAGGTGATCTACGAGTCGGATCTGATCGAGCCGAATCCGTTTCCGAAAGGCTATCAATAACCTTTGACGTGTAAACCCGGCTTCTGTGGGAGCTGGGCTTGCCCGCGATGCAGGCGACTCGGTCTTTCAGTGACACCGAGGTGATTCCATCGCAGGCAAGCCCGCTCCCACATAAAGCAGAAGCAGATTGCATTTCAACCTCCCGCTCAGGAGACCATCATCATGGAATGGCTATCGGAATTTGGAGCCATCGCGGCGATGCAGGGGTTCAATGGCTTGTCCGTGTTCTGCGTGCTGTTGCTGATGGCATTGGGACTGGCAATCATCTTCGGCCAGATGGGCGTGATCAACATGGCCCACGGTGAGTTCCTGACCATTGGCGCCTACACCACCTACGTCTGTTCCAGCCTCACCGCGCATTTCGCGCCAAGCTTTCAGCCGTACTACTTTTTCATTGCCATTGCCCTGTCATTCCTCGTCGCCGGCGCCGTCGGCTGGCTGGTGGAATGGGCAATGATCAGCCGTTTGTACAAGCGGCCCCTGGACACCTTGCTCGCCACCTGGGGGCTGTCCCTGGTGATGCAGCAAACCTTCCGCTCGGTGTTCGGCGCCCGTGAAGTGAGTGCCGAACCGCCTGCCTGGCTGATGGGGTCGGTGAACCTCACCGACGCCATCGAAATCCCGCGCAACGGCCTGTTCATGATGGGCCTGACCCTGCTGCTGACCGGGGCGATTTTTGTCATGCTCTACCGTTCGCGTTGGGGCCTGCAGGTGCGGGCTACCGTGCAAAACCGCTTGATGAGCCGCGCCGTGGGCATCAATACACGCAAGGTCGACCGCATGACCTTCGCCCTCGGTTGCGGCGTGGCGGGCGTGGCCGGTGCGGCCTTCACCACCATCGGCTCCACCGGGCCGACCGCCGGTTCGCAGTACATCGTCGACACCTTCCTGGTCGTCGTATTCGGCGGCGCGCAAAGCCTGTTCGGCACCATTGCCTCGGCGTTCGTGATTGCCCAGACCCAATCGCTGTCGGAGTTTTTCCTCAGTGGCTCGATGGCCAAGGTGCTGACGCTGTCGTCGGTGATCCTGATCCTGATGCTGCGCCCGCAAGGGTTGTTCTCCATCAAAGTGCGCAAGTAGAGGCGAACCGATGAAGGCTCTAGACAAACTGCTGGGCGGCCAGCAAAACCTGATCGGCATCGTGCTGCTGGCGCTGTTGATCCTCGTGGTATTCCCGCTGACCCTGGATGCGTTTCGCCTGAACATGGTCGGCAAGTACCTGACCTACGCGTTCGTCGCCGTGGGCCTGGTGCTGTGCTGGGGTTATGGCGGGATTCTCAGCCTCGGGCAGGGCGTGTTTTTTGGCGTCGGCGGCTACTGCATGGCGATGTTCCTGAAGCTGGAAGCGTCCGATCCCGAGAGCACCAAGATCCAGTCGACGCCGGGCATTCCGGACTTCATGGACTGGAACCAGATCACCGAACTGCCGTGGCTGTGGCAGCCGTTCCACAGCTTCACCTTCACCCTGTTCGCGGTGATTGCGGTGCCGGTGTTGCTGGCGTTCATCATCGGCATGGCGCTGTTCAAGCGGCGGGTGGGCGATGTGTATTTCTCCATCGTCACCCAAGCGATTGCGCTGATCCTCACGGTGCTGATCGTCGGCCAGCAAGGCCTGACCGGTGGTGTCAATGGCATTACTGACCTCAAGACCCTGCTGGGCTGGGACCTGCGCGGTGACGGCGCGAAGATGATCCTGTATTTCATCAACGCCGGGCTGTTGTTCGGCTGCATCTTCATTGGCCGTTTCATCCTCGCCTCGAAGCTGGGCCGGCTGTTGATGGCCATGCGCGACAAGGAAGAGCGGGTACGGTTTTCCGGGTATGACGTGGCCAGCTTCAAGATCTTCGTGTTCTGCGTGGCGGCGGCGTTTTCGGCGATTGGCGGGGCAATGTTTGCCTTGCAGGTGGGTTTTATGTCGCCGTCATTCGTGGGGATCGTGCCGTCCATCGAGATGGTGATCTTTGCCGCGGTGGGCGGGCGCATGTCGTTGCTGGGCGCGGTGTATGGCGCGTTGCTGGTGAACTACGGCAAGACCTACTTTTCCGAATCCTTCCCCGAGCTGTGGCTGTACCTGATGGGCGGGCTGTTTATCGCCGTGGTCATGTACTTCCCCAACGGCCTGGCGGGGTTGTGGGACAGCCATGGTCGCCAGGCCCTGGCCCGACTGTTGCGGCGCAAGCCGGTGGTCAAGGCCGAGCCCGCGAAGACCAAGCCCAAGGCTGAAGCCAAGATCCTGGAGACACAGCCATGACCGCCGTCGGTTTTGAAATGAAAAAGCCCGTGTTGGCCATTGAAGGGCTGACCGTGTCGTTCGACGGTTTCAAGGCGGTCGATAACCTCAACCTGTACATCGACCGCAATGAAGTGCGGGTGGTGATCGGCCCCAACGGTGCCGGCAAAACCACGGTGCTGGATTTGATCTGCGGTAAGACCCGCGCCACCAGCGGCAGTATCCAGTTCGACGGCCAGGAACTGACCAAAATGCGCGAATACAACATCGTGCGGGCCGGGGTAGGGCGCAAGTTTCAGAACCCGTCGATCTACGAAAACCTCACGGTGTTTGAAAACCTTGAGATGTCGTATCCGGCCGGGCGCAAGGTCTGGGGTGCGCTGTTTTTCAAGCGCAATGCCCAGGTGGTGGCGCGGGTCGAGGAAGTGGCGCGGGAAATCTTTCTCGGTGATTTGTTGCAGCAGCAGGCGGACCTGCTGTCCCACGGGCAGAAGCAGTGGCTGGAGATTGGCATGCTGCTGATGCAAGACCCTGAATTGTTGATGCTCGATGAGCCGGTGGCCGGGATGAGCGTCAACGAGCGGGCGCAAACGGCCGAGTTGCTCAAGCGCATCAGCCAGGGGCGCTCGGTGTTGGTGATCGAGCATGACATGGAGTTCGTCAAGAGCATTGCCCACAAGGTCACGGTGCTGCACCAGGGCAAGGTGCTGGCCGAGGGCAGCATGGAGTCGGTGCAGAGCAATCCGAAAGTCATTGAAGTGTATTTGGGCCACTGAGGAGTCGGGCATGTTCAAGATCGACAAACTGTCGTGCGGGTACGGGCAGAGCCAGATTCTTCATGACTTGGAGCTGAACGTGGCCAAGCGTGAGATCGTTGCGGTGATGGGGCGCAACGGGATGGGTAAGACCACGCTGTTCAAGAGCCTGATGGGGATTCTGCCGCAGTGGCAGGGGCAGGTGAGTGTGGATGGGCATGATGTGTCTGCGCTTGAAACCCATGAGCGGGTGGAGCGGGGGATTGCCTATGTGCCGCAGGGGCGGATGATTTTTCCCAGCATGAGTGTGTTGGAGAATATCCAGACGGGGTTGCCGGCGTCAGCTCGGGGCAAGGTGCCTGAGGATTTGTATGCATTGTTTCCGGTGTTGTATGACATGCGTTCGCGCAAGGGTGGGAATTTGTCTGGGGGGCAGCAACAGCAGTTGGCGATTGCCCGGGCGTTGGCGACGAATCCCAAGGTGTTGTTGTTGGATGAGCCGACTGAGGGGATTCAGCCTTCGATCATCAAGGACATTGCTCGTACGCTTAAGGAGATTCGTAATTTGCGGGATTTGACGATTGTTGTTTCTGAGCAGGTGTTGTCGTTTACCTTGGAGATTGCTGATCGGTTTTTGGTGATTGAGAAGGGGAGGTTTGTGATTGAGGAGACTCGGGATCGGGTGGATGAGGCGACTATTAGTCGGTATTTGTCGGTGTGATCTGGTTGAGTACATATCCGTTATTTAGGTAACGGCCGCTTATGGTTTCGCTCTTACAGCGACTCACTTTGGAAAAGCCGGAATGCCGGCCCAGCCCAAAGTAAGCA
>NZ_JAAAFU010000005.1:0-23525 GCF_019352905.1 Pseudomonas sp. Xaverov 83 | reverse complement strand
GGCGGCCCACGGTCCAAAGCCGGAGTGAGGGCACACCGAGCCTAAGCGAGGTGCCGAGTGGTGGGGCAAGGGCGTTTTGCTTACTTTTGCGCTGTTCAAAAGTGAGCCGCTGTAAGAGCGGAACCATAGGCGGCCGTTACCTAAATAACGGATATGCCCCCCACCCCACCATCACTCCTCAGCACTATGCACCACCACCAAAAGCTGCGCCTGAACCTCGCCCACCGACCGAATCCGATGGGGCTTCTGCGCATTGAAATACAACGCATCCCCCCGATTCAACACCACCCGCTCACTCATGAAATCCACCTCAACCTGGCCTTCATGCACAAACAAAAACTCCTCCCCCAAATGCTCCTTGAAGGTCTTGTCGGTGAACTCCGCCGGCGGGTAAATGATAAACGGCAATAAACTGCGCTCACTGACCTGATGAGCCAGCACCGCATACCCTGGTGACGCATCGGTGCCCGACAACGCCTGCCGTTCATGGCTGCGCACCAGGCTGTAACTGTCGAGACTGACGTTGTCTTCACTGAACAGCTCTTCAACCTTCACATTCAACGCCTTGGCCAACTTCAGCGCCGCAGCAATCGAAGGCGTATTCAGCCCGCGCTCAACCTTCGACAGGTAACTCTTGGTCATCCCGGATTTTTCCGCGAGCGACTCCAAGGTCACGCCAAGTTTTTTTCTCAGTATTTTCAAACGGATAGACATGTGCAGCGGTTAATCCATTAAAGAGGCGATGATGAATGCTTGCCAATGACACTTTGTGTCATATAGTCTCTTTCGTGTCATTTGCGACGAACAAGGACACTGATATGGCCAAGACATTAGCACTCCCGAAAGACCGACTGGTCAAGCAAGCGCTGAGCCAGATGCAAAACACCCTGGCGGATAATACGTGGACCGACCGGCAAAAGCTGGCACTCACCTGCCGGATCCTGTTCGAAAACGGCCACGACTCCGGCCTGGCCGGGCAGATCACCGCACGCGGCCCCACTCCGGACACTTATTACACCCAACAACTCGGCCTGGGTTTCGATGAAATCACCGCCAGCAACCTGCTGTTGGTCAACGAAGACCTGGAAGTGTTGGAAGGCCACGGCATGCCCAACCCGGCCAACCGCTTTCACAGCTGGGTGTACCGTGGTCGCCCGGATGTGAACTGCATCATCCACACTCATCCGACTCATATCGCTGCGTTGTCGATGCTGGAAGTGCCGCTGCAGGTATCGCACATGGACCTCTGCCCTTTGTACGAAGACTGCGCGTTCCTAGAAGCCTGGCCCGGCGTGCCGGTGGGCAACGAAGAAGGCGAGATCATCACGGCGGCCCTAGGGGATAAACGCGCGATTCTGCTTTCTCACCACGGCCAATTGTCCACCGGGGCGAGCATCGAGGAAGCCTGTGTGATCGCACAGTTGATCGAACGTGCCGCCAAGTTGCAGCTGCTGGCGATGGCCGCTGGCACGATCAAACCGATCCTGCCGGAGCTGGGCCGCGAAGCCCATGACTGGATTTCCAAGCCCAAGCGCCACGGCGCTGCGTTCAACTACTACGCTCGGCAGAACCTGCGTCAACACGCCGATTGCCTGAACTGAAACCCCTTTTTCGACCGGAGACTTTTCCATGTCCAGCCCTTCTATTCACGGCATTATCGGCTACACCATCACCCCGTTCAGCACCGACGGCCAGCGCATTGACCTGGACGCCTTGGGGCTTTCGATCGACCGCCTGATCGACAGCGGCGTGCACGCTATCGCCCCGCTGGGCAGCACCGGCGAAGGCGCCTACCTCAGCGATGCCGAGTGGGATGAAGTCGCCGCCTACAGCCTCCAGAAAGTGGGCAAACGCGTGCCGACCATCGTCAGCGTCTCCGACTTGACCACCGCCAAGGCCGTGCGTCGCGCGCAGTTTGCCGAAGCTCACGGCGCAGACGTGGTGATGGTCTTGCCAGCCTCGTATTGGAAACTCAGCGAAGCAGAAATCCTCGCTCACTATGCGGCCATTGGCGACAGCATCGGTGTGCCGATCATGCTCTACAACAACCCGGCCACCAGCGGCACCGACATGTCGGTGGACTTGATCCTGCGCATCGTCGACAACGTCGACAACGTGACCATGGTTAAGGAAAGCACTGGCGATATTCAGCGCATGCACCAACTGCATCGTCGCAGCGAGGGCCAGGTGCCGTTCTACAACGGCTGCAATCCGCTGGCACTGGAGGCGTTTGCAGCAGGGGCAAAGGGATGGTGCACGGCGGCGCCAAACCTGATTCCGCAGCTCAACCTGGATTTGTATGAAGCCGTTTTGGCCAATGACCTGGAGAAAGCGCGGGAGCTGTTCTATCGCCAGTTGCCGTTGCTGGACTTCATCCTCAAAGGCGGCTTGCCGGCGACGATCAAGGCCGGTTTACGGCTGACGGGGCTGGAGTCGGGGGATCCACGGTTGCCGGTGTTCCCGCTGGGTGAGCCTGGCCGTGTTCAGTTGCAAGAGCTGCTGACCCTGTTGCGCTGAAACGCCATCCAAAGGTGGGAGCGGGCTTGCTCGCGAAGGCGGTGGGTCAGTCAATTAATATGTCGACTGACTCACCGCCTTCGCGAGCAAGCCCGCTCCCACATCTGTCCGGCATTCACCTCTAGCACTTCAATAGAGACAAATGACAATAATTCTCGATATCATTCACGACTTTTCCACGTCGTGCTTCGTCAAGAAGGATATCCATGTCTCGTCCCAAGCCCGACCCGCTGTCGGCCGATGCCTTTCGCAGGTTTTATGCAGATATCCTGCATTTCCTGCGCAAACGCACGGATAACGCCAGCGACGCGGCAGACATGACCCAGGATGTCTTCACCCAATGGCTGGACTATCGCGACCGGGCTCAGGTCGAGCAGCCACGGGCATTTCTGTTCCAGATGGCGCGCAATCTGCTGCGCGATCACTGGCGCAAACAAAAGGTGCGGCACACCGTCCACCAGCAACAGGCCGAACTGGATGCCGAGCCTGTCAGCGACTCGCGAGACGATCCCATGGCCGCCGCGCAACGCCTGCAACGCCTGGAACAGTTGAAAGAAGTCCTCTCTGAACTCTCGCCCAGAAGACGAGAAGCCCTTATGCTGCACCGCTTCGAAGGCCTGAGCCAGGCGCAGATCGCCGAGCGCATGGGCGTCTCGGTCAGCATGGTGGAAAAGCACATCGCTTTTGCCCTGCTGCATTGCAAGCAGCGACTTCAACAAGACCAGGGCAAGGAGCAGCCAGAATGACCCGCCTGAGCGATATCGACACCTGTGACATCGAGGCCAGCGACTCCATCGATGCCCAGGCCGCCAGCTGGTTTGCGCGCAACCGCAATGATACGGGCCGCGCTGACCGCAAGGCGTTTGCAGCCTGGCAATCCGAGCCGGCCCATGCCCGTGCCTATGCTGAATTCGAACAGCTGTGGGCCGACCTGGCCCAGTTGCAGCAACTGAACAAACCCACACCGCTGCCCGTACGCAAGACACCCGCCTGGCGCCCGGCCCTGGCGGTAGCTGCCGCCCTGGTATGTGCCCTGCTGGCGAGCGACATCGGCGCCCCGCGCGAGCTGTTTCACGCCCAGGTCGCGGCCCATGCCAAAGGGATGCGCACCTTGCATTTGCCCGACGGCAGCACCTTGTACGTCAACGCCAACACGCGCCTGCGGGTGGACTTCAACGGTCATCAGCGCATCGTGCATCTGGATCAGGGCCAGCTGTATATCGAGGTGGCACCCGATAAGGAACGGCCACTGTACGTGCAGGCCGGCGAAGCCAATGTGCGAGTGGTCGGCACCGGCTTTGATGTGCGGCGCAGCAAGCAGCAACTGGTGGTCAGCGTGGCCCACGGGCAAGTGGCGTTCGATCCGGACTCCAAGCTGCCGGCCACCCTGCTCGGCGCCGATCAGCGCGCTACGTTCAGTTATGCCAAGGGTACCCTGCAACAGCAAACCCTCACTGCCGGCGAGGTCGCCGATTGGCGCGGCGGGCACGTATCGTTTCGTAATCGCGAGCTGGCCAGCCTGATGGACGAGTTGAGCCTGTACCGGCCACAGGCGCCGTTGCTGGTGGACAGCGCGGTGGCGCAGTTGAAGGTCTCGGGCAATCTGGACGTGAATGATCCGGACGCCCTGCTCAACGCCCTCCCCGCCCTGCTACCAGTGAAAACCGTGGCCCTGGCCGACGGCAATATCAGGATTGAGCCTCGAAAATAATCCCTCGACACACTCACTTGAGAATATTTTGCATTCGCATGTGAGGATTATTTTTCCTGTCGCGTCTTCCTCGGGTCTGCGTTTGATACGCACACCTTTCTGGCCATTTGGCTACTCCGGGGGATTTCATGTTTCGCGCGCCTTGCCACGTTCAGCACCTGTTTCTTCGACCCACCGCCATTGCCGCCTGCCTGGCCTTCAGCCTGAGTGCCCAGGCCGAGTCGTTCAAGCTGCAACTGCCGGCCCAGTCCCTGGCCACGTCCCTGAGCCAGGTGGCGCAGCAGGCGAAAATCCAGCTGCTGTTCGATGAAGCGCTGCTGAAAAACGTCCAGGCGCCGGCCCTCAATGGCGACTTCACACCGGAAGTGGCGATTCGTACCCTGCTCAACAACGGCGAGTTCGTGTTGCTCAAGGTCGGCAGCACCTACGTGGTACGCCCCGAAGAGGGCAAGACCACCAACAGCAGCGCGATTCAGCTCGACGCCCTGAGCGTGATCGGCACCGGCAACGAGGTCGACTCCACCACCGTCGGCCGTTCCACCCTGACCCAGGCCGACATCGACCGCTACCAGTCCAACAACATCCCCAGCCTGCTGCAAACCTTGCCCGGCATCAGCCAGGGCGGCTCGCTGAAGCCCGGCGGCCAGACCATCAACATCCGGGGTTTCGGCGACGCCGAAGACGTACCGCTGACCGTCGATGGCGCCACCAAAAGCGGCTTTGAGCGCTATCAGCAGGGCACCGTATTTATCGAGCCCGAGCTGATCAAAAGCATCGAAGTGGAGAAAGGCCCCAACTCGCCCTTCAGCGGCAACGGCGGCTTTGGCGGTACCGTCAACATGACCACCAAGGATGCCCCGGACCTGCTCAAGGACGGCCGCAACAGCGGCGCCATGCTCAAATACGGCTACTCCAGCAACGACCATGAGCAGGTCTACAGCAGCGCGGTCTACGGGCGCACCGATGACGGCCGCTTCGACGCCCTGGCCTACCTGACCCAGCGCGACGGCGGCGACATGAAGCTGGCCGCCACCCTGCCCAACGACAACAACCAGTACCCGATCAACCCCAAGCGCCTGCCCAACAGCGCCCAGAATGTGGACGGCAAACTGTTCAAGCTCAATGCCCACTTCACCGATGAGCAAAGCCTTGGCCTGTCGTATTCGCGCTCCAACAGTCAGCGCTGGACGCCCTTCTCTGCCGCCAGCTACCCGACGCCGCCGACCCAGGCCAACATCGACCGCTATGGCTACGAAGCCGCGCTGAAACGCTTCCTGGCCAACCGCAACACCGTCGACACCACCTGGTCCGGCAAGTACGAATACCAGCCGATGAATAACCCGCTGGTGGACTTGACCATCAAGTATTCCGAATCCAATACCGATCAGACCGACGAGCGAGACGCTACGGCGTTTTTCCAGTTGGCCACTGGCGGGCGCAAGATGGACACCTCCTACAACGACAAGAACCTCGACGTACGCAACGTCAGTCTGTTTTCCACCGGTGCGTTGCAGCACGCGGTGACCACCGGTGTGCAAATCCGCAAGCACACCCGGGAAACCGAAATGTGGATGCCCGGCGCCACCTACAACACCCCGAAATACAACTACGGGCACTTCCAGCCGGGCTTCATGCCTCATGGCAAGGTCGACACCAACAGCTTCTTTATCCAGGACGCGGTGACGCTGGGCGATGTGACCATTACCCCGTCGATGCGCTACGACCATGTGCGCAACCGCGGCGAAGCCAACGACGCGCCGTACTACAGCAACCCCGATCCGGCCATCGGCCACGACTACAGCGACCGCACCTACACCGGCTGGTCGCCACGCCTGGCGGCGTACTGGACCATCACCCCGAACGTGGCGATGTTTGCCAACTGGAGCCGCACCTGGCGTGCCCCGGTAATCGACGAGCAGTATGAAGTCCAGGGCCTGGGCAGCCGCACCGCCACCAGCCTCGACCTGGACCCCGAGCGCATCACCTCCATCACCCTGGGCAACGTCACCCGCTTTGGCGACGTGTTCACCCACGGCGACAACCTGCAACTGCGTACCACACTGTTCCACAACAAGGTCGAGGACGAAATCTTCAAGGCCACGGGCGTGGGCTGCCAGAACCAGGCGGTCAATGGCGGGACGATTTCCAGCGCCTGCCCGCCGGGGGCGATGTCCAACTACCGCAACATCGGCGGCATGACGATCAAGGGCTTTGAGGCCGAGAGTTTCTACGACTCCACCTACGTGTTCGGCTCGGTGTCCTTCGCCTACACCACCGGCAAACACGAAGGCGCCTACACCAACCCATGGGGTCCGGACGTCTGGGCGCGGGATATTCCGCCGACCAAATGGGTGGTGGTGCTCGGCACCAAGATCCCGAGCCTGGATGCGCAGGTGGGCTGGCAAGGGCAGTTCATCGGCGCCACCAGCCGTTTGCCAAGCGACAAGTACTCCGGCGGTCCGGGCACCAGCATCGGTGACCTGTTCTACGATCAGTACGGCAACAAGCGCTACAACACCCAGGGCCTGTTCGCCAGCTGGAAGCCGCAGCAGGCTTACCTCAAGGGCACCGAAGTCAACTTCACCGTAGATAACCTGTTCAACAACAACTTCCGCCCGGCGTTGAGCGGCGACCGCGCCTACACCAAGGGCCGGGATGCGAAGATCAGCGTGACGCGGTTCTTCTGACCCTTCACCCGCATTCGGCTTGGAAAACCGATCAGTGTGGGAGCTGGCTTGCCTGCGATGCGGGCGACTCGGTCAGCCAGTTAAACCGAGGCGATGTCATCGCGGGCAAGCCCGGCTCCCACATTGAACGAGTGGCCACATTCAGATCTTCTGCGCGCCATTTCTTGTATTCACAAGGCTGAGCTCTGGGGCGTGAACCCGCTGCTTGCTCAGATACCGCGTGCAACTCACCCGCAAGAACGAAGCAAAATTCACCACTTCGCCACGGTAATCCATCACCTCTTCATACAGCTTGGCGATCAGTTGATTGGTGGTCATGCCATCCACTTCGGCGATTTCGCTGAGGATGTCCCAGAACTGGTTTTCCAGGCGCACGGTGGTCACCACGCCGCAGATGCGCAAGGAGCGCGAGCGGGACTCGTAGAGAATCGGGTCGGCCTTGACGTACAGCTCGCACATGGCGATGACCTCCGCTTTACAGGATGATTTTGGTGCCCAACAGGCCAAGGAAACCCGCCAGCCAGCTGGGGTGCGCCGGCCACGCCGGTGCAGTCACCAGATTGCCTTGAACATGGCTGTCGGTCACCGGGATATCGATGAACGTACCACCCGCCAATCGCACTTCCGGCCCGCACGCCGGGTAAGCGCTGCACTCACGGCCTTCCAGAATGCCGGCGGCGGCCAGCAATTGTGCGCCGTGGCATACCGCAGCGATGGGCTTGCCAGCCTTATTGAAATCCTTGACCAGTTGCAGGACTTTTTCGTTCAGCCGCAGGTACTCAGGCGCGCGGCCACCCGGAACCAGCAGCGCGTCGTAGTCGGCGGCGTTCACCTTGGCAAAATCCGCATTCAGGGCAAACAGGTGCCCGGGTTTTTCGCTGTAGGTCTGGTCGCCTTCGAAGTCGTGGATCGCCGTGCGCACGGTCTGGCCGGCGGTCTTGTCCGGGCACACGGCGTGCACGGCATGCCCCACCATCAGCAGCGCCTGGAACGGCACCATCACTTCATAGTCTTCGACGTAATCGCCGACCAGCATCAGGATTTTCTTCGCGGCCATGGGACATTCCTCCGGTTGAACGGTTGGGCAGACAGGAGTAGCCAAGATAGACCTGTGCCGATGAGCCGGGTAATGGCCCGCTACTACATCAGCACCCTGGCTTGTGTGGGAGCCGGGCTTGCCCGCGATGCAGACACCTCGGCCTGACAGATAAACTGCGTTGATCCCATCGCAGCCTCGCCAAGGCTCGACAGCTCCCACATGAACCGAGTCGCCCATTCAAAACTGTACGGATCAATCTGCACCCAGCTGTAGGCCCGCGTTCTCCGGGCTTTGTGGCTAGATGAACGTCCACTTCCGGCCCATTCGATTCTGGTTCCTTCCATGAGCTCCCGCGAAAATACCGGCATGGCCCTCGGCCTGCTGGGCGTCGTCATCTTTAGCCTTACCCTGCCCTTCACCCGTATCGTGGTGCAGGAAATCCACCCGCTGCTCAATGGCCTGGGCCGGGCGTTGTTTGCGGCGGTGCCGGCGGCGGCGTTGTTGCTGTGGCGTCGCGAGCGCTGGCCCACCTGGCGCCAGGTGCGCGGGCTGACACTGGTGATTGCCGGGGTCATCCTGGGCTTCCCGGTGCTGTCGGCCTGGGCCATGCAAACCTTGCCCGCTTCCCATGGTGCGTTGGTCAACGGCTTGCAACCGCTGTGCGTGGCGCTGTATGCGGCGTGGTTGTCCCATGAGCGGCCGTCGAAGGCCTTTTGGGCCTGCGCGGCGCTGGGCAGCGCGTTGGTGCTGAGTTATGCATTGATCACCGGGGCCGGCAGTATCCAGGCAGGCGATCTGTTGATGCTCGGGGCGATTGCCGTCGGTGGCCTGGGTTACGCAGAAGGTGGCCGGTTGGCCAAGGAGATGGGCGGCTGGCAGGTGATCTGCTGGGCGCTGGTGCTGTCGACGCCGGTATTGATCGGGCCTGTGGCCTACCTGGCGCTGCAACACGAAGGACCGATATCCATGCGCACCTGGTGGGCGTTTGGTTATGTGTCGCTGTTCTCGCAGTTCCTGGGTTTCTTTGCGTGGTACGCCGGGCTGGCCATGGGCGGCATCGCGCGGGTCAGCCAGATTCAGCTGTTGCAGATCTTTTTCACCATTGCGTTTTCCGCGCTGTTTTTTGGTGAGCACATCGAACCGATCACCTGGCTGTTTGCCTGCGGGGTGATTGTGACGGTGATGTTGGGGCGCAAGACAGCGGTGCAGCCTGCACCGGCCTCCAAGGCGAGCACGATCTAATGTGGGAGCTGGCTTGCCTGCGATAGAATCACCTCGCTTTACCTGTTACACCGAGGTGCTTGCATCGCAGGCAAGCCAGCTCCCACATTGGTTAGCGTCGCTCTCAGGTCAGGTAACCATCCGCCCGCAGCAGGGTTTCGAGGCAATGTTCGGTGATGTTGTAGAACGCCTTGAGCTCCTGGACTTTCCCCAGGAGCTGAGCGTTATCCACCGGCTCCGCACGCTTCACGGCAAGGATCATTTTGTTCTTGTTGGTGTGTTCCAACGAGATGAACTCAAACACCTTGGTCTCATAACCGCAGGCTTCAAGGAACAACGCACGCAGGCTGTCGGTGACCATTTCCGCCTGTTGGCCCAGGTGCAGGCCGTATTGCAGCATCGGCTTGAGCAGCACCGGGCTCTGGATTTGCAAGCGTATCTGCTTATGGCAGCACGGCGAGCACATGATGATCGACGCCCCGGAGCGGATGCCGGTGTGAATCGCGTAGTCGGTGGCGATGTCGCAGGCATGCAGGGCGATCATCACATCCAGTTCGCTGGGCGCGACGCTGCGCACATCCCCGCACTTGAACACCAGTCCCGGGTGGTCCAGGCGGGCGGCGGCGTTGTTGCACAGGGTCACCATGTCTTCGCGCAGTTCCACACCGGTGACTTCGCCCTCAGCGTTGAGGGTGTTGCGCAGGTAATCGTGGATCGCAAACGTCAGGTAGCCCTTGCCCGAACCAAAGTCCGCGACCCGCACCGGCTGGTCCAGCTTCAGCGGTGAGGTGGTCAGGGCATGGCTGAACACTTCGATGAACTTGTTGATCTGCTTCCACTTGCGCGACATCGCCGGGATCAGCTCGTGTTTGGCGTTGGTCACGCCAAGGTCAGCGAGAAAGGGCCGGGTCAGGTCCAGGAAGCGATTCTTCTCGCGGTTGTGCTCGGCAGACGGCGCCTCCCGCAGTTGTTGCGGCTTGCTTTTGAACAGCGAGCTTTTGTTCTTCTTGCTGTATTCCAGCTGGGCTTCGTCCGTCACCGACAGCAGGTGCGCGTTCTTGAACGAGGCCGGCAACAGCTCGGCAATCGCAGCCACACCGTCAGGCAGGGAGAAGTTCTTGGTGATGTCGCGGGTCTTGTAGCGGTAGACGAAGGACAGGCAAGGCTGATCCTTGACCGTCAGCTGCTTGATGATCAGCTTCTGAAGATCAGGCTCGGTGCCGACGTACTTGGCCAGCACCAGCTTGATAAAGGCGTTTTGCTCAAGGCTCGCGCTCAGCAGTTCGAGGAACTGCGCGTGATGATCCGGCGCGGGGCTGGCAGGTTTAGCGGTGGCAGACATGAACAAAAACGCCTCGGGCAGGGAATGCCGGGAATTTTACACTACTCCAACACCACCAACCGATTCGGTAGCTCATTGCGCGCGTGGGTCACCGGTACGTGCTCCTTGAGCAATTCTCCGCAAGCCTCAATACACGCCACAAACCCGGCCAACGTCTGGCCTTGCTTCACCTGGCGGGTGAAGTCCTTGACGATCGCATCCCAACTGCTGTCATCCAGGCGACTGGAAATCCCCTTGTCCACCAGGATTTCTACATACCGCTCGGCCTCACTGACAAAAATCAGCACCCCGGTACTGCCCAGTGTGTGGTGCAGGTGTTGCTCCAGAAACTGCCGCCGTGCCAGGTTGGACGCACGCCAGTGACGCACCGAGCGCGGGATCAGCCGCGTAGTCACCTTGGGCAACCGGAACACCAGGCACAACACGACGAACGTGCCCCACTGCGCCAGCAGCAAGGTGTACATGGTCAACCAGCCCGACAGATAGTGAATGATCCCCGGTACCACCAGCGCCAACAGGCTGGCCCACAACAGCGGGATGTAGGCGTAGTCGTCGGCACGGGCCGCGAGCACGGTCACCAGTTCGGCGTCGGTCTGTTGCTCGACCCTGGCGATCGCCTCGGCGACCTGGCGTTGCTCGTGTTGACTCAGTAATGCCATGGTTGTTGATGCTCTCTCGTTATTGTCATTACCAGCCGCCCGAGGCGCCACCGCCACCGAAACCACCGCCGCCGCCCCTGAAGCCACCGCCGCCGCCGCCTCCTCCGCCGCCGCGACCGCTGCTGCTGAGAATCGCCAGCAGAATAGCGCCAACGGGCAGGCCCATGCGATTGCACAGCCACAGCACCGCCAGCAACAGGATAAACAGACCAATGGAAATGCCCGGGTTTTGCTTGGCGAAGTTGGCTTCAGACACATGCGCAGGCACGGCCAGCGGATCGCCGCCCACCACCTGCAGCATCGCCGCCACGCCATCGCTGATGCCCTTGCTGTAGTTGCCCGCCTTGAATGCCGGGGCGATCACCTGGTTGATGATCACCCAGGACTGCGCGTCAGTGAGTACGCCTTCCAGGCCGTAACCCACTTCGATGCGGATCTTGTGCTCATCCCGGGCGACAATCAGCAATGCGCCGTTGTCCTTGCCCTTCTGGCCGATGCCCCAGGCGCGACCCAGTTGATAACCAAAGTCTTCAATGGGCACGCCTTGCAGATCGGGCACGGTGACCACCACGATCTGGTCACCGCTGGTTTGCTCCAGCGCCTGCAATTGCTGGGTCAGCTGCTCGCGCACGGCCGGGTCGATCATCTGGGCGTTGTCGACCACCCGTCCGGTCAGGGCCGGAAAGTTAAGGGCGGCCTGGACGGTCAGGCTAAAGGCCAGCAGCACCGCCGCCAGTAGCCAAGCGCGCTTGCCCATCAGAATTTCACTTGCGGCGCTTTATCGGCATCGGCACTGGTGGCCTCGAAGTTGGCGCGGACCGGCAAGTCGCTGTACATCACGCTGTGCCACAGGCGACCCGGGAAGGTGCGGATCTCGGTGTTGTAGGCCTGTACCGCCTGGATAAAGTCGCGACGGGCCACGGCGATGCGGTTTTCAGTGCCTTCAAGTTGCGATTGCAGGGCCAGGAAGTTCTGGTTGGCCTTCAGGTCCGGGTAGCGCTCGGACACCACCATCAAGCGGCTGAGTGCACCGCTCAAGCCGTCCTGGGCTTGCTGGAACTGCTTGAGTTTTTCCGGGTTGTCCAAGGTGCTGGCATCCACCTGGATCGAGGTGGCCTTGGCTCGCGCTTCGATCACGGCAGTCAGGGTGTCCTGTTCATGGGCCGCATAGCCCTTGACCACTTCCACCAGGTTGGGGATCAGGTCGGCGCGCCGCTGGTACTGGTTCTGCACCTGGGCCCAGGCCGCCTTGGCCTGTTCGTCCAGGGTCGGGATCTTGTTGATGCCGCAACCGCTCAGCACGGTGCTCACCAGTATCAATGCCACGGCCTTCCAGCCCCAGCGGTAACCTTGTGCTGCTTGCATGGTGTTTCTCCTGCCAAACCTATGAAATTTACCGACTGACGCGTTAGCCACGGGCTTAGGGCATAATCCGCCACCACCCACTGGATTGCATCGTGCCAATCAGCTAAAAGATGCCCAGCGCCAATAAGAGTTCAGAAGTGTGCGGTATTTATCTGAACAACACCCGAACAACAATAGACGCTCTCCGGTCCCAAGGCTGCGAGAAAGGATTTTCATGAAGAAGCTGTGTTTGCTGGGCCTTGTTGTCAGTTTGGCCACTCATTCCGTATTTGCCGAAACAAAGCCCGCAGTACTCAAGGACAAAGACGCCTTCGTCAGTGATCTGCTGAAACAAATGACCCTCGATGAAAAGATCGGCCAGTTGCGCCTGATCAGCATCGGGCCGGAAATGCCCCGCGAGCTGATCCGCAAGGAAATCGCCGCAGGCCGTATCGGCGGCACCTTCAACTCGATCACCCGCCCGGAAAACCGTCCGATGCAGGACGCGGCCATGCGCAGCCGGCTGAAGATCCCGATGTTCTTCGCCTATGACGTGATCCACGGCCACCGCACGATTTTCCCCATCAGCCTCGCCCTGGCATCCAGCTGGGACATGGACGCCATCGGCCATTCCGGGCGCATCGCCGCCCAGGAAGCCGCCGCCGACAGCCTCGACATCACCTTTGCACCGATGGTCGACATCTCCCGTGACCCACGCTGGGGGCGCACCTCCGAAGGTTTTGGCGAAGACACCTACCTCACCTCGCGCATTGCCGAAGTGATGGTCAAGGCCTTCCAGGGCACCAGCCCCGCCAAGGCCGACAGCATCATGGCCAGCGTCAAGCACTTCGCCCTGTATGGCGCGGTGGAAGGCGGTCGCGACTACAACGTGGTCGACATGAGCCCGGTCAAGATGTACCAGGACTATCTGCCGCCCTACCACGCCGCCATCAAGGCCGGTGCCGGCGGCGTGATGGTTGCGCTGAACTCGATCAACGGCGTGCCAGCCACCGCCAACACCTGGCTGATGAACGACCTGTTGCGCAAGGACTGGGGCTTCAAGGGCCTGGCCGTGAGCGACCATGGCGCGATCTTCGAATTGATCAAGCACGGCGTGGCCAAGGACGGGCGTGAAGCCGCCAAGCTGGCGATCAAAGCCGGCATCGACATGAGCATGAACGACTCGCTCTACGGCAAGGAATTGCCCGGCCTGCTGAAATCCGGCGAGATCGAACAGCGCGATATCGACAACGCCGTGCGCGAAGTGCTTGGCGCCAAGTACGACATGGGCCTGTTCGCCGACCCGTACCTGCGCATCGGCAAGGCCGAGGATGACCCGGCCGACACCTACGCAGAAAGTCGCCTGCACCGCGCCGACGCACGTGACGTGGCACGCCGCAGCCAGGTGCTGTTGAAAAACCAGAACAACACCCTGCCGCTGAAAAAGGACGCGACCATCGCCCTGGTCGGCCCGCTGGCCAAGGCGCCGATCGACATGATGGGCAGTTGGGCCGCTGCCGGTAAACCCGCGCAATCGGTGACCCTGCTGGACGGCATGAATGCCGTGATCGGCGAAAAGGGCAAAGTGATCTATGCCCGTGGCGCCAACATCACCAACGACAAGAAAGTCGTCGACTACCTCAACTTCCTGAACTTCGATGCGCCGGAAGTGGTGGATGACCCGCGCTCGTCCCAGGACATGATCGACGAAGCCGTCAAGGCCGCCAAAGGCGCCGACGTGGTCGTGGCAGCGGTGGGCGAGTCCCGGGGCATGTCCCACGAGTCGTCGAGCCGCACCGACCTGAACATCCCGCAGAGCCAGCGCGACCTGATCAAGGCCTTGAAAGCTACCGGCAAACCGCTGGTGTTGGTGCTGATGAATGGCCGTCCGCTGTCGATTGTCGAGGAGAACGAACAGGCTGACGCAATCCTCGAAACCTGGTTCGCCGGTACTGAAGGCGGCAACGCCATCGCTGACGTGCTGTTCGGTGACTACAACCCGTCGGGCAAGCTGCCAATCACCTTCCCACGTTCGGTGGGACAGATTCCGACCTACTACAACCACCTGAGCATTGGCCGGCCGTTCACCCAGGGCAAGCCGGGCAACTACACCTCGCAGTACTTCGATGACACCACCGGGCCGCTGTTTCCGTTTGGTTATGGCTTGAGCTACACCAGCTTCAGCCTGTCGGACATGGCACTGTCGTCCACCACCCTGAACAAGTCCGGCAAGCTCGACGCCACCGTGGTGGTGAAAAACACCGGCAAGGTCGATGGCGAAACCGTGGTGCAGCTGTACATCCAGGACGTGGCCGGCTCGATGATCCGCCCAGTCAAGGAGTTGAAGAACTTCCAGAAGATCATGCTCAAGGCTGGCGAAGAGCGTGCGGTGCACTTCACCATCACCGAAGAAGACTTGAAGTTCTACAACACCCAGTTGAAGTTCGCGGCTGAGCCGGGCGAGTTCAATGTGCAGATCGGGTTGGATTCCCAGGATGTGAAGCAGCAGAGCTTCGAACTGCTTTGATCTAAAGCTGTAAACGCGGTCAGTGTGGGAGCTGGCTTGTGTGGGAGCCGGGCTTGCCCGCGATTGCATCACCTCGGTGCATCTGAAGTACCGAGGTGCCTGCATCGCAGGCAAGCCAGCTCCCACATTTGATCTCAGTGTTCTGGCTAGCCGCGGCGGTCCAGAAGATTGACCACCAACCGATCAATCCACCCCCACACCCGCTGCTTCACCCGCCGCCACAATGGCCGCGACTGCCACGCCTCAAGGCTCACCGCCTGGCTCAGGGCAAAATCCCGCTCGAAACTCCCCACCACTGCCAACGTCAATTCCGGGTCCAATGCCTCCAGATTCGCCTCCAGGTTGAAGCGCAGATTCCAGTGGTCGAAGTTGCACGAGCCAATGCTCACCCAATCGTCCACCAGCACCATTTTCAGGTGCAGGAAGCACGGCTGATACTCAAAAATCTGCACCCCGGACTTGAGCAAACGCGGGTAGTAACGGTGCCCGGCATACCGCACCGACGGGTGATCGGTTCGCGGCCCGGTCAACAGCAAGCGCACATCCACCCCGCGCCCCGCCGCCCGGCGCAGGGCACGCCGTACGCTCCAGGTTGGCAGGAAATACGGCGTGGCCAACCAGATACGCTGGTGGCCGCTGTTCAGCGCACGGATCAGTGACTGCAAAATATCCCGATGCTGACGAGCGTCGGCATAGGCCACCCGCCCCAGCCCCGGCCCTGTCGCCGGCACCTTGGGCAAGCGTGGCAAGCCAAAATGCGTGGCGGGCTTCCAGGCCCTACGATCGTCGTTGGCCAGCCATTGACGATCAAACAACGCCTGCCAATCCAGCACCAGCGGGCCACGAATCTGCACCATCACTTCGTGCCAGTCGGCGGTGTCTTCCCCGGGGGTCCAGAATTCATCCGTCACACCGGTGCCGCCGACCACGGCGACGGTCTGGTCGATCAGCAACAGCTTGCGGTGGTCGCGGTAGAGGTTGCGCATCCAGCGGCGCCAGCTCAAGCGGTTGTAGAAACGCAGGTCCACCCCGGCATCGATCAACCGTCGACGCAGGCCCAGGGTAAACGCCAGGCTGCCATAGTCATCGAACAGGCAACGCACCCTCACGCCACGCTCGGCCGCCCCGACCAAGGCCTGAACCATCGCCTCGGCACACGCCCCCGCCTCCACCAGATACAACTCCAGCGCGACTTGCTGCTCGGCCTGGGCGATAGCCTCCAACATGCGCGGAAAGAAACTCGGGCCGTCGATCATCAACTCGAAACGGTTGGCGCTGCGCCACGGGAACACTGCGCCGCTCATGTCAGCGCGCCGTGAAAATCAGTACCGCACCCACCGGCACCGACAGGCTGATCTGCGACAGCCCGGCGGCCTTGCGCAACGCGGCCACACCCGGCAGCAAATCGAAATCCTCGGCATGCACCACCAACGGTTCCAGGGTGACCACCTGGAAGCGTCGATCATCCAGGCGGGTCGCCAGCAGCTCGGCGCTGTAGGTCTGGGTCTTGCCGTGCAGCGTCACCGACAGCGGCAGGCGCAACTCGTATTGCGCACCGGGGGCCAGGTCGTTGATCGGTTGCAGGTTGATCTGCGCATTGATCACTGCGTCCGGGAAGGTCTTGATCTCGAACAGCTCATTGCGCATGCGCTCGTCGCGCAGCGGAATGCCGCTGTTGATCGACTCCAGTTCGACTTCCAGCTGCGCCGCGCCCTTGCTGTCGACCTTGCCATGCAGCACCAGAAAGCGCTGCACTTCGGCGATGTCGGTGTTTTTGGTGGTGACGAACGACAGGCGCGAGGACTCGTTGTCCAGGTACCAGTCGGCGTGGGCAGGCACGGCGGCAGCGGCCAGCAGCAGGACGGCCATGGGTTTGAACAGGGACATAAAGACTCTTGGGGCAAAAAACCTGGACGAACCTTAAGCGCAATGTAACGAGCGGCGCAAATCCAATGTGGGAGCTGGCTTGTGTGGGAGCTGTATTTCAGGCCAACGCCTGCTGCACATCGCGAATGGTCGATTCCAGGCTGGCCAGGTGCAGGCTCAGCACCCGTTCCACCGGTGCCTGATCCATCGGCCAATGCAGCGCCATGCTGCCCACCAACCGCCCATTGGCCCGCACCGGCAAGGCCACCGCGCGAATCAGGAACGGCAGGCGCACCGGGTATTCCCAGTAGCCTTCGGTGCGCTGGCCAAACCCCTGGTGCTGGGATTGTTCACACGCCCGGTATTGATCGTCTTCCGCCACCCGCTCACGACCGGCCAGGCGCTGCACTTCATCCGCCGACAATTGCGACAGGCACGCCTTGCCCATGGCCGAGTGAAACAGGCTGGCGTGCTGGCCGACGATCTGGCAGTTGTTCGGGTAGAGCTTGCGCAGCACCGTGGGGATCGCGCTTTCCATCACTTCCAGGCGTTCGCCGTCGAAGCTCGACAAATCCACCACCAGGCCGGTGCGCTCGCTGAGGTCCAGCAGCCACGGTGCGGCGCTTTCTACCAACTGGCGTTTGAAACGTTGCTGGGTATCACCGAACAGGCGCCGGGCCCGCAGGCGGTAACGGCGGTCGCTGAGGCCACGATAGATCCAGCCCTGTTCCTGCAAGGTCAGCAGCATCCGCGAGACGGTGGCCTTGGGCAGGTGAGTCAGGTAGTGCAACTCTTCCAGCCCCAGCGCCTGATGCTCGCCGAGCAATTCGATGATTGCCAGTGCCCGCCCCACTGAGCGTACGGTTCCCGTCTCGGCGTCGCTGCCCATGTGTCGATCTCCTTGATGCCGATGGATGATCTGATTTCACAGCAAGATACAGGCCCGTCGCGACTCAGCCGGTCGTCGAGAGGCAAGCAGGCGGCCGGCGCTGCACCCAGCGAGTCAGCTGTTCGTGGGCATACGCCAGTTGCAACACCGCCCTGTCCGCCTGGGCCGGGCCGATGATTTGCAGGCCCATGGGCAAGCCCTGCGGGTTGAAACCCACCGGCACATTCATGCTCGGCAAACCGGCCAGCGTGGGGCCGATCACCACTTCCATCCAGCGGTGGTAGGTGTCCATCTCACGCCCTGCGACGAGGCGCGGCCAGGGTTGTTGTGCATCGAAAGGGAACACTTGGGCGGTGGGCAGCAACAGGAAATCGTAACGTTCGAACAGCTTACCGAGGGCGCAATACCAGTCGCTGCGGTTGGCCGAAGCCTGATAGACATCTGCCGCACTCAGTTGCAATCCGCCCTGCACTTCCCATTGCGCCTCGGGTTTGAGCAGTGAACGTTTTTGCGGGTCAGCGTAGGCCGCGCCGAGGGAGCCCTGGATCAGCCAATGGCGGTGTACCAGCCAGGTCTGCCACAGGCGCTCCAGGGAGAAATCCGGTTGGCAGTGCTCGACCTCGCAACCCAGCGCGGCGAAGTCCTTGAGGGCCGTTTCGCACAGGCTCATCACGCCGTCTTCCATCGGCAGATAACCGTTGTAATCCCCGAGCCAGCCCAGGCGTGCACCCTTGAAGTCGCGCTGCAACGGCTCACCCAACACCGCCGGATCCTCCTTGAGCGACAGCGGCACCCGAGGGTCGTAGCCGGCCTGCACACTCAGCAGCCGCGCCACATCCGCCACGCTGCGGCCCATCGGGCCTTCCGTGGCCAGTTGCTGGACGAACAGCTCCGGCGCCGGCCCGTGAGGCACCCTGCCCTGGGACGGGCGCAGGCCAAACACGTTATTGAACGCCGCCGGGTTTCGCAGCGAGCCCATCATGTCGCTGCCATCGGCCACCGGTAGCATGCGCAACGCCAGCGCCACTGCCGCGCCGCCGCTGCTGCCACCGGCCACGAGGCGCGGGTCATAGGCATTGCCGGTGGTGCCGAACACGCTGTTGTAGGTCTGCGAGCCCAGGCCGAATTCCGGTACGTTGGTCTTGCCGATGATGATCGCGCCGCTGGCCCGCACCCGCGCCACGCTGATCGCATCTTCTTGAGGAATGTGCTCGGCGAACAGCGGCGAGCCGAGAGTAGTACGCAGGCCCTGGGTGGCCGCCAGGTCCTTGATCGCCTGGGGCATGCCGTGCATCCAGCCACGGGATTGGCCCTGGTCCAGCTCCCGGTCCCGCTGCGACGCTTCGGCCAGCACCTCCTCATGGGAGCGCAGCGAGACCAGCGCATTCACCGTCGGATTGAAGCGCTCGACCTGGGCCAGATACGCCTGCATCACCTCATGGCAGGACACCTGCCGCGCATGGATCGCCCGTGACAGTTCGATGGCATCCAGTTCAACAATACTCAAGGTTTCACCTCGCTGGAAAACGGCGCCGGTCGTTTCGCCCGTGGCGCCTCATGCATGCAGTAAGTGCCCAGCAGCGTCAGGACGCAAGCAAACAGCACATAAAATGCCGGGGCTACCGGCGTGCCCAGCACCTTGCTGAGCCAGGTGACGATCAACGGCGCAAAGCCCCCGAACACCATCACCGCCACGTTGTAAGCCACCGACACCCCGGTAGAGCGTACTTCGATGGGAAACTGCTCGGCCAGGGCCGTCGGCGCCGGGCCGAAAAAACCGCCGATGGCGGTGCACAACATCACCTGCATCACCAGCAAGCGCTCGATGGACGGCGCGGCCGCGACCCACACATAGAGCGGGTACACCATCACGAAAAACGCCAGGGTGAACGCCATCAATACCGGACGCCGACCCAGCCGATCCGACAACAGACCGGACAGCGGAATCACCACGGTCATCAGCGCCACCGCGAACATCTGCACCATCAGCACCTGGTCCAGCGGCAGGCCGAGGTTCTTGTGGGCGAAGGTCGGCATATTCACCAGCACCACGTAGAACGACACCGTTGCCCCACAGGCCAGGCCCATCGACACGAGGATGCTGCGGCGGTGATCGCGAATGACGTCCATCAAGCTCGGTGCCGCACCCTTGGCCTGTTTGCGCGCCTCGATAAACTCCTCGGGATCTTCCATGTGCCGACGGATCCACAAGCCCACCGGGCCGATCAGCAAGCCAAAGATGAACGGCAGGCGCCAACCCCAGACTTCAAGGGTTTGCGGCTCGAAAAAGTGCGTCACCAACGCCACCATCGCCGCGCCGCCGAACACCGCCAGGCACTGCCCCACCAACTGCCACGAACCGTACAACCCCTTGCGATGGGCCGGCGCGCTTTCCACCAGGAACGCCGTGGCACTGGCGTATTCGCCGCCGGTGGCAAAGCCCTGGAGCATGCGTGCAACCACGATCAGCATCGGCGCGCCCATGCCGATCGCGGCGTAGCTGGGAGCGAAAGCGATCAAGGCGATGGAGACGGTCATCAGCCGGATGATCAACTGCATCGCGGCCTTGCGGCCTTTACGGTCCGAATACATGCCCAGCAGAATCCCGCCCACCGGGCGCATGAAGAAGCCGACGCCAAAGGTGGCCAGGGCCATCAGCAGCGAGGCGTATTCATCCTCCGACGGGAAAAATTGCCGGGCGATGATGCTGGCGAGAAAGCCGTAAACGATGAAGTCATACCATTCCAGCGCATTGCCGATCACCGCCGCCACGACCTGGCGGGTGCGGGATACGCCCTGTTTTGCAGTCTGCATGAGGAACACTCCATTCAACCTGTTGGGAAAGGGTCCAGCGGCAGAAAAAAGAGGTCGTCAGGCGGGCTTGAGCCAGCTCTCGGCCAGCGCGCCCCAGTAGGCGGCGCCGGTCAACAGGATGTCGTCGTTGAAGTCATAGGCGGGGTTGTGGACCATCGGCCGCGAGACGCCGTTGCCGATAAACAGGTAGCTGCCGGGGCAGCGCTGCAGCATCCAGGCGAAGTCTTCGCTGCCCATCAGCTTGGTGGTGTTGCCGTCGACGGCATCTTCACCCAGCAGGGCGACGCCGACCTGGCGGGCGAATTCGGTTTCTTCGGGGTGGTTGACCAGCACCGGATAGGCCGGCCGATGTTCGATCTGCGCGGTGCAGCCGAAGCTCGCGGCCTGGGTCAGGATGATCGCCTTGACCCGCTCCAGCATCAGCTCACGCACGTTCGCATCCAGGGCACGCAGGCTCAAACGCAATAGTGCTTGCTGGGGAATCACGTTGGCAGCCTGGCCCGCTTGCAGGGCACCGACGGTCACTACTGCGGCTTCCTGGGCATTGATATTGCGCGCCACCACGGTCTGCAACGCCATGACCATACTGGCGGCGGCCACCAGCGGGTCGACCGTCAGGTGCGGCATGGAGCCATGGCCGCCGACGCCTTCGAGGGTCACGGTGAGCAGGTCCTGGGAGGCCATCATCGGCCCGACCCGCAGACCCAGATGGCCGGCGGGCAAGCCCGGCATGTTGTGCATGCCGAAGAGTGCGTCGCAGGGAAAACGCTCCAGCAAGCCGTCGGCGAGCATGGCTTCGGCGCCGCCCTGGCCTTCTTCGGCAGGCTGGAAAATCAGGTTCAGGGTGCCGTCGAACTGCCGGGTCGCGGCCAGGTAACGGGCGGCGCCCAGCAGCATGGTGGTGTGGCCGTCATGGCCGCAGGCGTGCATGCAGCCGGCGTGTTGGCTGCTGTAGCTGGCGCCGGTGTTTTCGATGATCGGCAAGGCATCCATGTCGGCACGAATCCCCAGCTTGCGCGCGCTGCTGCCATTGCGCAGCACACCGACCACGCCGGTCTGGCCGATACCGGTGTGGACTTCATAGCCCCAGCTTCGCAGGGATTGCGCCACGAGGGCGGAGGTGCGGTTTTCTTCAAAGCCCAGTTCGGGGTGGGCGTGAATGTCCTGACGCACGGCGTGCAGGTCGCTGGCGACATCGCTCAGCCAATCCAGGATGTGCTGGTGTGGGCTCATGGTGATTCTCCTCGCAGGCGGGTGTTCCCGTTCTTGTTCGTTGCACACCGCCAGATAACCGCGATGTGCGCAGGAGGACAATCAAAGGTGGTTCCACCCTGTGGAACCTCATGGCAAGAGTCGGCAGCCCTCGCGTTGGCCCAGCCATTGGGCACTGTGGGTGCGGCCCAGGCCGCTGGCGGTCACCCGGTGTTTTTCCGGGTTGTCGGCGAAAGCGCTGGTGGGCACGTATTGCTTCACATAACCCAGGCAATAATCAGCGGGATTGCCTTCCACGTACCGGCAGGAGCAGTACTCCTTGGCGGTGTAGGCGGCGATGATGTCGGGGAAGGCTTGCAGGTTGACCCGCTCGTGCCAGACCCAGCCGAGCAACATGAGTAGCAGCAGGATCAACAGGCTGATGAAGGGATGACGGCGGATCATGGTTGCACCGCCGCGAGGACGCGCTTGAGGAGTTCGTTATGGCGATAGCTACCGTCGCGGTCGTCGCCGTAGCGCACGATCACCAGGTGCTCATCGGGCATCACGTAGAGCGCCTGGCCCCAGTGGCCAAGGGCGGCGAAGGTGTCGGCGGGCACGTCTGGCCAGGGTTTGGCGGCGCCTTGCACTTCGCGGTTGAGCCACCATTGGCCGCCGGGGACGGCTTCGTCCTGGCCGGGCTTGTAGTGGTCGAAGGGTTGGCGATTGAACGCGATCCACTCCATGGGCAGTAACTGGCGTTCGCCCCAGCGACCGTCGCGCTGCATCAGCAGGCCGACGCGCGCCAGGTCGCGGGCGGTGAGGTAGGCGTATGAAGAGGCGACGAAGGTTTCGTCGGCGTCGCTTTCCCAGGTGGCGTTGCGGATGCCCAGTGGCTGGAACAGGGCGGTCCATGGGTAGTCGACGTAGGCCTTGTGGCCGAGCATGCCTTTGAGGGTGGCGGACAGGATATTGCTGTCGCCGCTGGAGTAGCGGAATGCCTGGCCGGGGGGGCTGAAGGTGGTGGTGTCGGCGCTGAATTCAGCCATGTCATGGCGACCGCGGGTGTAGAGCATTGCCACCACCGAGGATTTCAGTGGGGCGAATTCGTAGTCTTCCTGCCAGTCGAGGCCCGAGGCCCAGTGCAGGAGGTCGGCCATGGTCACCCTTGGGTGTTGTTTCATGGGTGGGTAAAAGCGAGCGGCGGGGTCGCTGAGTTTGAAGCGGTTTTCGCCGAATGCCACGCCGAGTACGGTGGCCATCAGGCTTTTGCTGATGGACCAGGTCAAGTGCGGGGTGCTGGCCGTGGTGGGGGCGGCGTAGCGTTCGTAGATGATCTGGCCGTCGCGGATGATCAGCAAGGCGTCGGTGCGGATGCCTTTGCGGGTGGTGTCGTCGCGGGGTGGGAAGGCGTAGTCATCCAAGGCCTTGGCGGCCGGGCCGGTCAGGGGCTGGCCTTGGGACCAATCCTTCTCCGGCCAGGTTTCGGCGTGGGCTGTCAGGGTGAACAGCAGCGCGGCGTATAGGAGGCCTTTGAACATGGATTGGGACTCGGGGGCATTCAAGCCCGCGAGCCTAGCCCAGGGGGATGACGGTTTTGTTACGGACCCTGGGGTGAGTACATATCCGTTATTTGGGTGATGGCTGATATGGGTTCCGCTCTTACAGCGGCTCACTTTTGAACAGCGCAAAAGTAAGCAAAACGCTCTTGCCCCACC
>NZ_JAAAFU010000022.1:0-21029 GCF_019352905.1 Pseudomonas sp. Xaverov 83 | reverse complement strand
TGGGGCAAGAGCGTTTTGCTTACTTTTGCGCTTTTCAAAAGTGAGCCGCTGTAAGAGCGGAACCATAAGCAGCCGTTACCGAAGGAATGGATATGTACACAGCCAAACGAAGCCCAAAAGCATGAGCCTCCTGCCTTACGCCTGGGCCAAATCCCAACGCATCCTCCTTCACCCGGGACCCCAGGGCCCGACGCTGACCATTTGCCCCTCAACCCCCGGCTGGTCCATCAGCGAAGTCCACCGCCAGTTCGGCCAGACCCACCTCATCCAGGTACGCGACGACGAACTCGACGGCCTGTTGGCCAGCGCCTACGCCGACACCGGCAGCGCCGCCGCCGTGGTGGGCGCCGCCGAAAACGAAGTCGACCTCGACCGCCTCATGCAAGACATCCCCGAAATCACCGACCTGCTCGACACCCAGGACGGCGCCCCGGTGATCCGCATGATCAACGCCTTGCTCACCCAAGCCGCCCGCGACGAAGCCAGCGACATCCACATCGAACCCTACGAAACCCACTCCGTGGTGCGCTACCGCGTCGACGGCACCCTGCGCGATGTCGTGTCCCCGCGCAAAGCCCTGCACGGCGCCCTGGTCTCACGCATCAAGATCATGGCCCAACTCGATATCGCCGAAAAACGCCTGCCCCAGGACGGCCGCATCGCCCTGCGCGTCGCCGGTCGTCCCATCGACATCCGCGTCTCCACCGTGCCCACCGGCCACGGCGAGCGCGTGGTGATGCGCCTGCTGGACAAACAAGCCGGCCGCCTGCAACTGGAAACCCTAGGCATGGACCCCGCCGTCCTGAGCAAACTCGACAGCCTGATCCGCCAACCCCACGGCATCGTGCTGGTCACCGGCCCCACCGGCAGCGGCAAGACCACCAGCCTCTACGCCGCCCTGGCCCGGCTGGATGCAAGCACCAGCAATATCCTGACCGTCGAAGACCCGGTGGAATACGACCTGCCGGGCATCAGCCAGATCCAGGTCAACGCCAAGATCGACATGACCTTCGCCCTGGCCCTGCGGGCGATCCTGCGCCAGGACCCGGACATCATCATGATCGGCGAAATCCGCGACCTGGAGACCGCGCAAATCGCTGTCCAGGCTTCCCTCACCGGCCACCTGGTACTCGCCACCTTGCACACCAACGATGCCGTTTCAGCGGTCAACCGCCTGATCGACATGGGCGTCGAACCGTTCCTGCTGGCCTCATCCCTGCTCGGTGTATTGGCCCAGCGCCTGGTGCGCCGCCTGTGCCCCCACTGCAAGCAGGAAGACCCGGCGGCGCCCGGCACCTGGCGGCCGGTCGGGTGTGCGCAGTGCAACCAGATAGGCTACAGCGGGCGTACCGGTATTCATGAATTGTTCTGCATCGATGATGAGCTGCGCGGGCTGATTCACCAGGGCGCTGGCGAACAAGACCTGAGAGCGGCAGCCCGCCGCGCCGGCATGTTCAGCATGCGCGAAGACGGCGAACGCTGGGTGCGCAGCGGCGCCACTGCCCCCGAAGAAATCCTGCGCGTAACACGGGACGCCTGATGAACCGATACCGCTACGAAGCCGCCGACGCCACCGGCAAGCTGGAGTCCGGGCACCTTGAGGCAGACAGCCAGAGCGGCGCCTTTGCCAACCTGCGCAGCCGGGGCCTGACGGCCTTGCAGGTGCAGATCGAGAACAACAACCCGCAAGCCGGCGGCAGCAGCCGGTTCGGTGCCAAGCTCTCGGACAATGACCTGGCCTGGGCCACGCGCCAGCTGGCGAGCCTGCTCGGTGCGAGCCTGCCGCTGGAGGCCGCGTTGAGCGCCACGGTGGAGCAAGCCGAGAAAAAACACATCGCCCAGACCTTGAGCGCGGTTCGCGCCGATGTGCGCAGCGGCATGCGCCTGGCTGATGCGTTGGCCGCGCGGCCCCGGGACTTTCCGTCGATCTATCGGGCGCTGATCGCGGCGGGGGAGGAGTCCGGCGACCTGGCCCAGGTCATGGAGCGCCTCGCCGACTACATCGAGGAACGCAATAACCTGCGGGGCAAGATCCTCACGGCGTTTATTTACCCGGGCGTGGTGGGGCTGGTGTCCATCGGCATCGTGATTTTCCTGCTCAGCTACGTGGTGCCGCAGGTGGTCAGTGCGTTTTCCCAGGCCCGCCAGGACCTGCCGGGGCTGACGTTGGCGATGCTCAACGCCAGTGATTTTATCCGCGCCTGGGGCTGGCTGTGTTTTGCCGGGATCGTGGGTGGTTTCTGGAGCTGGCGCCTGTACCTGCGCAACCCGGTGGCGCGGTTGAACTGGCACAGCCGGGTGCTGCGCCTGCCGCTGATCGGGCGCTTTGTGCTGGGGCTCAACACCGCGCGTTTTGCCTCGACCCTGGCGATTCTCGGCGGGGCAGGTGTGCCGTTGCTGCGGGCGCTGGAAGCCGCGCGCCAGACCCTGTCCAACGACCGCCTGAGCCAGTGCGTCAGCGACGCCACCGCCAAGGTGCGCGAGGGCGTCAATCTGGCGCCGGCGCTGGCGGTGGAAAAGGTCTTTCCGCCGGTGCTGATCCACCTGATCGCCAGCGGCGAAAAAACCGGCTCCCTGCCGCCGATGCTCGAGCGTGCGGCGCAAACCCTGTCCCGGGATATCGAACGTCGGGCGATGGGCATGACGGCGTTGCTTGAACCCTTGATGATCGTGGTGATGGGCGCCGTTGTGTTGGTCATCGTCATGGCAGTACTGCTGCCGATCATCGAAATCAACCAACTGGTGACCTAGTCGCTGGCGAAACGCGGTCAAAAATGTGGGAGCTGGCTTGCCTGCGATAGCGGTGTGTCAGTCGCCCAGGATGCAAGCTGACCCGCCGCCATCGCAGGCAAGCCAGCTCCCACATTTTAACTGCGTTTCTTCAAGACTATTTTCGCGCGCCTGACACGCGGGTCCCAAACTCGGGTTCCTCATTCTGTCATCTGCCCAACCCCGCCACACGGCCTGTGCCGCCTCCAGCCCGGCACTCGAAATCCGCGCTGAAACCCCGCTGTCATCTCACCTCCAAACCGTCCAAAAGCATGACCAAAACACCCGAGAATCTTTTTAAAAATCAAGCCGTTCCTCCCGAGGTTTTTTCCTTTAGCTGTCATCGGATGCTGCGAGATTTCATACCCATGGCCTCACCCCTCGCTACCTCCCGAACCACAGCCCGGGACCGAAGCCATAGCGTCATCTACCCCAACGTACAAACACGACGAAAGGAGCTTCTTCATGTTTAAGCGCAACGTTCTCGCGGTATCCATGACCCTCGCTGCACTGTGCTCGGCCCAGGCTGCCATGGCAGACATCAACGGCGGTGGCGCCACCCTGCCACAACCGCTGTACCAGACCTCCGGCGTATTGACTGCCGGTTTCGCCCCGTACATCGGTGTGGGCAGCGGCAAAGGCAAACTGGCGTTCCTGAACAACGACTACAGCCAGTTCGGGACCGGCACCAAGAACGTGCACTGGGCGGGCAGCGACTCCAAGCTGACCTCGACTGAACTGTCCACCTACGCCTCCACCAAACAAGCGGCCTGGGGCAAGCTGATTCAAGTGCCTTCGGTAGCCACTTCGGTTGCCATTCCATTCAACAAGGCCGGTACCAACGCGGTTGACCTGAGCGTTGATCAACTGTGCGGCGTGTTCTCGGGCCGTATCACCACCTGGGACCAACTCCCGGCTACCGGTCGCACCGGTAACATCGTGGTGGTTTACCGTAACGAAGCCAGTGGCACCACCGAGCTGTTCACCCGTTTCCTGGCAGCCAAGTGCGTCAATGAGTCCAAGAAGTTTGTGGTCACCACCAACTTTGCAGACAGCTTCGGCGTGCCGGCAGGTGCCGTGCCTGCCGTCACCAGCCAAGGCGTGATGGACGCGCTGAACGCCGGTGATGGTCGCATCACTTACATGAGCCCGGACTATGCCGCTCCTACCTTGGCTGGCCTGGATGACGCCACCAAAGTGGCCAAGGTCGCCGGTGTTTCTCCAGCCCCTGACAACGTTTCCGCTGCCATTGCTGCTGTGCCAGTACCGGCGGCTGCCAACGTCGCCCTGCAGAACGCCTGGGTACCAGTATTTGCTGCTGCTGCCGACGCCAATGACCCAAGCGTCGTGCCTTACCCAAGCACCGGCTATCCAATCCTGGGCTTCACCAACCTGATCTTCAGCCAGTGCTACGCCGACGCCACCCAAACCTCGCAAGTGCGTGCGTTCTTCACCCGTCACTACGGTGCCAGCGCCCTCAACACCAACGACAATGCCATCAAGGCCAACCGCTTTGTGCCGCTGCCAACTGCCTGGAAAGCCGCGATCACCAGCAACTTCGTCACCGCAACCAGCGCGCTGAGCATCGGCAAGTCTGATGTCTGCAACGCCATCGGTCGTCCGCTGTAAACCACGCTTTTACCGACCGGCAACACCCGATCAGCAACGGCCTGTGCCGTTGCTGATTTTTTGCGTTGGCGGCCGGGCTAGCAGCCTTACATGAACTTTCCATGACAGAAGTTCAGTCCCGCCCCTCGCCAACCGCCTAACTCCCATACATGACGCACATCGCCAGTTCCCCATGGGCAATAACAAAGAAGGAAGCTTCCTGATGGTCCGCTGCAAACCACCGGTCAACCTGAATGCCCAAGGCCCTGGCGGCCAGACGATCCTGCGCCTCAAGCCACTGGCCCAAGCGATTGCCTTGTTCATGGTGGCAGGCAGCGCCCACGCGGCGACAGCGTTCAGCTCCGGCTGGTTTGCCGACAAGGGTGCCGCCCAGGCGGCGACTGCGGCCCGCCTCAACGGGGCGCAGGTGCCGGGAATTCCGTCGTTGAATCAGCAGGCGCGGGCGAACCAGCAGCTGTCACGTTCCATCAGCACGCTCAACAACAGTGTTGCGGCGATTGCGGCCCAGCAAGCGGCACAAGCGGCAGGCCGGCAAGCGGCGCTCGGCCAGGTCTCGACGATTCCCGACGGCCTCGGCAAGGGCGGCTTGCAGGTGGACAACAGCCTGACCCAGGGCTGGACCAACGCCAAGGGCCCGACCCAAAGCCAGTCCGGTGGCAAGACCACCGTCAGCATCGAGCAGACCGCCGACAAGGCGATCCTCAACTGGGAAACCTTCAACGTCGGGCGCAACACCACGGTCGATTTCCAGCAGCAGTCGAATTGGGCGGTGCTCAACCGCGTCAATGATCCCAACGCGCGCCCCAGCGAAATCCAGGGCCAGATCAACGCCCCCGGCACCGTGATGATCATGAACCGTAACGGGGTGATCTTCAGCGGCAGCAGCCAGGTCAATGTGCGCAACCTGGTGGCGGCGGCTGCCACCATCAGCGATGACCAATTCACCCAGCGCGGGATTTATGTGGATGCCAACGGCACCCAGCCGACTTTCACCGACGCGGCGGGCAAGGTCGAGGTGCAGCGCGGCGCGTTGATCCAGACTCACAACCCGGCCACCTCCACCGACGCCGGTGGCTATGCCTTGCTGCTGGGCTCGGAAGTCGAGAACGCCGGCAGCATCATCACCGCCAAGGGCCAGGCCACCCTGGCCGCCGGCGACAGTTTTTATATCCGCAAGGGCGTCGGCACCACCGGCAACGACCGCTCCACCACCCGTGGCAATGAAGTGGCCACCCGCCTCAAGGCCGGCAGCACGTCGGGCAAGGTCAGCAACAGCGGCCTGATCATGGCGTCGACCGGCGACATCACCCTCACGGGGCACCAGGTGCAGCAGAACGGCGTGGCCCTGGCCAGCACCTCGGTGGATACCCGCGGCACGATTCACTTGCTCAACGCTGCCAGCGATGCCACCGGCAGCGTGACCCTGGGCGAGGGCAGCACCACGGCGATCCTGCTGGACGCCAGTGGCAGCACCGCCCTCAACAGCCAGAAGGACAATGGCTTGAGCAAGCTCGACGGCCTGCCCGCCAACCTGATCACCGGCCAGTTCAACAACCTCAGTGCGGTGGCCGACCGCACCGACCAATCGCGGATCGAGATCGTCAGCGGCGGCACCGTGGACTTCCAGAAAGGCTCGATCACCCTGGCCACCGGCGGCCAAGTGGCCGTCAGCGCCAGCCAACGCAGCCTGGTACGCGACGGCGCGATGATTGATGTGTCTGGCGCGATTGGCGTCAAGGTGGCGATGGAAGCCAACAACATCAAGATCAACGTGCAGGGCAACGAGCAGCGCGATGCGCCGGTCAACCGTGACGGCGGGCAATTGATCAACAACGACGTATGGGTCGACCTGCGGGACCTGGTGTTCGTCCCGGCCGGCACCAACGGCTATGCGACGGACCGCTGGTACACCGCTGGCGGGCTGCTGGAAGTCGGCGGTTACCTGGGCACCCAGGGCCACTCGATCGGCGAGTGGATGGCCCAGGGCGGCACCGTGACGTTCACCGGCAAGGACGTGGTGACCCAGCAGGGGGCGCAGGTCAATCTGTCGGGCGGTACCGTCGATGTGCAGGCCGGCTACATCCGCCAGACCTGGCTCAAGGGGCCTGATGGCCAGCTCTATGAACTGTCGAAAGCCCCTGCGGACATTCTCTACGCGGGGATCTACAAAGGCTTTGAAGACACCAGCGCCCGCTGGGGCCGCAGTGATTTCTACTACAACCCGCTGGTGGCCCAGCAAAGCCGCTACGAGGCGGGCTACACCGTGGGCCGCGACGCCGGCAAGCTGGTGGTGGGCACCACCAACGCGGTGCTGGAAGGCCAGTTGATCAGCGATGTATTCCAGGGCGATCGCCAGACCCAGGCCCCCAATATCAACCTTGATGGATATCAGCAGTCACAGCAGGCCATGGCCCAGCGGGCGCAGTTGATCATTGGCCAGTACACGCCGGTCTACAACAAGGCCACCGGCACCTTGCGCTACGCCTTGACCCCGACCATCGACCAGGTGCTGATCGAGAGCGCCACGCAAAAAATTGCCGACGGCCTGGACCTGGCCACCGCGCTGCCGACCGAGCGTCAGGGCAAACTGGTGCTCGACAGTGACCTGCTCAATGGTTACCGGTTGGGCGCGATCAAGGTCGGCGCCAAGCAGCGGATTGACGTCCATGGCGCACTCAAGGTGGCGGACGGCGGCGACATCACCCTGTTCGGCCCTGTGGTTTCAGTCAATGCCAACCTCACGGCCCACGGCGGCAGCATCAACGCGGGCAACCTGTTGAATCAGGTCGACCTCAATCGCTCCAATGTCGTCGGCGACGTGATTCTGCCGGGCACCGGGCGGCTCGATGTGGCCGCCGGGGTCAGGCTGGACAGTTCCGGGCGCTGGAATAATCTGGCGCTGGACCCATCGGCCACTGACGGGGTGGCGTATATCAACGGTGGCAAAGTGTCGTTGCGCAGCTCCGGGGACGTGAACCTCGCAGCGGGCAGCCGGGTGGACACGTCGTCCGGGGCAACCATCGGCCTGGATGGCAAAGTCCGGGGCGGCAAGGGCGGCGACGTGACCGTGGGCGCACTGGGGGCTTTGGACCTGGGCGCGGAGATTCGCGGCTATGGCGTCAGCGCAGGCGGCACCTTGACCTTGCAGGCCAACCAGGTGCAGATCGGCGAGAGCCCGCAGGCGCCGGACGCCAAGACCTTGCAGTTGCCCGGGGATTTTTTCAACAAGGGTTTTTCGGCCTATGACATTACCGGCAACGAAGGGTTGCTGGTCACCGATGGCACTCAGGTTGATGTGAGCGTGCCGGCCTACCGGCTCTCGGAGCAGGCCGCCACGACGCCGGGCGGCGGCGATGCGGCCAGCGTTATGGAACGCTGGACTCCGCCGCTTTACCAGGAAGACGCCAGCAAGGGCGTACTCACTCAGCGGCGGGGCGCCAGCCTGACCCTTTCCGCCGGCCACCTGGAGTCGCCTGCGGCGCAATTGCCGACAACGGCACTGGTGGTGGGCAAGGGTGCGGTGATCAGCGTCGACCCGGGCCAGGCAATCAATCTGCGCAGCATCGGCCAACTGACGGTCGACGGCACGCTCAATGCCTGGGGTGGCAGTGTCAACCTGAACGGCCTGACCACGCGGGCGTTCGAGCAAGCCAACGCGATCGGGCATGGCCGCTCCATCTGGCTGGGTGAAAACGCACTGATCGATGTCGCCGCCCGGGCCGCGACCGCTGTGGACAATCGTGGGAGCCAATACGGGCTGGTCCGCGACGGCGGCAAGATCAGCATCGGTGGCGAGATCAACCTGAGCACCGGGACGGTCACGGCCAGTGACCTGTTTGTGATGGTACGCGAGGGCGCCCGGCTGGACGCGTCGGGCACGCAAGCCGTGTTGGATGTACCGGGGCAGGGCGCAACCCGGGTGGCCAGCAATGGCGGCAGCATCAGCCTGGCGTCCAACAATGGCTTGTACCTGGACGGCAGTCTGGTAGCCCGGGCCGGCGGTGCCGGCGCAGCGGGCGGCAGCCTGAACGTGGCGCTGGACAGCCCGTATTACACCAAGAGCAGTGTCACGGACCGGGTACTCAAGGTGCGCGAACTGGTGCTAGGCCAGACCCATCAGACCCACCCGCTCGCCGGCACCGCCGCCGACGCAGCCGACAGTCTGGAATACGGCCATGCTCGCCTGGGTGTAGACCAGGTCAGTGCGGGCGGTTTCGACAATCTGGCGTTGATGAGCAACGGCCTGTTGAGTTTCGACGGCGATGTGTCCTTGGCCATGGGCCAGGGCCTGCGCCTGTACAGCGGTGCCTTCAACCTCAGTGAGGGCGCAACGGCCAATGCCCGGGTGAATCTGTCGGCACCCTACCTGCTGCTGTCCGGCATGGATTCGCCGGCCCGGGAGTTCTACGTAAACCCGGTGTCGGTGTTGCCGTTACCATCGCTGCGCGCCACCGAGGCGCAGTTCAATGCCAGCGGCAGCTTGATCGATGTGCGCGGCAGCGTGTTGTTTGGCAGCAAGGGCAAACTGCGCCAGGCCGACGACAGCCTGGTGGGCCTTGAGCGTCGCGGCTTTGATCAGGTCAACCTGACCAGCCAGGGCGATCTGCGCTTCCTGGCGGGCGCCAACCCGGATGGCGTGGCCTTGAAGGTCAGCACCCAGTTATTGACCCAGGGCGATATGACCTTGCGGGCGGCGCAGTTGTATCCGGCCACGGAGGTCGGTGCGCGGGTCATTGCGGGCTACTTGAGCGAATTCAACAGCCTCAACATCACGTTCGACCCGCTGCGTACCCTGACCATTGGCCGTACCGGCAGCGCGGACGCCGCGGTGCCTTACTCGGCATTCGGGCGCCTGCAACTGGGCGCCGCGACGGTGCGGCAGGGCGGTGTGGTACGGGCGCCCCTGGGGTTGATCGATATCGGCACCATGGGCAGCAGCCAGGTGCAATTGCTGCCGGGCAGCGTGACGTCGGTGAGTGGCAAAGGCCTTGTGCTGCCATATGGCGGCACCCTGGATGGGCAGGTCTACACGTACAACGGCAAGACGGTGACGTTTGTCGGTCAAGGCGGGCTGGTCAATCAGAACGCGGAACTCAGCGTTGGGGTGATGCTCGGCGGCCAGTCGGTGCAGGTGCAGCCTGAGGCTATCCTGGACTTGTCCGGCGGTGGCGAGTTGCTGGGGGCCGGGTTCGTCTCCGGGCGTGGCGGCTCTACGGATGCGCGTTACAGCCCGTTGGTGCAGTTCGGCGCCAATGGCGGTTTTGTGTTGCCAGGCCTGGGCACCAACCCGATTTACGCCATCGTGCCCGGCGTGCAGCCCGGCGCGGCGCCGGTGGCGCCGGAGAAGGGGGCGGTCGATCCGTTGGTGGGCCAGCAGGTCACCATCGGCGCCGGAGTGCCGGGGCTGCCGGCGGGCACTTATACCCTGATGCCGTCCACCTACGCCTTGTTGCCCGGTGCTTTCCGCGTCGAGATCAACGGCCTGGCCGGGCTCGGCAGTGATACCGCCACCCAACGGATGCGCAATGGCTCCTGGTCCACCGCCGGGCGCTTGTCCATCGCCAACACCGGGATCAGCAACAGCGTCGCCAGCCAGTTGATTTTGACCTCGGCCGATACCTTGCGCCGTTATTCCCAATACAACGAAACCAGCTACGCACAATTCGCAATCGCCGACGCCGCGAAACAGGGGGTGCCACGCCCGATGCTCGCCGTCGACGCCAAGACCCTGAAACTGGCCTTGCGGCCCGGGGGCGGCGCTGATGGGTTTTCGTTCCAGGGCATAGGCCGTTTTGAGGCGGCGGCGGGTGGCTACGGTGGCGCCGTGGCGGTGATTGATCCAAGCAAACGCGGTATTGAAGTCGTCGCGGCGGGCAGCTCCGCAACCGCCGGCTTCAGCGGTATTACCTTCAGCGACGACAGCCTCAACGCCCTCGGGGCCTCGCGCCTGCTGGTGGGGGGCATGACGGCGGTGCAGTATGGCCAGTCCGGCAACTACATCGTTCTGGCAGGCGGTACCAATCAGGCCGACAGCGCAATCACGCTACGGGAGGGCGTGACGCTCGCCGCGCCGGAAGTTTTTCTGTTGAGCGACACGAAAGCGATCGTTCTGGAGCAAGGGGCATCCATCAACACCATCGGCCGTGGCCAGGCCAGCTACGATGCCCGCGATGGGTTTATCTACAAGGTCACCAATATGCTGGCGGTGTCTAACGGCTTGCTCAATGTCATTTCATCCGGTTCGGCGTTTCCCAGCGGCGGGATCAGGGTCGGGGTGTGTGACACGGTCGTGTGCAGCGGGCAAACCGGGCTGTACTCCGAAGGCAGTATCGTGGCGCTGACCAACAATACCTTCCAGCTCGGCGACCAGGTGCGCTACGGCACCCGCCACCTCAACCTGGGGGTCAACACCATTAACCTGGGCAGCGTGGACGCCCTGGCTGCTGCCGCTGCGGCCAATCAGTTGCCCGCCGGCCTGACACTCACCCAGGCGCTTCTGGATCGCCTGCTCAAGGGGGATACCCAGTTCGGTGCGCCGGCCCTGGAAACCCTGCAGCTCTCGGCGCGGGACAGTTTCAACTTCTACGGCAGTACCTCCCTGGACACCTATGACCCACTGACGGGTAAATCGCGGCTGAGCAACCTGATGCTCTCCACCCCGGCGATCTACGGTGCCGGTGGCGCTGGCGACGTGGCCAGTATTCATACCGCCAACCTGATCTGGCAGGGCGCGACCACACCACCGGGTAGCGTGATAGGCGGCGGGGCGGGCACTGGCAGCGGGCGCCTGGATATCAACGCCGAGCGTATTGAGTTCGGCTACGGCGCCTTTGCCCAGACCAATACCGTGAGCAGTTTCGACCGCCTGGCTTTGGGCTTTGCCAGGGTGAACCTCAATGCCAGCGAGCGCATTACCGCCAACCACAAGGGCAGCCTCTCGGTGTATCAGAGCCAGGGCGCCTATGACCCGGTGAAGGGCTTCCAGTACAGCGGTGGCGACCTGAATATCATCACGCCCCTGATGACCGGCGAAGCCGGTTCGGTGAACCGCATCACCGCAGGTGGGGCGATTGATCTTGCAGCGTCCACGGGCGCACGGGGCAAGGCCAACGGCCAGGGCGCCGAACTGTCCCTGCAAGGCGACAGCATTCGCCTGGCCACGGCGGTGGTATTGCCCAGCGGCAAGGTCAGCCTGGGGGCCCGGGGCGATGTGGTGTTGACCGACGCGGCCATGGTCGACGTGGCCGGTCGCGCCATCGTGTTCAACGATGTGACCCAGTACGGCGCGGGCGGCACTGTGCTGCTGGACAGCGGCAGCGGCAATATCCTGCAGGCCGCCGGCTCGATCATCGACCTCTCCGCCAAAAACAACCAGGCCGGCAAACTGCGGGCGGTTGCGGTGGACGCGGCGGGCGGTATTGTCGACCTGCAAGGCACGATCCTCGCCGGCAGCAGTGGCTATTACGATGCGGGCGGGACCAGGATGCCTTATGAGGCCGGCACCGTGGAAATCCAGGCCCAGCGCCTGGGCAGCAGCGGCTCCCTGAACCAGCAGTTCGCCGACCTCAACCAGCGCCTGAATCAAGGCCAGGTGTTCGGCACACGCAGCTTCCAGCTCAAGCAGGGCGACTTGACCATCGGCAATGGCCTCAAGGCCGGCACCCTCAACGTCTCCGTGGACAATGGCAGCCTGCGGGTCACCGGCCTGGTGGACGCCAGTGGCGAGCGCGTCGGCAGCATCAACCTGGCCGGCAAGCACGGCCTGACCTTGGACGGCGGCGCGGTACTCGACGCCCATGGCAGCCAGCTGCGGGCGGACAGCTACGGCAAGATCATCGACTCGCCCAACCGGGCCATGGTGGTGCTCGGCTCCGGCACCGGCCAGTTGACCCTGGCCGATGGCGCACGCATCGACCTGCGTCACGGCACCGAGGCGGTCCAGGGCAATGACGGGCGCAACCGCGGCACCCTGGAACTGAATGCACCACGGCTGATCAACGCCGATGGCACCAGCAACGACATCAACATTGATGCCCATGGCCGCCTGACGATCCAGGGCGCGCGCTCGATCGCCCTCAACGGCATGATCAGCTACGACGATGCGCCACTCGTTACCGACCCGACGGCCAGCGGGCGGCCTTACCAGCAGATCGACCAGGCCTACCTGGATGGCAAGCATGTGCTGAGCACGGCCTTTATCAACGGTGCATTGCTCAACCAGAACCTGCTGCAAAACAAACTTGCCGGGCTTAACAACTCAACCTATGCCGATGCCTTCCACCTGCGGCCCGGGGTGGAAATCGTCAGCAAGACCCCGGACGGTGACCTGGTGGTGCAGGGCGATCTGGACCTGTCCGGCTATCGCTACGCCAGCCTCAACCCCAACAGCCAGAAAACCTCGGTGTATGGCTCCGGTGAGTCGGGCAGCCTGACCCTGCGCGCCGGTGGCGACCTGAACATCTACGGCAGCATCAACGATGGTTTTGCGCCGCCGCCACAGACCGTCGATGACAAGGGTTGGGTGTTGTTGCCGGGCATCGACTTTACCGGCGGCACGATCATCGTGCCGGGTAACGGCATCACCCTGGCGGACGGCACGACTTTCCCGGCTGGCACCGTGCTCAACTACGACCTGCCGATCAAGGCCGTGGGCGTGGCCGCCGGTACGCGCTTGCCGACCCGAGCGACGCTGAACCAGGACCTGACGCTGCCTGCCGGTACGGTGCTGGCCGCAGCAGTGTTCGACAGCGCCGGCAATGTGCTGTTTGCAGCCGGCACGTTATTGAGCCAGGCACACACCCTGGCGGCCGGTTCACAGCTGGACGCCGGCAGCCTGCTGACCCAAAACACCCAGCTCGGGGCGCTGATCTGGCCCAAAGGTGTGCCGTTGCCGACGAATTCTCAGGCGATCAACCCATCGTTCAACGTCGTGACGCTCAATGGCGACATGCCGCTGTCGCGCGGCGCGTTGATTCCTTCCGGTACCAACGTCAAGTTGCCGGGCGGGGCTGAGTCGGTGGTGTTGCGCCCGGAAGTGGCGGGGCGCCAGGGCAAGCTGTGGGCTCTCTCGCCGATGCTGGCCGAAGGTTCGCAATCCTGGTCGCTGCGGTTGGTCGCAGGTGCCGACACCGAGGCGGCCGACAGCCGTATCCTGCAAGCCCATCCGCGCAGCGGCGACCTGCGTTTGGCCGACAGCCACTACGGCATGTTTGCCAAGGAAATGCCCGCCAAGGGCAAGTTGACCTGGACCGCCTTTGCGGTGGAGGACTTTGCGGCCAACGGAGTGGTGGTCAAGGAAGGCGATCCGATCGACCAAAAGACCCTCGATGATTTCGGGCTGGGTTCGATTGATGATTTCTGTGCGGGCAATCCGGCGTACTGCGCAGTGAAAGTGGGCTATGTCTGGACCGAATTCGGCGCCAAGGACCTGGCGGACAACGGGATTATCGTCACCGTCGGAACGCCGATCGAGCAAAGCATCTTGGACCAGTTCGGTATCCCTTCCATCGATGAGTTCTGTGCAAGCTCGCCCGCCTACTGCCTGGCCCAGAGCGGCAAAGAGTATGCGGCGACCCCGTCCAGCAGCCGTTTCAGTGTGATTCGCACCGGTACGGGCGACCTCGAACTGCTGAGTGCCGGCAACTTGAGCATGGACTCCCTGTACGGGGTCTACACCGCCGGTACATCGTCCACCGCAACCGGTGCCGGTGACCCCTACAACCAGCCCAAGGCCCTGAACAGCGGCAAGACGGTGCTCAACGATACCAACAGTTATTTTGAACAGTTCGTCAATGGTTCATCTGACAGCCTGTACCGTGCCTGGTACCCGGAGGCGGGGGGGAACCTGAGCGTGAACGTGGGGGGCAACCTGACGGGGAATATCCTGGGAAGCGTCTTCAACCCAAGTCGGCCCAACCCCTTGGATAACGGCATCGACTCCGCCGATGTGGCCAACTGGTTGTGGCGCCAGGGCAGCGGCACGGTGAACACCGGTGGGCAGGCGCAGCCGACGGCCTGGTGGATCAATTTCGGTAGCTATACCGCCAATGCCTCCAAGGCTGATGCGTTTGTCGGGTTTACCGGTTTCGGCACCCTCGGCGGCGGTGACGTGGATGTACAGGTAGGCGGTGATGCCGGTGTGCTTCGGCGCATGGACGGCAATCAAATGTCGGCCTCTGCCAACCCGCGCAGCCAAGGGCTGGTGCTGGCGGTTGGCAGTACCGGGCGGGTTGCCGGTGATGGCAGCCTGCAGTTGACGGGCGGTGGTGATTTACGGGTGCGTATCGGTGGCGCCCTGAACCCTGGCAGCGTGGTTGACGTAAACGATCAGAACGGCCAGTTGGTGAATATCCGGGGCAACGCCCAACTGCAAAGTGCAACCACGGGCCGGATCGACCTGACCTACGGCAGTAACAGCTCTGAGCAGAGCCCGGGCGAAACCCGCGCATTCGATCCGTTCCAGGCGACCCGTGGCCGGGCAGTGGGGGGCATCACCCTGGTACCGGGGGATGCCACATTCAACCTGACCACATTGGGTGACCTGGTGCTGCAGCAAGTGATTGACCCGGGCCGTGTCGTCCTGCTGAACAACTCATCGTTTACCCGTGGCGGGACGAGTGGGACCGGCGAAAGTTGGTTCTCATTGTGGACCGGGCACACGGCAATCGACCTGTTTTCGGCGGGGGGCAATTTGACGCCAGCTGTCTCCGCCGCAGCGTCCGACCTGGCAACTGTCTACCCATCGATCGTTCGAGCGACGGCGGCTGGCGGCAGTATTTATTACGGAAACGCCGTCCTGGGGTCCCAAGCCGATACGAGTCCGATAAATGCCTTGGTGCTCGCCCCAGGTGCCAGCAGCCAGTTGCAATTCCTGGCCCATGACTCGATTTATGCGGGCGGTATGTTTGTCACGCCTTCCGGGGCCGACCCCGGCATCATGGCCACACCTTGGCGGCCGGCGTTTGTCGGGACCATTGATGGCCAGGTGGTTGTCGATGGCAACAATCTGTCGGAAAACGGTAGTTCGCCGGGTTCCATTCCGCGGCCTCTGTTTGCCTTTGGCTCCGCCACGGCGTCGGCAGCCGCTTACGCGCCAACGGAACCGGCGCGGTTCTATGCCTTGACCGGCGACCTGGTGGGGGTCAGCAGCGGCCGGACCCTGACGTTCAATTCTTCTCCCTCGTTTTTGCATTCGGGGCAGACCTGGTACGAGGGTAACGGGCCGGTTTGGATGATGGCGGGGCGAGACATTGTCAGCAGTGGCAGTCGTTTTAATACGGCCCCTGGTGCGGTCAGCGAGCAGTCGACCGGCAACCTGTTTATCCACAACAACCCCGCTGACATCTCCATCGTCTCCGCCGGGCGCGACATTCTGTACAGCAACTTCCAGGTTGCCGGTCCCGGCCTGCTGGAAGTGACGGCGGGCGGCAATATCCTGATGTCCGGGCGTGATCCGGCGAAGGGTGGCGAAGTCAGCATCACCAGCCTTGGCCCGGTGGTCGCGGGCGACAACCGCCCTGGCGCAGGCATCGTCATGCAAGCTGGCGTCGGCCCCAACGGCCCGGATTACCGGCGCTTTGTCGAGGCCTACCTTGACCCGGTCAACCTCGTCCAGCCAGGCGAACCCCTGTCGATCCAGGGTGGCAAGGTTGCCAAGACCTACGAAAACGAACTGGTCACCTGGCTCGCCGAGCGCTTCGGTTTTGTCGGCAGCAGCGAGCAGGCCCGTGCGGTTTACGCGGCACTGCCTGCCGAGCAGCAACGGGTGTTCGCCCGTGATGTTTACTTCGCTGAACTCAAGGCCGCCGGCCGTGAGTACAACGCGGTGGGCGGCGTGCGCCAGGGCAGTTATGTACGGGGGCGGGCGGCGATTGCCGCGCTGTTCCCGGACAAGGACGTGGCCGGCAACCCGATCACCTACAAGGGCGATATCACGCTGTTCGGCGGCTCCGGCGTGCACACCAATTTCGGTGGTTCGATCCAGATGCTGACCCCGGGCGGCGGGCAGACCTTCGGCATCGAAGGCGCGGCACCGCCGTCCACGGCGGGTGTGATCACCCAGGGCGCCGGCGATATCCAGCTGTATTCCATGGGCAGCATCCTGCTGGGCCAAAGCCGCATCATGACCACCTTCGGCGGCTCGATCATGGGCTGGTCCGGCGAGGGCGACATCAACGCCGGTCGCGGTTCCAAGACCACCGTGGTGTACACGCCGCCCAAGCGTGTCTATGACAACTGGGGCAACGTCACGCTGTCGCCAGCGGTGCCGAGCACCGGGGCGGGGATTGCGACGTTGAATCCGATTCCTGAAGTACCGGCCGGCGACATCGACCTGATCGCCCCGCTGGGTACCATCGACGCGGGCGAGGCGGGGATTCGGGTCTCCGGCAACATCAACATCGCCGCGTTGCGGGTGGTGAACGCGGCGAACATCCAGACCCAGGGCAAGTCGTCCGGCGTGCCGGTCTCGGCAGCGGTGAATGCCGGGGCCATGACCTCGGCGAGCGCGGCCGGTGCAGCGGCGTCCCAGGCGGCGGAAGATGCCGCGCGCAGCCAGCAAGCGGCGGCCAAACAGGGCCGGGCGTCGATTGTTACGGTGGAGGTGTTGAGCTTTGGCAGCGAGCCGGTGGAGCGCAAGCCGGAGGACGGCCAGAAGACTTCGGGCTACAACCCCAACAGCCCGGTGCAGGTGCTCGGTGCCGGGCCATTGAGTGACCAGGCACGGGCGCGGTTAACGGATGAGGAGCGTCAGCAGATCAGTTTGTAGTGTTAGAAAAGGACCTCTCGTTGTATTTGGGGCGATCATTGATCGCCCCTTTTTTTCGTCTGGATCACGGTTGATCCTTGAGGGTCTGGAAGGCTTTCACGCGCTTGACCAGGCTGTTCTTGCTGGCCGAGTCGGCGCTGTTGAACAGGAACGAAAAGTCCGAAGCCAGGGTGGAGCTGCCGGCGATGGTCGCGTACTGATGACAGGCATTGCAGTTATCGCCCTGGACGTAGGTCTCCAGGGTGGTGTTGGCCACCGGTACGTTGCCCTGGCTGATAAACGGCCCGTAGGACAGCGGCACTTGCGCACTGACACCCGGTTCCGGCTGGGTGGGCGGGTTGGGGGTGAGGGTCCAGAGTACGTTGATCAGTTTGTAGTACTGGAACACCGACTTGCCCTGGCTCTGCTGGGCAAAGTTGGCCTGCACCGCGCCGTTAAGCGCCTGCAGTTCAGTGGGCAGCGGATGTTCCCGGGTGGTCTGCACGGGTTGGTCCCGTGGAAACGGCTCGGTGCAGTCGCGGTCGGGATGGTGCTGTTTGCACTGGATACGCGCCACGTTCGGCGTGCATTCGGGGCCGGTGCCGCAGTTCGGGTTGTTGAAGGCAAAGCTGTCGGGCGGCGTCTGTTGTGGCGGCACCTGGTTGGGTTCCGGCACGTTGTCCACCTGCTCGAAGGTGGTCCAGATGAAGTTGGGCGAGGCTTGGGTCTTGTTGATGATATGCAGGCCCACCAGGCCCACCACTTGTTGGGTGCACTGCAAGGTGGCCGGGTTTTTGAGCCAGGCGACGGTGGTCAGGTAACGCCCGTAGAGCTCGGGTTTGCCGGTAAGGATCCGCCACGCCGCCTTGACCTCCAGCGCTCCCAGTTGCTCCTGCGGCACCGGGTTGGGCGGCAGCGAGCGCATGGGTTCACCGATGGGCAGAGACAGCCCGCCCGGGTTCTGGTTGTCGAGGTTCTGCGCGACTGTCAGCTGGTTGGCTGCGTCGTACAGCCCTTTGCTGACGATGTAGTCGAACTCGGCCTTGCCCACCTTGCGTTCAAAAAACACCAGGTTCTGCGACTGGTCCGTCAGCCAGCCGCCGGAGGCTTCCATGATCGGGTCTGGAATCGAGGCGAGGGTGCCACTGGACAGGTGAAACCCATGCCGCGCGTTGATCGCGCTTTCGGAGGTGGCGGTCATGAACTTGCGCGCCCCCACCGACATCGCCCTGAGGCTGCCCTGGGTGCTGCAATTGGACGGCACCAGGGTTTGCACGCCCCAGCCGGTGGGCGCGGGCGCGCCGGGCAGGAAGATATCGTTGGCATCCTTGTAGCTGGCCCACACGGGCGCCACGCTCATCGGCTGCCCGGAGGCAGTCGGTACACCGAATTGCGCCAGGGTACTGTTCATGTCCGGCTCACCCGCGAGGGCGGGCGTGGCTGGCCAACCGGGATTCACCGGCCAGTTCAGGGCAATGAATAACTGCCAGCCAAAGCAATTCATAAAGCTCTGGCCGGTGGCGTTGAAGTTGTTGATCGGCAGGAACCCGCCGCTTTTCGGATTGAACACCAACTGTTGCTGCACGCAAGCGTCGGCGTCGGACGTTGGGGATGCGTAGGCGGCCTGCATGGCGAACAGGCTCAGCACCACACTGGTCAGCAGCGATAAAACACTTAAGCGTAACCTGGACATCATCGCGCTCCTTGCAAGCAGGTAAAGCCGCACCCTGGGTGGATGCGGCTGATGGGCCGTATCAGTCAGGCGCCAGGCACCAGCGCCAATCCGGATTCCCATGGGTGTTCCGTCGCGCTGGGGTTATCGGCTTCGCCCGGGTTGAGCGCGCGCACCGTCACCAGCCCCGGAGCGGCAGTGGGGCTTACGGTGATGGTCAGCAAGTAGCCCTGGGTGCCGCCGGAGTTGGTTTGCCCGGGGATGGCGGAGGCATCCGGCAGGAACTGGGTGACCTGCGCCGTCACGCCGGGATTGGAAAATTGCACCCGCGCCGTCTCGGCGGTGGTCTTGAGATCGGCGCCTTGCACCACCAGGGCGAACTGTCCGCTGGTGCCGGGTGCCAGCCAGGCCGGCAGGTCGGTAGGCGACTGCCCGTAGAACAGATCCAGGGGCAGCAGTTGCACCGGCCAGGGTTGCACGCCGTTGACCCGATCCTTCACGCAGGGGCAGGAATCCGGCGTCGGGCTGATGGGCGTGGTTGTCACACTCAGGCCCACCAGCAACTGCTGGGCAATCACCCACACATAGTCGATCGGCTGGCCACTGATGGTGACGTCGTTGATCGAAAACCCGGCGCTGACTGGCACTTCAAACACCGCTTGCAGGATCTGGTCGGAGCCGTTGGCGGCGGACTTGGCGGTGCCACGGGTGATTTTCCAGTACTGGCTGACGTCCTGGCCTTGAGGGCCTTTCCACGCCGAGAAGTCGGTGGGTTGTTGCAGGTAAAGGCCGATGGGATTGGTCAAGGACAGCCGGTTATTCACCGCCACGCTGTTGGCCGAGAAACCGATATGCGGGTCGGAGTTGCGGTAGTTCTGCCCGTATTGCGCGCAGCAGATCAATGCCTGGGAATTCTGGCTGCTGGCCAGTGGGCGCAGGATGGTCGCTGCGGCGGCCAGGTACACCTCGGCGCTCAAGGTGTTGGGGCCGGAGGTCAGGTGCATCGCCCCGCCGTATTGGCCGGGTACGCAGGCGGTGCCGGCGTTCCATTTGTTGACCGTGTCGTAGGCCGGTTGGCCGGTGGTGGGGTCGATGACCGGATCGCCCGCTTTGCCGGTCGGGCAGTCGGCGGTGTAGCGCAAGTACAGGTCTTCGAGCTGCACCTGCGGGTCGATGTAGTCGCGGTACAGGCCCAGCACTGCATTTGGATCAATGCGCCACATGGCCAGGAAATACGCCGGGTTTTCGCAGGTGAAGGTGATCTTGCGCATGTTGCCGTCGGCATCGCGCACGATGGACCACTCGCAGTATTCGTCAAGCCAGCCACGGGGCCCCGAGGGCGAGAAATCCTTGTACTTGCCTTGCCAGTCGATGGTCGGGCAGCGGGTGACGGGCAGTTGCAGCAGGGTGCCTTGCTTGTTCGGGTCGTAGAGCATGTACAGGGTGTTGTTGATCGTAATCTGGCCGTTGTCGGTCAGCTCCATCACCTGTTGCATGGACATGGCCTTGCCGCCCAATTGCGGAATCACCGCCGTGCCGTTGTTGTAGAAGAACGTCCACAGCCGATTGGGGAAGGGCGCCCAGGTAATCGCCGGCGGTGTGGTGGGGCCGTAGCCTTCCACCAGCGGGTTGTAATAGCCCGAGCGCGGCGCGTCATTGAGGCCCGACCACGGGTTGCCGATGATTGCGGACTGGGTCCAGCCGGTGAGGTCATTGTTCCAGTCGGTTTCAAATTGCGGCAGCTGGTTTTCCAGGCCCAGCTTGTTGTAGTCCTTGGGGGCTTGCCCGGCGGGGGAGGTGAATTGTTTGAAGGGTGTGCTCATGGCGATTCTCCAGGTGTCGTGTGGGTGGAAGCAGAGCAGCAACCGGCACTGGGGGCAGGGCCGGTGATGGCCTGGCGCGGGTCGTCCCACACCAGTTGGGCGATAAAGCCTGGCAGCGGCGCGTACTCTTGCGGCGTCAACACCCGGGCACTATCGAGATGGGTCACCACCACGGATAACTGCGTGGCGTCAGTGGGGCGAAGGTTCAGCGCGCTGGCATTACGCGTGGCATTCAGCGCGCGGGACACGCCGTGGGTGATGCAGCGGCCCTTGTCATCCACCAGGCCCATGCCGATGCGACTGAAACGCCCGACATAGTGCTAATGCTGTTCACTTAAGCATTTGAGCCCACGCTGGGCTTCCTAGAAAATCCGATACCAGACCTCTGGCA
>NZ_JAAAFU010000021.1:0-26959 GCF_019352905.1 Pseudomonas sp. Xaverov 83 | reverse complement strand
GGGGCGTTTGCCAAAAGTGACCCGCTGTAAGAGCGGAACCATAAGTGGCCGTTACCTAAATAACGGATATGTACTCAACCCTCAGGACTTCAGCGCCTTCTTCGGATAAATATCATACCGACTGGACTTCCCATCCAACGCATGACTCGGCTTCACCCCCTCAATACACGGCGCCTTACGCGGCCGCTTAACCACCACACGATGACTGGCCAAAGCCAACGCCGCCGCCAACAACGCCGGCGCATCCGGATCATCCCCCACCAAGGGCCGAAACAACCGCATCTCCTTCTTCACCAACGCAGTCTTCTCCCGATGAGGAAACATCGGATCCAGATAAATCACCTGAGGCGGCTCCCCCTCCCAACTGCGCATTACCTCAATGGAATTGCCCTTGAGCAACCTCATCCGCGCCACAATCGGCGCCACCTCAAAATCCTCGGCCCCGCGCGCCAGACCATCCTCCAGCAATGCCCCAATCAACGGCTGCCGCTCGATCAGGCTCATCTCGCACCCCAAACTGGCCAGTACGAAAGCATCCTTGCCTAACCCCGCCGTAGCATCCAACACCCGCGGCCGCACGCCCTGCGCCACGCCCACCGCCTTGGCAATCATCTGCCCGCTGCCACCACCGTACAAACGCCGGTGCGCCGCACCCCCTTCCACAAAATCCACCCGCACCGGCCCAGGCGCATCAGGCCCCAGCTGTTGTAACTGCAGGCCCTGCTCCCCCACCTGCAAGGCAAAGTCCGCCTCATCCAGCTGCAAAGGCAACCCAAGCTGCTCGGCCCAGTGCTGGGCGCGGGCCTGAAAACCTTCGGCCAAGGCCTCGACCCGAATGCGGCTGGCCGCTGGTTGTTCGCTCATCGGTGACTACGCTCAAAAATATTAAGGATCGGCGAAAAGCGGCCGATAAAAAAAAGGATCAGGCATTTTGCCAGAGCTGAGCGACGATCGAGAGAAATGTCAGACATTCCTTCGCTATTTACCGGTGTACTGCCGACCCACAACCACTTCGGCCTGCGCAATACCCAAGCGCTGGCCGGGGTCAGTCACGTGTGGCAGGACTTCTTCGCCCAGGCGTTGGCCGAACAGCTCGGCGACACGCCCAGCGCGCTCGCCAAGTCCGTGGCAATCCCGGTAGATCCATCGGTTGAACCCAGTGAAGGCAGTGACCTGCTGTCGCAGATCGTCACCCAGCGCGCATGTGACGTGAAAGACACCGAGATCGCCCCACCCGAGCCGCTGTTCCTGCCCATCGCCGAATTCGAATTGGAGTTGCTGCCACCGGCCCCGCCACCGTATCCGGCGGAAGAACTGGTCGCCCAGCAAAAGCAGCAAAACTTCGAAAGCGGTTGGGTGCGCCCTATTGTGCTGACCGCCGGCCAACCGCTGCCCGAGCCTGGCCCGGCGCCTCAGCCACGACCATTGCACCTGCCGATTGCCGAATTCGAACTGGACCTGCTGCCACCACCGCCGCCGCCGTTCCCGGCAGAAGAGCTGGTTGAGCAACAAAAAGCCCTGGACTTCGACAGCCGCTGGGCTCGCCCGCTGATTATCCACAACCTGCGCCTGGCCGCCTGACCCTCAGCGACACACCCACCAACGCCCCATGTCGAGATGAAAGTGGTTTCGGTGGGCGGCGTTGTAATCCGGGCTCAACACCACGTTGAAATCCTTGCAGGCGCCGTCGCGTACCTGCCGCAGGAAACGCGCACTTTCGCCGTCACCCGGCCAATCCTTGAGCACGCTGATGGTGCGCCCGTCCGCCAGGCGAAAGCCGGCGATGTCCAGGGCGTTGGCCGATGCGTGCTGGCTGAGTCGCCCATCGGCACGGTTGTAGATATTGCGACAGGCAAAGCTGCCGAGATGATCGACCCGCGTCACGGCCTGGCCAAATACCGCCTGGGCCGCCGGCTGCAAGCTGTGGCGCTCGAACAGGGCGAATGCCACGGCCAGCGGGCAACTGGCGAGAAAGCTGCTGCTCAAGCCGACATCAGCGCCTTGAACCCGCAAGGTATTACGCAGCGGGCAAGCGGCATCGACAGGGCTGTCGGCCTGATGGGTGACCCGCAACCCAGAGGTTTTCAGCACCTGGTCACACAGCGCAGGATCATCCTGAAGGCGCCCCAGTTTGAATCGGGTCAGCAGGTTCGGGCTTGCGCGCACGTCCAGCGGCGCCCACGGGTTCCAGTCATCGGGCAGCGGCACCCAGCCCCGCCACACGCCGACCAGCAGACCACCCGCCAACACGAGCAACACCCCCAGTACCTTGAAGGAACGCACGATGCCTCAAGCCTTGAACAGTTGATTGGCCTGGCTGAACGGCATCGAGCGTTCGGTAAAGGTAAACGTACCCAGTTCATGAATCTCCTGGGCCGCCCTGAAGAACTCTCCATACGCCGCCAGGGCCATCGCCGAGCCGACGCTGATGCGTTTGACGCCCATCTCGCTCAACTGCGCCACGCTGAGTTTCAGGGCGCCTGACATCAAGATATTCACAGGCTTTGGCGCGACCGCCTTCACCACGGCCAACACTTCCTCGGCACTGCGCAGGGCCGGTGCATACAGCACGTCGGCGCCGGCTTCGGCGTAGGCCTGGAGCCGGCGGATGGTGTCGGGCAAATCCAGCCGGCCATGCAGGAGGTTTTCCGCGCGGGCGGTCAGGGTGAAAGGAAATGGCAAGCTGCGGGCAGCGGCGACCGCGGCTTCGACGCGCTCGACGGACAGGTCAAAGGGATAGATCGGGTCGACGCCAATCCCGGTGGCGTCTTCGATGGAGCCACCGACAATGCCAGTCGCTGCGGCGCGCAGGATGGTCTCGGCACAACCTTGGGGCGTATCGCTGAAGCCGTTTTCCAGGTCGGCGGCGACGGGCAGCGAGGTGGCCTGGACGATCATCCCGGCGTTGCCCAAGGTGTCTTCCAGCGACAGCGCACCTTCGGCATCCGGGCGGCCGAGGCTGAAGGCGAAGCCGGCACTGGTGGTGGCCAGGGCTTCGAAACCCAGGCTGGCGAGCATTTTTGCGGAGCCGGCATCCCACGGATTGGGCATCACGAAGGCACGGTCACGCTCATGCAGGGCCTTGAAGGTTTCGGCGCGAAGGGTTTGGGCATCCATGACTGACTCCTGTCGGGAAAAGGAGCCTTAGAGTAACCCCAGTTGCTCCGCTTCGGGTTCTCGATGAATCTGCGGCAAGGCCGGCAAGCCGGGCAAACGCACCATCAGCTTTTCGTGAAAGCGCAGGGCCAGTTGGGCCGCCAGGCGATTGTCAGAGGTGTGGAGAAACACATAGGGCGTGCGACCCTCTTCAATCCAGCCGGCGACCTTTTCAACCCAGGGCACCAGGAACGGGTCATTGGCTTCCAGTTCCGGATGGCCAATAAAGCGCACTTGCGGAAACTGCGTCAGCGCCGCCGGGCGAGGCGGCACCTTGGGCTTTTTCGATTGGGCATGCAGCACGGCCGCGGAGGTAGACGTGCAACTGAACAGCGCACGCGGGTCCAGGCAGATGCGCTCGACACCGCGGTCGCGCAGCAAGCGGTTGAGACTGCGCTCGGCGTCGCCTTTGGCAAAGAACTCCGAGTGGCGCACTTCCACTGCCAACGGTCGCTCCACGCCGTCAATGAAACCCGCCAGTTCGCCCAGGCGCTGCGGGGTAAAACTGGCCGGCAGTTGCAGCCACAACGGCGAAATGCGCTCCCCCAACGGGCTCATCAAGCCAAGGAAACTTTCCGCCGCCGGCAACTGCTCAATCAGGTTGCCGCTGTGGCTGATGTCACCCGGAAACTTGGCCGTGAAGCGAAAATGTTCGGGCATGATTTCAGCCCAGCGCTGCACGGTAGCGACAGAGGGGCGGGCATAGAACGTGGTGTTGCCCTCAACGGCGTTGAAGACGTGGGAATACAGGGCGAGGTAATCGCTGGAACGGGCGTCGGCGGGATACAGGTATTCGCGCCAGGCGTTTTCACTCCAGGACGGACAACCGAGAAAGTAAGGCAGCCGCATCAGATATGGATATCGAGGCCCAGCACTTCCATATCCCATTCGACAAAGCCGGCGGTGGTCAGGTAGCTGGCCAGGGCATTGGCGACGTTTTTGCTCATGGAGCGCGGAAAGACCATGTCTTGCTGGCGGGCAGGAACACCGCTGGTGCGTGCACTGCTGGACGCTTGGGAACGCGTTGAAACAGCGGAGGTGTCGGACTGGATTTCAACAAAGTCGGGCGAGTCTTCGACGGAGTCGTCTACCGTCACGTTCGCCTTGCGAGGCTTACGCTTGAGGGGGTAGGACTGTGATGAAAAGCCGTCTATGCGCATACATGCGAACTCGGTATCGGTGATGGCATTTTAGTGGCGCTTTCCATGGCGCGCAAATGCTCTGGTGATAACTAGAACACATAATTGGTAAAAGGTTTAAAAGCGCGGGCAAATTCTGACGATTGGCTATTTTTGCCTGAAATTGCCCGCACTTTTGACGTCAAATAATCCCGCGTTCAGCCTTGGTCTGCGCCACTTTATCCCGCAGGTACACAGGGGCTGCCTGGTCGGCGGGAATCGCCTCGGCCCGCTCCCAGGCAAAGCGTGCCAAGGCCAGCAGGTCTTCGGCATGGGGCAACATTGCGGCATCCTGGCCGGCAAGCGTTACGCCAATGCGCTCGCCATAGCCCCAGCCGGTGCCGGCCCCGAACCAGTCGCCGCTGGCATCAGCCGGCAAGGCTGCCGTTTCAGGCGGCAGTACGGCTTCAGCCCCCACCAGGCGCATCTCGCCAGCGGTTTCGCGGTAGCAGCCCCAATACACTTCATCCATGCGCGCATCGATGGCCGCCGCGACCTGGCTGGCGCCGTGTTCGCGAAACGCCCGCTGGGCCAGCACCGCCAGGTTGGACACCGGCAACACCGGACGCTCCAGCGCAAACGCCAGGCCCTGGACCACACCGATAGCGATGCGCACACCGGTAAACGCGCCCGGGCCACGCCCGAATGCGATGGCGTCCACCGCCGACAAGGTGGTGCCCGCGTCCAGCAGCAATTGCTTGATCATCGGCAACAGCTTCTGCGCGTGCAGGCGCGGGATCACCTCGTAGTGGCTCGTGACCTTGCCATCGTGCAGCAGGGCAACGGAGCAAGCTTCAGTCGCGGTGTCCAGGGCCAGCAAGGTGCTCATCGGTGTATGCATCCACGTTGAAAAAAAGTGCGTCAGTATAAACAACAACGGCCCGCAAGCGGGCCGTTGTCAATCAAGCGGGTGAACGATCAGCTCAGCGCTTGCAGTACTTTGCCAGTGATGGCTTCAACCGAACCCACACCTTCGATGTGGCTGTACTTCGGCTTGCCCTGGGCGGCCGAGAGTTTCTGGTAGAAGTCCACCAGTGGCTTGGTCTGGGAATGGTAGACCGACAGGCGATGGCGCACGGTTTCTTCGGTATCGTCTTTACGCTGCACCAGGTCTTCGCCGGTGACATCATCCTTGCCCGCCACTTTCGGCGGGTTGTAGACGATGTGGTAGACGCGGCCCGAGGCTTCGTGAACACGACGACCGGCAATACGCTGCACGATCTCTTCGTCTTCAACGGCGATTTCCACCACGTTGTCCAGTTCGACGCCGGCCTTCACCAGGGCTTCAGCCTGGGGAATGGTGCGCGGGAAACCGTCGAACAGGAAACCGTTCTTGCAGTCGTCCTGGCTGATACGTTCCTTGACCAGGTTGATGATCAAGTCATCGGAGACCAGGCCGCCGCTGTCCATCACGCTCTTGGCGATCAGGCCCAGCTCGGTGCCGGCCTTGACGGCCGCGCGCAGCATGTCGCCGGTGGAGATTTGTGGAATGCCGAATTTTTCAGTGATGAACTTTGCCTGAGTACCTTTACCGGCCCCGGGAGCTCCCAGCAGAATGACGCGCATCGATGTGCTCCTCAATTTTTTATAAAGATGACGCTCGGATTCGCCGCATGGGGCCAATCTCGGTAATTTTGGGTCCAGGCCGCACAAACGGCCAAAGGCTGATCAAGATACACAGCAGGCCCAAACCACACAAGCCGCCGAAAGTAGGAGAAACCCGCGCCGCGCTGGCTTTATAGGCAGGTACAACCCTGACAGCAAAACGCCGGTCGCCTTTTTGACGGCGACCGGCGCGATGTATCTGCAAGCTATTGAGAACACGCCATAAATGTCAGCCAGTGTTGCGCAAACCAGCGGCAATACCGGCCACAGACACCAGCAGCGCCTGTTCCAGAGGGCTGTCCTGCGCCGCTTCCTGTTGCCGTGATCGGGCCAGTAATTCGGCCTGCAGCAGGTGCAACGGGTCCAGGTAGGTGTTGCGCAGGCGGATGAACTCCAGGGTATCGGGGCTGTGGGCCAGCAGTTGAGACTGGCCAGTCAGGCCAAGCACCACGCTGCACGCCTGCGACAATAGGTCGCGTAAGTGCGCACCCAATGGCAGCAGATCGGGCTGCACCAGACGCTCGTCATACAGGCGGGCGATGTCGGCGTCGGCCTTGGCCAGCACCATTTCCAGCATATCGATGCGCGTACGGAAGAACGGCCACTGCTCGCGCATCTGCCCCAGCAACTCGCCTTCACCCCGCTCTAGGGCCTTGCTCAACGCCGCTTCCCAACCGAGCCAGGCCGGCAGCATCAGGCGTGTCTGGGTCCAGCCGAAGATCCACGGGATCGCCCGCAGGCTTTCGATACCACCGGCCCGGCGCTTGGCCGGGCGACTGCCCAACGGCAAGCGGCCCAACTCCTGCTCCGGCGTGGACTGGCGGAAATACTCGACAAATTGCGGATTTTCCCGCACCACGGCGCGGTAAGCGCTGACACCGTCGGCGGCCAATTCGTCCATCAAGTGGCGCCAGGCCGGTTCCGGTGGGGGCGGTGGCAGCAAGGTCGCCTCCAGCACCGCTGCCAGGTACAGGTTGAGGTTTTGCTCGGCAATGTCCGGCAGACCGAACTTGAAGCGGATCATCTCGCCTTGTTCGGTGGTGCGGAAACGCCCCGCTACCGAGCCCGGCGGCTGCGACAGGATCGCCGCGTGAGCCGGGCCGCCGCCACGGCCCACGGTGCCGCCGCGACCGTGGAACAGCAGCAGTTCGACTTGTTGTTCGCGGCAGATTTCCACCAACTGTTCCTGGGCCCGGTATTGCGCCCAGGCGGCGGCGGTAGTGCCCGCGTCCTTGGCCGAATCCGAGTAGCCGATCATCACTTCCTGCGGGCCTTGCAGACGGGCGCGATAACCCGGCAACAGCAGCAGTTTCTCGATCACCGGGCCTGCGTTGTCCAGGTCAGCCAGGGTCTCGAACAACGGCACCACCCGCATCGGCCGCTGTACGCCGGACTCCTTGAGCAGCAGTTGCACGGCCAATACATCCGACGCGGCGCCGGCCATGGAGATGACGTAGGAACCCAGGGACGCAGCAGGTGCGGCGGCGATTTCCTTGCAGGTGTTCAGCACTTCGGCGGTGTCTGCCGACGGCTTGAAGTAACCCGGCAACAGGGGGCGACGGTTGGCCAGTTCCTTCATCAGGAAACTGATGCGCGCCTCTTCGTCCCAATCCTCGTAACGGCCGAGGCCCAAGTAATCAGTGATTTCGGTCATGGCCGCGCAGTGACGGGTAGAATCCTGACGTACGTCGAGGCGCACCAGGAACAAGCCAAACGTCACAGCCCGACGCAGGCAATCCAGCAGCGGGCCGTCGGCAATCACACCCATGCCGCAGGTGTGCAACGACTCGTAGCACAGCTCAAGCGGCTCGAGCAGCTCGCGGTTGTTTTGCAGCACGTCGGCAGGCGCCGGCGTGGTGGTCGTCAACGAGGTGTGGGCCCATTGGCGTGTGGCGCGCAGACGCTCACGCAATTGCTTGAGCAACGCCCGATAAGGTTCAACGCTGTCACCCACCTTGGCCTGCAACGCCGGGCTGGCTTGTTGCATCGACAGCTCGGAGGCCAGGTGATCGATATCGCGCAAGTACAGGTCAGCGGCCATCCAGCGCGCGAGCAGCAACACTTCGCGGGTGACCGGGGCGGTGACGTTGGGGTTGCCGTCGCGGTCGCCGCCCATCCAGGAAGCGAAGCGAATCGGCGCGGCTTCCAGGGGCAGGCGCAGGCCAGTCGCGGCATGCAAGGCGTGATCGGCCTTGCGCAGATAATTCGGGATGGCGTACCACAGCGAATGCTCGATCACCGCAAAGCCCCACTTGGCTTCGTCTACAGGCGTGGGCCGGGTGCGGCGGATTTCTTCGGTGTGCCAGGCTTCGGCGATCAGGCGTTGCAGGCGATTGCGGATTTGCTCGCGCTCGGCGGTGGTGAGGTCGCGGTGATCCTGCAGGGCCAGTTGTGCGGCGATGGCGTCGTATTTCTGGATCAGGGTGCGGCGGGCGACTTCGGTGGGGTGAGCAGTGAGCACCAGTTCGATTTCCAACCGACCCAACTGGCGCGCCAGGGATTCGCTGCTGTGCCCTTCGCTCTGCAGGCGCGCCAGCAGTTCCGGCAGCACCCGCGACTCAAAGGGTGCAGGCGTTGATTCATCACGGCGGTGGATCAACTGGTACTGCTCGGCGATGTTGGCCAGGTTGAGAAACTGGTTGAAGGCCCGCGCCACCGGCAGCAGTTCATCTTCTTTCAGTTGATTGAGGCTGGCGCTCAGCTCTTCGCCGGCCACCTGCTCCGAGGCCGCGCCACGGCGGTCGGCCTTGGCGCCTTTACGGATCTGCTCGATCTTGTCGAGGAATTCATCGCCGTACTGCTCTCGAATCGTGTTGCCCAACAGCTCACCCAGCAGGTGAACATCCTCACGCAAACGTGCATCGATATCGCTCATCAGCCAATCTCCAGCAGAAAATCCGGGACGCTTTGATCCTCAAGAGTGCCGCCCACGGCGACGTCTTACAAGGAACTTTAAACCTTGTGAGTTGCAGCTAGTCTCAACAGTAAGCCGCAGCGTTATCCGCGCTGGCCGGCTGGTCACTCATCATCGCCCGCGTACCGTGGGCTCCATTGAGGTTGCCATGAAAATCCGAGAATTGGCCCAGCATTGGGAAGAAAACGCCAAGGGTCGCCTGACCAAAACCGAATACGCCATCCATCTGGACGTGGAAGCCGCTGCCAGACTGGCGGCGATATCCGAGATGTACCCCAAGCGCCATACCGAAGAACTGCTCGGCGAGTTGATCGGCGCAGCGCTCGAAGAGCTGGAAGCGAGCTTTCCCTACATCAAGGGCAAGCAGGTGATTGCCACCGATGAGGAAGGCGATCCGCTGTACGAAGACGTCGGCCCAACCCCACGGTTTCTCACGCTGTCACGGCGTTATCTGCACGATCTGTCAGCTCAGTCCGACAAGCAGAAACACTAGTCAACCTCCGCTACAAAAATCGCTTCCCCCTGTATTCAGGGCCTCCAAGAGGCTCTGGATACCGCTGCGCAGTGCAAAAGTTCCAACTTTTAAACACTGACCAATCAGTCAAATATTTTTTTAGGCAAATCGCCATCTTCGCTGAACTATTCAAAAAAGCCTCCGGTCACAGCCAGTAAGCCATCACTTGGAACAGCCGTTTGAATAGGCGTCCTGAGCTTACCGCCGGGCCCCGCAGAAACTGCAAGCCGGAGATGGATTTGATGTTTTTCAGGAGTTACCTAATGGAGTTGAAGACGATGAAGACCAGCACTGCCAAAACCTCGTTTAACCACCTGCGCGGGCTTAAATTGGCCGCGCTGGCAATCGGCACCAGCTTCGTACTGGCTGGCTGCGCCGGCAACCCGCCGACCGAGCAGTACGCTGTCACCCAATCTGCGGTGAACAGCGCTGTCAGCGCCGGCGGTACCGAGTTCGCAGCTGTGGAGATGAAGTCTGCCCAGGACAAACTGAAGCAAGCTGAAATCGCCATGCACGACAAGAACTATGACGAGGCCCGTCGCCTGGCCGAGCAATCCGAGTGGGACGCTCGCGTAGCAGAGCGTAAAGCCCAGGCTGCCAAGGCCGAACAGGCTGTGAAGGATTCCCAGAAAGCTGTTCAGGAGCTGCGTCAGGAAGGCATGCGCCCGGCTGTGATCCAGCCGCAACAATAAGCCGCTGCTTCTGATTGCATTGCACCCGAAACCGAATTGAAAGGACGACACGACTATGCGTAAACAATTGATGATCCCTGCCCTGCTGGCGATGAGCGTTGCTCTGGCGGCTTGCTCCACCCCGCCGAACCAGAACCTGGAAAACGCTCGGACCAACTTCTCGGCCCTGCAAGCCAACCCGCAAGCCACCAAAGTAGCGGCGCTGGAAACAAAAGACGCCAGCGACTGGCTGGACAAGGCCGACAAGGCCTACCGCGACAAGGAAGACCAGAAGAAGGTCGACCAGCTGGCCTACCTGACCAACCAGCGTGTTGAAGTGGCCAAAGACACTATCGTGCTGCGTGAGTCCGAAGCCAAGCTGAAAAACGCTGGCGACGAACGTGCCCGTGCCCTGCTGCAAGCCCGTGACGCGCAGATCAAGCAACTGCAAGACAGCTTGAACGCCAAGCAGACTGATCGCGGTACGCTGGTGACCTTTGGTGACGTGCTGTTCGCCACCAACAAGTCCGACCTGAAGTCCAGCGGCCTGGTAAACATCACCAAGCTGGCGCAGTTCCTGCGCGACAACCCGGACCGTAAAGTGATTGTCGAAGGCTACACCGACAGCACCGGTTCAGACTCGTACAACCAGAGCCTGTCCGAGCGCCGCGCCGCTTCTGTACAGCGCGCACTGGCTAACCAGGGTGTGGACATCTCACGCATCGTGACCCAGGGCTATGGCAAGGAATACCCGGTTGCCGATAACAGCAGCGTTTCGGGCCGCGCCATGAACCGTCGCGTGGAAGTGACCATCTCCAACGACAACCAGCCGGTCAAGCCACGTTCTTCGATGGCCAACTGATCGATTGATGCTCCATAAAGAACCCCGCCAATTGGCGGGGTTCTTTGCTTATGGGCACAGGCGGATCAGACCGATATTCTCACCACCTGCACACACTCAACCAAATTGAATCTGTCCGGCGTTGCCAGCCTGTTGGCCTTGGCCTTCACCACCCTGGCCTTGACTGCTTTGTTGCTCAGCTTGCATCAGCAACTTCTTGAGTACCTCCAAAAGATCGTCCCCCCCCATCCCCTTGGAGACACCGGCGCTTTGGCCAGCTTCAGCTTTGGGAGATCCGGAATCTTCGATACCCTTGCTGCCAAAATTGCCAAAGCTTTGCGCAGAAGATGAATCATTAACTTGCATATAGATAACTCCACATTAGGTAACCGAATCAGCGACGCTGATCGGTCCGAAATCTGTGGTAATCAATCCAGAATAGTTCCAGCGACGCTCCGGCGACCGGCCTTACTGCTCCAGTTGCGGCGTTTCCTGGCCCATGCAGCGCACCGCCTGTTTCTTGCTGTTGACCAGTACGCCGGTCAGGCCTTTCTGTTCAGTATCAAATAGCACCAGCACGCCATCGACGCACTGCGCCACTTGGGCAGCCGGGGTCAGAGAGATTTTGTAGTCCTCGCCCGGCACGGTCTTGAGCATGGTGAAGTCGCTGAGCAGCAACGCGTCCTCGGGCTTGGCGAAGTGCAAATAGCCGTAGTACCACAGGCAGCCGACGGTACCGATAATGGTGCCGATGCCGGTGAGGATCAGGGGGATCATGTTGCGTTCTTCGCTCATTGCGGGTTCTCTGCGTTGGAAGTCGGGGCCACCGGGTAATTGGGGATTTCCCCCAGGCGCCGCAGCCCGTTGAAGTGCTGTGGGTCGTCGAGGTAGCGCAGCATCACGGTTTGCCAGGTCTTGTCGGCAAAGGTCTGCACGTGACCACCCCGGGTCAGTTGCAGCACCCTCGGTGGCGGCGCAGCTTGATACAGGCGGATGCCGTTGGACAGCGGCACGATCGGATCATCGAGGCTGTGGAACAACAACTTCGGCACCCCGGTCAGGCGGGGCATGGCGTTGATCGCACTGTCGGCATCCGGCACCAGCCACGACAACGGTACCTGGAACGGCCATGTTAGCCAGGAGGTGCTGAGGGCGAATTGTCCTACGTCACGATAACTGGCCGGCACACCGTCCAGCACCAGCGCCTTGAGTTGTGGCTGACGTTCGGGATGCTCTGCCAGATAGTGCACCACCAGCGCACCGCCCAGGCTTTGGCCCAGCACGATCAGTGGTTGGCCCTGGGTCTCGGGGGCGTTGTCGATCCACTTGAAGGCCGCATCGATGTCCTGGTAGACCGCCGGTAGCGAGGGTTCACCTTCGGACAGGCCGTAACCGCGATAGTCCACCAACAGCACTTGATAGCCCTGCTCCGGCAGCCACCAACTGCCACCGAGGTGCCAGGCGAGGTTGCCGCCGTTGCCGTGCAGGTGCAGCACCGTGCCCTTGAGCGGCACACCGGCCTTGGCCGGCAGCCACCAGGCGTGCAGCTTGAGGCCATCGGCGGTGGTCAATGTCACGTCCCGGTATTGCAGGTGGGCCTTTTCCGGGGTGAACGGCAAGCCGCGCTCCGGGTAAAACAGCAGGGAGCTGCAGCCGTTCAGGGTCAGTAGCAGGCAAAGAATGCCGAGGATTCTCATCCGTTGAAGCCTCGTGAATGGGTTGGAATAGCGTCCCATGGCTAATGGAGATCAACTGTGGGAGCTGGCTTGCCTGCGATAACGGTGTTGGATTCACCATCGCCATCGCAGGCAAGCCAGCTCCCACATTTTGACCCGGTTCCTTCAGGGAAATCCCTTAAAGGATATTGGAGTAATCCGCCTCGATCCGGTCCAGGCTCAAATGGTTGAGGAAGTTGGAGAAACACATCCACGCCGCCAACGCATTCATGTCGCGGAACTGATCCGGCAGGTATTTGGGGGGTACCACCAGGCCTTCATCCACCAGTTGGCGCAGGGTGCGCATGTCTTCCAGGGTGGTCTTGCCGCAGAACAGCAGCGGCACTTGCTCAAGTTTGCCTTTGCGCACGGCCAGCTGAATGTAGTTGTAAACCATGATAAAGCCCTTCAAGTAGGACAAATCCTTGGTAAACGGCAGACCCGTAGGCGTCGACCCACGGAAAACCCGGCTGGCGTTGCCGTAGCTTTCCGCCATCTCAAAGCCCTGCTCGCGGAAGAATTCGAACACCTGCAGGAAATCGGCACCCTGCTCCACCATATGAATGGCGCGGGTGCGGTTGGTCAGCTTGCGCAGGCGGCTGGGGTAGGAGGCGAAGGTGATGATTTCCATCAGGATCGCCAGGCCTTCCTGGGTCACCGTCGACGAGGGCGGCCCCTTGGACAGGAAGGTGCAGATCGGCTGGTTCTGGCCATTGAGGGTGGTGCCCACGTGCACCAGGCCTTCATGGACCTCCAGGGCACGCACGTCGCGGTCGTTGAACATCGCGTCGGCGCGGATCTTGATGTAGTCGGCGCCTGCCGCTGCGTCCGCCACGATGCCGTCGGACTCGAACACCCGAATGGTTTCCTCGGCCTCGCCGAACACCTTGTTCAGGCGGCTTTGCAGCAGGTTGACGGCGTCCTTGGCGGTCAGGGTCTTGGCTTCGTCCTTGAGGTCGCCACGGCCATCAATATTGTTCAGGTAGTCCGACATCATCAGGCCCAGATCAGCCAGGGTCGGGTCACCGGCGTGGAACGCATCGGAGGCGGCGCCGTACAGCTCCTGGGAGATCAGGCCGAAATCCTCGGTGCCGCGGGCTTCGAGCATCCGCACCACCATACGGTATTCCTTGCACATGCGCCGCATGATCTGCCCGACCGGGTTGAACTGGCCCAGTTGGCGGGTGATGTCACGCTCGATGTTCTGGAACTCCAGCTTCACCGCGCTGGAATCGAACGACAGCGGTCGATTCAGGTAGTAATCGCGGTCCACCGCCGGCATTTCCTTGCCCTTGGCCTTGAGGAATCCCTGGCGAATATTCTCGTCCCACTTCACTGCGTCGAGGACGCGAATCGGTGTTTGCGCCAGCACAATGCGATCAGACAAGGTGCGTATCGTCTGCTGGTAATCGTCCACCCGGTACTTCCTCTTTAAACGTTATTTGCTCGCGCGCTGGTAGCGCACGGCTTCGACGAACACGTCAGCATTGGCCGGGTCATCCAGGTAGGCAAACACCTGGGCCATGGGGCTGTTGATCAATACGCCGTCGCCTTCGACGGTTTCGACAGTGCTGCCGCCAAGGACTTTCTGGCCGACAGCCTGGTGGATCTGGTCCAGGTCGAGGTTGTAGACCACCAATTCGTGTTCATCGTTGAGCTCGAAGCCTGCCAGGATGAAATGCCCGCCAAACTTGGCCGGCAACGGCGCCGACAAATACCAGCGGCTGCCATGGCGGGAAACCGTAAACAGGTATTCATCCCGCTGGCCCGGCTTGGCTTTAGGGTAGCTCACGGCTTTGTAGCGATGTTCGCCCACACGGCTGATTTGCAAGTTGAGCGGCTCGCCCCAGGCATTTTTGCTGGCCCATCTGCCAAGCAGACCATCAGGCGCCGCCTCGCTGGCCGGCAACGGGTCCTTGAAAGTCACCAGGCAACCGCTGAGCAACAGGAACGACAAGGCGATCACAACGACACGCCAGGCTTTCATTGGACACTCCCCAGTGTCAGACCGAAGCCAACACCAAATGCATGTAACGCTTGAGGATCTCAAGCATTTCTTCGCTGGTCAGAGGCTCTGCACCGCCCAGCAGGCCCTGATATTCCATCCGACCGATAATCGCCGTCAACACTTTGGCATCTTGTTGCGGTTCCCGCGAACCCAATACCTGGAAAAACTGGCAAGTGCCCTGCAACAGGATTTGCTGGTGGGAGCGCACCAACTCGGCCAGGCGCGGGTTCAGCAGCGCCTCCTGGCGAAACGCCTGCTCGGCCATCAGGTGCTCGCGACGGTTGAGCAATTGGCGCTGTACGTAATCGGCGGTCAGGCGTGCGATGTCATCGGCCAGTTGCGAACGAGACTGCGGGCTGCCGTCGCCATAGGCAACCATCTCCCGCAGCAGCCCTTCGTTACGCACCCACAACTTGCCCATGAACGCCGCACTGCGCTCCACGTATTGGGCGAAGGTGTCGGTGAGCAGGTCATCGATGTCCTTGAAGTAATAGGTGGTGGCCGACAATGGCACCCCCGCCTCTGCCGCCACCGCCCGATGACGCACAGCACGCACGCCTTCACGTACCACGATGCGCATCGCCGCATCGAGAATGTCCTGCCGACGTTGCTCACTGCCCCGGCGACTGGCCTTGCGGCCCTGGTACTGAACACTTTCAGCCACGGCAGCGGCGATGCCGGCAGCACCCTTTTGAGCCATTACGCGGTTCACGATGGATCTTCCTTTCAGGGTGACGCGGAGCGTCACGGGCTGCGTTCCCCCGCAAAGCGTGGGGACGATCATCTGGCGCTGTTAGCTTGACGCTTAAATACGCCACATAAAAAAGCCGCCTTATAAAAGGCGGCTTCGGATTTCGCTACGGTTACGCTTGTGGCCGCATGTGCGGGAACAAGATCACGTCACGGATCGACGGCGAGTTGGTCAACAACATCACCAACCGGTCGATGCCGATCCCTTCACCGGCGGTAGGCGGCATGCCGTATTCCAGGGCACGAACGAAGTCGGCATCGTAGTGCATCGCCTCGTCGTCACCGGCGTCCTTGTCAGCCACCTGGGCCATGAAGCGCTCGGCCTGGTCTTCTGCGTCGTTCAGCTCGGAGTAGGCGTTGGCGATTTCACGGCCGCCGATGAACAGCTCGAAACGGTCGGTGACGTTCGGGTTGTCATCGTTGCGACGGGCCAGTGGCGACACTTCGAACGGGTACTGGGTAATGAAGTGCGGCTGTTCCAGCTTGTGCTCGACCAGCTCTTCGAAAATCATCACCTGCAATTTGCCCAGGCCTTCAAAGCCCAGCACCTTGGCGCCGGCTTTCTTGGCGATGGCGCGGGCCTTGTCGATGTCGGTCAGGTCGTCAGCGGTCAGCTCAGGGTTGTACTTGAGGATCGAATCGAACACCGACAGGCGCACGAACGGCTCGCCGAAGTGGAATACCTTGTCGCCGTACGGCACGTCGGTGGAACCCAGCACCAACTGCGCCAGTTCGCGGAACAGTTCTTCGGTCAGGTCCATGTTGTCTTCGTAGTCGGCGTAAGCCTGGTAGAATTCCAACATGGTGAATTCAGGGTTGTGACGGGTCGAAACGCCTTCGTTACGGAAGTTGCGGTTGATCTCGAACACTTTCTCGAAGCCGCCAACCACCAGGCGCTTGAGGTACAGCTCTGGCGCGATACGCAGGAACATTTCCAGGTCCAGCGCATTGTGGTGGGTTTCGAAAGGCTTGGCTGCGGCACCACCAGGGATGGTTTGCAGCATCGGCGTTTCCACTTCCAGGAAGTCACGCTTCATCAGGAAGCTGCGGATGTGGGCGATCACTTGCGAGCGTACGCGGAACGTCTGGCGCACTTCTTCGTTGACGATCAGGTCAACGTAACGCTGGCGGTAGCGCTGCTCGGTGTCGGTCAAGCCGTGGTGCTTGTCCGGCAGCGGGCGCAGCGACTTGGTCAACAGGCGCACGTTGGTCATTTCAACGTACAGGTCGCCCTTGCCGGAACGGGCCAGGGTGCCTTCGGCGGCAATGATGTCGCCCATGTCCCAGGTTTTCACCGAGGCCAGGGTTTCTTCAGACAGGGTTTTACGGTTGACGTAGACCTGAATGCGACCGGTCATGTCCTGGATCACCATGAACGAGCCACGGTTGAGCATGATGCGACCTGCCACCTTGACCGGGATCGCAGCCTCTGCCAGCTCTTCCTTGGTCTTGTCCGCGTACTGTTTCTGCAAGGCATCGCAGTAGTTTTCGCGGCGGAAGTCGTTGGGGAAGGCATTGCCCTTGGCGCGCTCGGCAGCAAGCTTTTCCTTGCGCAGGGCGATCAGGGAGTTTTCTTCCTGTTGCAGGGCTTGCGGGTCGAGTTGTTGGTCGCTCATGTCTTTTGAAATTCCATCACAGGTTCGTTGCCCCCGGCCTGCGGCCGGGGATCGCCGGCAAGCCGGCTCCTACAGAGTCTTTACAGGCCAGATTTCAGGCTGGCTTCCAGGTATTCGTCGATATCGCCGTCGAGCACCTTGTCGCAGTCGCTGCGTTCGATGTTGGTCCGCAGATCCTTGATCCGCGAAGCATCGAGCACATACGAACGGATCTGGTGACCCCAGCCGATATCCGACTTGGTGTCTTCCAGCGCCTGGGACGCGGCGTTACGTTTCTGCATTTCCTGCTCGTACAACTTGGCCCGCAGCATTTTCATGGCGGTGTCCTTGTTCGCGTGCTGGGAACGTTCGTTCTGGCAGCTGACCACGGTGTTGGTCGGTACGTGGGTAATACGTACGGCCGAGTCGGTGGTGTTTACGTGCTGGCCACCGGCACCGGAGGAACGGTAGGTGTCGATGCGCAGGTCTGCCGGGTTGATCTCGATTTCCACCTTGTCGTCGATCTCTGGGGAGACGAAAACGGCGGAGAACGAGGTATGGCGACGGTTGCCGGAGTCGAACGGGCTCTTGCGCACCAGGCGGTGAACACCGATCTCGGTCCGCAGCCAGCCAAAGGCGTATTCACCCTTGATGTGCACGGTCGCACCCTTGATACCGGCCACTTCACCCGCCGACAGTTCCATGATGGTGGCATCGAAACCGCGTTTGTCAGCCCAGCGCAGGTACATGCGCAACAGGATGTTGGCCCAGTCCTGGGCCTCGGTGCCGCCGGAACCGGCCTGGATGTCCAGGTAGGCGTTGTTCGGGTCCATTTCATGGCTGAACATGCGGCGGAATTCGAGCTTGGCGAGGTTTTCCTCGAGACGGGCCAGCTCGGCGACGACATCGCCCGCTGCGCCTTCGTCGTTTTCTTCGACGGCCATGTCCAGCAGGTCGCGGCAATCGGCCAGGCCGGTGTTCAGTTCGTCGAGGGTTTCAACGATCTGCGCCAGCGCAGCGCGCTCGCGGCCCAGTTCCTGGGCGTATTCAGGTTTGTTCCAGACAGCCGGATCTTCAAGCTCGCGATTGACTTCGGTCAGACGCTCATGCTTTTGATCGTAGTCAAAGATACCCCCGAATAGTTTCGGAGCGCTCGGACAGGTCCTTGATGGTGTTAAGGATCGGGTTGATTTCCATGGCGGGCAGCACTCGTTGGCGAACTTTTGAAAGCCGACGAGTATAACGACAAACGGGCGGGAACGGCAGCCCGCTTGGCCGAAAAGGCGGGGATATGCACCATCCAGACAGCGATGAAGATCAAATGTGGGAGCGGGCTTGCTCGCTCCCACATTAGGTCTGCGATATCCCACAGACCGTATTCCCTACTCGATCCCCACCTGATTACGCCCATTGTGCTTGGCCAGGTACAAGCCTTTGTCCGCCGCCGAGATCAACTGCCGGCAATCGGTGCCCTGCAACGGGGTCATGGTGGCCAAACCAATACTGATGGTCAGGCTCGCGCCTTCCGCCGGGGCAATGTGCGGGATTTTCAGGCCCGCCACCGCCTGGCGCAGTTTCTCGGCCACCAGCCGCGCACCGCCCGGCGAGGTGTTCGGCAGCACCAGGGCAAACTCTTCACCGCCGTAACGCGCCGGTAAATCCGAAGGACGGCTGCTGGCATCACGAATGGTCGCAGCCACTTTGCGCAAGGCCTCATCGCCCTCCAGGTGGCCGAAGCTGTCGTTGTAGGTCTTGAAGAAGTCTACGTCAATCATCAGCAGCGACAGTTGGGTCTGGTCACGCATGGCACGGCGCCACTCCAGCTCCAGGTATTCGTCGAAGTGCCGGCGATTGGACAGCCCGGTCAGGCCGTCGGAGTTCATCAGCCGTTGCAGCACCAGGTTGGTGTCCAGCAACTGTTGTTGGCTGACCCGCAGCGCCCGGTAGGCTGCGTCCCGCTGTAACAGGGTCATGTAGGAGCGCGAGTGGTAACGGATGCGCGCCACCAGCTCGATGTTATCCGGCAGCTTGACCAGGTAATCGTTGGCCCCGGCGGCAAAGGCCGCGCTCTTGATCAGCGGGTCTTCCTTGGTGGAAAGCACGATGATCGGGATGTTCTGCGTCGCCGGGTGATTACGGTATTCACGCACCAGCGTCAGGCCGTCGAGCCCCGGCATCACCAGGTCCTGCAGGATCACCGTCGGTTTGATACGGATCGCCTGGGCAATGGCCTGGTGCGGGTCGGCGCAGAAATGGAAGTCGATGTTGTCTTCATGGGCCAGGCCCCGGCGTACGGCTTCGCCGATCATGGCCTGGTCGTCGACGAGCAACACCATGGCGGCGTTTTCGTCGGTCTTGAAGTCGTCGAGCTGTAAATCATTCATTTACGGTCACCTGAATTACTACCTGCAGGCCAGGACAGCGTGTGATATCGGTCATTTTGCGAATACTTCCAGCAATCGTGGCGCAATTCTGTCCAATGGGCGAATTTCAACAGCCGCGTCGATCGCCGCTGCCGCTTTGGGCATGCCGTAAACAGCACAGCTTTGCTGGTCCTGCGCGATGGTCAGGTAGCCTTGCTGACGCATCAGTTTAAGTCCCTGGGCGCCATCACGCCCCATCCCCGTCAGCAACACGCCGACGGCATCGCCATTCCAGTGGCTGGCGACGCTCTCGAAAAACACGTCGATGGACGGCCGGTAAATCTCGTTCACAGGTTCGGCGGTGTAGGCCAGCGTGCCGTTCTTCAGCAGACGAATATGATGGTTGGTGCCCGCCAGCAACACGACGCCACTTTGGGGCGGCTCGCCTTCCCGGGCCAGGCGTACCGGCAAGCCCGAGGCGCTGCTCAGCCATTCGGCCATGCCGGCGGCGAACACCTGGTCCACATGCTGCACCAGCACAATGGCCGGCGAGAAGTCCCGGGGCAAGCCCTTGAGCAGGGATTCCAGGGCAGCCGGGCCACCGGCGGACGAACCAATGGCCACCAGGCTCTGGCGCTTGCCCATGGTTCGCTGGGGCGCAGGTTCGGCCCGCACGCGGCTGCCACGCTGGCCGATCAGCCAGCCGATGTTGAGGATCTTGCGCAGCAACGGCGCCGCGGCGTCCTTCGGATTACCCACCCCCAGTGCGGGGGTGTCGACCACGTCCAGGGCGCCATGCCCCATCGCTTCAAACACGCGGCTGACGTTGGCCTGGCGGTCGACGGTGACAATCAGGATCGCGCAGGGCGTCTCGGCCATGATCTGGCGAGTGGCTTCCACGCCATCCATCACCGGCATGATCAGGTCCATCAGAATCAGGTCGGGAGTCAGTTCCGCGCAGCGCTGCACTGCCTCCAGGCCATTGTTGGCGACCCACACCACTTGATGGGCCGGCTCAAGGCTCAGCGCCCGGCGCAACGCCTCCACAGCCATGGGCATGTCATTGACGATCGCAATCCTCATGCCCGGGCTCCTCCAATCAGCTCTACCACCGCGTCCAACAGCGCATCGTCATGGAAGCTGGCCTTGGCTAGATAATAGTCGGCGCCGGCGTCCAGTCCACGGCGGCGGTCTTCTTCCCGATCTTTGTAGGAAACAACCATCACCGGCAGGGATTGCAGGCGAGTATCACGGCGCAAGAGTGTGACCAATTCAATACCGTCCATGCGAGGCATATCAATGTCAGTGATCAACAGGTCGAAGTCTTCGGAGCGCAGCGCGTTCCAGCCATCCATGCCATCGACCGCCACGGCTACTTCGTAACCGCGATTAAGTAACAATTTGCGTTGCAGCTCACGCACGGTCAGTGAGTCGTCCACCACCAGAATACGCTTGCGCGCTGCTTCCTGGGTTTGCTGGGCACGTCGGGCGATGCGCTCCAGACGACCGGTATTAAGCAGCTTGTCCACCGAGCGCAGCATGTCTTCAACGTCGACGATCAGCACCACCGAGCCATCATCCAGCAAGGCCCCGGCCGAGATGTCCTGGACCTTGCCCAGCCGGGCATCCAGGGGCAACACCACCAGCGTGCGCTCGCCGATAAAACGCTCCACGGCAATCCCGTAGACCGCATCGCGCTCGCGGATCACCACGACCTTGAGGGTTTCCTGATTGCCCTGTCCCGGTGGACGCTGCAACAACTGGCTGGCAGCGACCAGGCCGACATGCCGGCCTTCGTGCCAGAAATGCTGGCGGCCTTCCAATTGCACGATGTCGTCGGGCGCCAGGTCACACATGCGTTCGATGTGGGCCAGCGGGAAGGCGTAGGCCTCTTCGCCGACCTCCACCACCAGGCTGCGCACCACCGACAGGGTCAACGGCACTTCCAGATGAAAGCGACTGCCCTGCCCCGCCGTCTGCTCCAGCACCACCGCACCACGCAACTGGCGAACCATATGCTGCACCGCATCCAGGCCGACCCCGCGCCCGGAGACCTCGGTGACTTTGTCCCGCAGGCTGAAACCCGGCAGGAACAGGAACGTCAGCAGTTCCTCTTCGCTCAGGCGCAGGGCGGTTTCCACTGGCGACAAATTTCGGTCGACGATGGTGCCGCGCAGGCGTTCCAGGTCGACACCGTTGCCATCGTCGCTCAACTCCAGCACCAGCAGGCCGGCTTGGTGGGACGCTCGCAGGCGGATCAAGCCTTCGGCAGGTTTGCCGGCCAACAAGCGTTGCTCGGGCATTTCGATTCCGTGGTCGACGGCATTGCGTAATAAGTGAGTCAGCGGCGCTTCAAGCTTTTCCAGTACGTCGCGGTCGACCTGGGTCTTCTCGCCTTCGATTTCCAGGCGTACCTGTTTACCGAGGCTGCGGCCGAGGTCCCGGACCATGCGCACCTGCCCGGCCAGCACGTCGGCAAACGGCCGCATGCGGCACGCCAGCGCGGTGTCGTACAAGACTTGGGCGCGCTGCCCGGCCTGCCAGCCGAACTCATCGATTTCGGCGGTTTTTTCCGCGAGCAACGCCTGGGCTTCGCTCAACAGGCGGCGGGTGTCGGCCAGGGCTTCCTGGGCTTCCAGGCTCAGCTCGACGGTCTTGAGATGGCCGTCGAGGTTATCCAGGGCCCGGGCACTGTTGTTCTGGATGCGCTTGAGGCGTTGCAAACTGGCGAGATATGGCTTGAGCCGCTGGGTTTCCACCAGGGATTTGCTGGACAGGTCCAACAGGCTGTTCAAGCGTTCGGCGGTGACCCGCAGCACTCGCTCGCCGCCTTCGGTCATGCGCTTGTTCAGACGTGGCAACTCGGCACTGACGGGCGGCGCGGGTTCGGGCTCCGGCGGCAGGGTCAGCAGCGCTTCCATCGACAATTCAGGTTCTGGCGCGGGTGTGGGTGGCGGCGCAGCGGGCGGCGCGACTTTTTGCGACGGGTCGAGCAACCGCTCCATCAGCGCCACGTAGGCCTCGATGTCCGCCGGGCCCACGGTGTTGCCCGGCGTGGCAATGCGCATCAGCAAATCCGTGCCTTGCAGCAACGCGTCGATGTGCTCCGGCAGCAGGTACAGCCGGCTTTCCTGGGCGCTGACCAGGCAATCTTCCATCACGTGGGCGACGCTGACACCGGCGTCCACCCCGACAATCCTCGCCGCGCCCTTCAGAGAATGGGCGGCGCGCATGCAGGCTTCGAGCTGGTCGGCCTGGGTCGGGTTGCGCTCCAGAGCCAGCAGGCCAGCGCTGAGCACCTGGGTCTGGGCGTCGGCTTCCAGGCTGAACAGTTCCAGCAGCGAGGCATCGCGCATTTGGTCGGGGGTCATGTGAGGCTCCGGGTCACGGCAGACAACAATTGCGCCTCGTCCAACCAGCGCAGGCTGCGGCCCTTCCACTGCAACACGCCTTGGGTATAGCGGGCGCTGGCCTGGGTGCCCGAGGCAGACGCCGCGTTCAAGGTGCGCTCATCAATGGCATGGATGCCGTCCACTTCGTCCACCGGCACCACCACCGGGCCGTCCTGCGCCGCGATGATCAGCATGCGCGGCATGATTCGCCCGCCACTGGGGCCGCTGCTGGTGCTGTCCAGCCCCAACAACTCCACCAGGGACAGGCATGCTACGAGCGCGCCACGCACGTTGGCCACGCCCAACAAGGCGCGTGAACGCTGATGGGGCAAGGAATGGATCGGCTGCAGCGGCGCCACTTCCACCAGACAGCGGGTGGCGATGCCCAGCCATTCTTCACCGAGGCGGAACATCAATAGCGAACGGGTGACCACATCGCCTTCGACTTCCGGCGCCGCTACGTGACGATGATCGTCCTGCTGCAAGGCATAGCGATCGAGCAGGCGCGTGGCGGCGGCGGAATACACCGAGCAGTTGCGGCAGTGAATGTGCTCGGCCAGCAACGGGCAAGACTTGTCGCCGTGGATGCCGATGCGGTTCCAGCAGTCATCAATGGCTTGGGTGTCGGCCAGGGCCAGGTTCAGCGCGGTATCCAGGGTCATTGTTTACGCTCACTGCGGGCGGCACGGGCCTGCAAACGGCGGGCGCCGGCGACATCGCCCTGGGACTCAAGCAACGCGGCCAGGTGCATCAAGGCCTGCGAGTGCTGGGGTTCCAGGTACAAGGCTTTTCGGTAATACCCCTGGGCTTCCAGGGCACTGCCGGCCACATCGCTGAGCAGGCCCAGCCAATAAAACACCTGGGCCGCCGGCGGATGGCTCTGCAAATAACGCTCGCAGGCGGCACGGGCCTCCAGGCTTTTGCCTTCATTGGCCAGGGTCGCAATCTGGCTGAGCAGATCGGCGGCGTCCGACTGTGGGGGCGGCGGCTTGATCGGCACCACCTGAGCACTGAGGGTGCTGAACGGCCGGGGCTTGGTCGGGATAGGCGCGGCACTGCGCTGAGGGATCGGCGCAGGCAGCGGCACAAATACCGGCTCAGGCGCAGGTTCAGCGTGGCGACTGAAGGCAAACGACTGCGGCACACCAATCGAGCGCATGCCCAGACGCCCCAACAGGCTGCCTTCGGCAGGCCCGATAAACAGCACGCCGTCGACGTGGGTCAGTCCCTTGAGCACTTCAAACACCTGCTTCTGGGTGGGCTGGTCGAAGTAGATCAGCAGGTTGCGGCAGAACACGAAATCGTAGGTGGGCTCATTGGCCAGCAACGTCGGGTCCAGCAGGTTGCCCACTTGCAGGCGCACTTGCTCGCGTACTCGGTCGGCAATTCGGTAGCCGTCGGTTTGCTCGGTAAAGTGGCGATCGCGGAACTCGATGTCCTGCCCACGAAACGAGTTCTTGCCGTACACCCCGCGACGGGCACGCTCCACCGACAGCGGGCTGACGTCCATGCCCTGCACCTTGAACTGATGAGGCGCCAGACCGACGTCAAGCAAGGCCATGGCAATCGAGTAGGGTTCTTCGCCGGTGGAACACGGCAGGCTGAGGATCCGCAGGGCCCGCATGTGCTTGATTTCGGCCAGACGTGCGACCGCCAGCCGACCCAGAGTGGCGAAGGACTCGGGGTAACGGAAAAACCAGGTCTCGGGGACGATCACCGCTTCGATCAGCGCTTGCTGTTCGTCGGTGGAGCCCAGCAACTGTTGCCAGTATTGATCTGCGGTCTGCGCATTCAGTGACAGGCTGCGTTGGCGTACGGCACGCTCGATGATCGCTTCGCCCACCGAGGCAACATCGAGGCCGATGCGTTCTTTCAGGAAGTCGAAGAAGCGTTGATCACTGCTCATCAATCCTCCTCGCCGGCGGCAAACAGCAGCGCCTGCACATCAGCCGTCAACAGGTCGGCCACGCCAATCCACTGCATCAAGCCATGCTCGTCTTCGCGCACCGGGCCCAGGTAACGTGCCTGGCGGTTGTCCAGGCCGTAGGGCTGGAACTCCGCCGGATCACAACGCAGGGTGTCGGTGGCCTGTTCGAGGATCAGCCCCAGCCAGCGCGCTGGAATGACTGCATCCGGCTGATAATTGACCAGCACCAGACGTGTGCTGGTGCGCGCCTGGGCCGGCGTGCCGAAGGTCAAGGCACTGAGGTCGATCACCGGCACCATCGCCCCGCGATGGGCAAAGATCCCGGCGACCCACACAGGCGCATGGGCAATGGGCTTGAGCGGCAGGCGCGGCAGTACCTCGGCCACTTCCGTGGCCTTGAGGGCATAGCGTTCATTGCCGATGTGAAACACCAGGAACAGTGCTTTCTTCACTGCCGCAACGGCACCGCGTTTAGCCGCGAGGTCGCTCATCAGACTTTGAAACGCGACACGCCGCTGCGCAGGCCGACCGCGACCTGGCTCAGCTCGTCAATGGCAAAGCTGGCCTGGCGCAGGGACTCTACGGTCTGGCTGCTGGCATCGCCCAACTGCACCAGGGCATGGTTGATCTGCTCGGCGCCGGTGGCCTGGGCCTGCATGCCTTCATTGACCATCAACACCCGCGGCGCCAAGGCCTGCACCTGGTGGATGATCTGCGACAGCTGCTCGCCCACTTGCTGCACTTCGAACATGCCACGGCGCACTTCTTCGGAGAACTTGTCCATGCCCATCACCCCGGCCGACACCGCCGACTGGATCTCGCGCACCATCTGCTCGATGTCGTAAGTGGCCACGGCAGTCTGGTCGGCCAGGCGCCGTACTTCGGTGGCTACTACGGCAAAACCGCGACCGTATTCACCGGCCTTCTCGGCCTCGATGGCGGCGTTGAGGGACAGCAGGTTGGTCTGGTCGGCGACCTTGACGATGGTGACCACCACCTGGTTGATGTTGCCGGCCTTCTCATTGAGGATCGCCAGCTTGGCGTTCACCAGGTCGGCAGCGCCCATCACCGAGTGCATGGTTTCTTCCATGCGTGCCAGGCCTTGCTGGCCGGAACCGGCGGCTACCGAGGCCTGGTCGGCAGCGGTGGAGACTTCGGTCATGGTGCGGACCAAATCCTTGGAAGTGGCAGCGATCTCCCGGGAAGTAGCGCCGATTTCCGTAGTGGTTGCAGCGGTTTCCGTGGCGGTGGCCTGTTGTTGCTTGGAAGTGGCGGCAATCTCGGTGACCGAGGTGGTGACCTGTACCGAGGAGCGCTGGGCCTGGGATACCAGGGCGGTGAGTTCGGTCATCATGTCGTTGAAGCCGGTTTCCACCGCGCCGAATTCGTCCTTGCGTTCCAGGTTCAGGCGTTTGCTCAGGTCGCCGGTGCGCATGACTTCGAGGATATCGACGATGCGTTTCATCGGCGCCATGATCGCGCGCATCAGCAGCAGGCCACAGAGGCCGGCGGCGAGGATCGCGAGGATCAGTGAGACGCCCATGCTGATTTTCGCGGCGGACACGGCGTCGTCGATGGCGTTGGTGGCGCGGTCGGCGACGTTTTTGTTTTCGGTAATGATGTCGTTGAGCTTCTTGCGGCCTGCGGTCCAGGTCGGGGTCAGCTCTTCGTCGAACACTTTGCGGGCGGTGGCGACGTCATTGCGTTGCAGGTTGTCCGTTACGGTGGCCAATGCCTTGTTATAGGCCTGGTGCAGGGCTTCGAATTTATCAAACTCGGCCTGATCGTCGCCGCCGTTGATGGTTGCCTTGTAATTGGCCATTTGCGTGAGGATGCGGGCTTCGAAGGACTGGTAGTCGGCCTTGTCGGCGTCGGTGAGTGTCTTGTCTTTGCGCAGGCCAATGATATCGAGGGTGTCGAGGTAGCTGTCGACCCAGGCGCTGCGGATCATCGAGCTGAGGTAGACCCCTGGGACTGCGTCGTCGCGGACTGACTCTTCGCCAGCCTCGATCTTCAACAGGCGTGAATACGAGACCACTACCATCAGCAGCATGATCGCGATGATGACCGCAAAGCTCGCCAATATCCGTTGGCGCAAGGTCCAGTTCTTCACAGTAATTCCTCGAGGGCCATTCAAATGGAGGGGAGTATAGCTGAGCGGGTGCCATCATTAATCAACGGGTTGTGGGATCTGGGTCACGCGCAGGGGGGAAAGTTTTCTTGGGGGGGCATATCCGTTGCTGCGGTAACGGCTGCTGACGGTTCCGCTCTTACAGCGGCTCACTTTTGAAGAGCGCAAAAGTAAGCAAAACGCTCTTGCCCCACCACTC